>JAJFLV010000062.1 GCA_021772535.1 Opitutales bacterium | reverse complement strand
CGTAGTACCCTACGTAACCAAGCGGTTTGCGGGCTGCAACGCAGCTATTCGCGCTTGTCGGATTTAGGCTTCTTAAGGGCATATTCGTATCCTCACATTCAATGACAACCAAATTTGAACAGATTTGTATCATAACTCTTTTTATAAAATGTTTATCACCCGCCATTGAGAAGCCGTTTGAAACATTGGGGTGTATTTAACCCGATACTCTTAAAAGCTATTGCCCACCGCTAGCGATGGGGTATGATCAAGTTTAATTTAATCATGAATAAACACATACGATATATTTTCTTACTTAGAACTGGGATTATCGGGGTCTTATTGACTCTGGTTTCGCTGCCAAGTCTTCAAGGAGAGAGTTCCTATGAATATGAGGAGCTTCGGCGGTTTCCTGCGAAAGAGGCCAAACAGGCAGTGGCCGTGGACAAGAAGTTTTTCTACGCCATCAGTAACCACGCCATCGGCAAATACGACAAGGCCACAGGGGAACGGGTGGCAGGCTGGGAATGTCCTGAAGGAGAGCCTCTGATCCATCTCAACAGCGGTGTCGTCCTCAAAGGCAAACTTTATTGCGCCCACTCCAATTACTCCGGGGTGCCCATGACCGGCTCCATCGAAATTTGGGATACCAGGACGATGAAACATATCGGTTCGCATAGTTTTGGCATATATTCCGGCTCGACCACCTGGGTCGATTTTTACGAAGGCCATTGGTACGTGGCCTTTGCTCATTATGGCAACCGGGCAGCAGAACCCAACCGCGATTCCTCCTGGACCAACCTGGTAAAATTCGACAAGGACTGGAACCGCAAGGAAGGCTGGGTTTTCCCCGCGGCGATCCTTGAGAAATTTGGTGTTTACAGCAGTTCCGGAGGGATTTTCGACAAAGAGGGGCTTCTCTACGTAACGGGGCACGACCCAAAAGAAATCTGGGTTCTCAAAATCCCCCAAGCAGGCTCCATACTGGAATTTATCGATACGATACCAGTCAACAACCCAGGCCAGGGGATCGCCTGGGACCCCTCGGAACAAGACATTTTCTATGCCATCTACAAGAGTAACCGCGAAATAATCGTTTCCCGGCTGGAAAAAAAGTAGCCCGTTGAACCGACCACAAAGCGTCTCTTCGGTTATTCGGTCATAGAGGTATTCTCGGTTGTCCCGGGAACTTCCTCGATATAAATGTCGTAATACCCCTTACCCCTGGCGACATAAGCGACCTTGTTGCCGTCGGGGGACCATGTTGGCATCGTCGCAGCGACGAACCCAAGTCCTATGCGGCTGATCAATTTACCATTCAGGTCGATTATGCTGATCCCGGCTTGGCCATTTTCGTCGATTGCCGCGACGGCAATTCGTTTGCCCTCTGGTGACCAGGAGGGACAAAAATCGTGACCAACGCGATGGGTGATTCTTCGCGCCTCGCCCCCGTTAGAAGAAATGGTGTAGAGTTCGTCATCCTGCCCATCCGTATCACGCCTGGAGAAAAACAGGATTTGTGAACCATCGGGAGACCACCTTGGCCAAACATCCCGCTTGGGATTGTCCGTCAATTGCCGAACCGTTTTACCCTCCGAATCCGTTACAAAAATGTCCAGATTGCCATTTTTATTGGATGAAAACGCGATCTGTTTGCCATCCGGGGACCAGTGGGGAAACATCTCGTCTCCCTCCAGATGGGTCAATTGCCGGACTTTTTTATCTTCCAATTCCATAATGAACAAGTCCATCTGCCCGTTCCGGTTGCTTTGGAAAACGATTCTTTTGGCATCGGGCGATAGTGCCGGTTGACGCTCCGAGCTTTCATCAAAAGTAAGCCTCTCCCTATCTGGAGCATCCTCAGATGCAGCCGCGGTATAAAGATCCCAATCGCCATAATGGTCGGATTCAAATAGAATTCTTTTCCCATCCGGAAACCAGTTGGGCGTCCGCTCGTTGGAGTCCTCTATTTCCACACGAACCCTCCCCGGCGGCAATTCCTCCTCCTTCGCCTCGATTTGGGAAACTAAGGAAGCAACCCCCAAAATAATAAACCATCTGAATATCAAATTTCTCATTACATCATATCAATCTCTCATTCTAACAAGAATAAGTCCATTTGGGTTCCTGAATTTTTCCGACCTTTGGCTAAAAACCGACAACGCGAAATTTCACGATTCGGGGCATTTGCGGATACGGGCGATGTTGATCGGCCCGGTTTCGATGCCTTTCACCTGGGCGACCTCTGGTTCTGTTTGCAGCCGTCTTTTCCTTTCCTGAAGGAATGTTTTAACTGTCGGGTCTTCCAAAAAAATTTGCGAAACGACCAGATCCTCACCACAGGAAAGAGCTTCAAGGCGAGCAGTCACGTTTACCGTGGTGCCAAAATAATCAAGGCGGTCATCCTGGTTGATGGCGATACAGGGCCCGCAATGAATGCCTACCTTGAGGGCGAGATGGGAGGCATTTTTTCCCTCTTCATTGCATGGAGCCAGTTCCACCTGGGCGGCAAGCATGGCTTGCAGGGCGTTGACCGGTTGGATGAATGCCGCCATAATGGCATCTCCCATTGTTTTGATGATGGCGCCATCGTGTTTGGCCACATGTTTCTTCAAAATTTCAAAATGGCTCATGACAAGACCAAAGGCAGGAGCGTCGCCGATCTTTTCATAAAGCTTTGTCGAGCCTTTCAGGTCCGTGAATACCAGTGTAATATTTCCAACCGAAATTTTTTCACCATATCCGATTACTTCACTCGAAAAGAGATCACGAAAAACTTGCCGCGCTGTTACCTCGGCAGCGGTTACGGCGTCGTCCATCCAGCTTAATTGCTCGAGTAAAACAAGCTTTGGGGTTTCACTATTATTCGATAATGATAATTGGCTGTCGGTTGCCAAGGCACATTCGCCCGGGTTCCATGAATTCTTATTGATTGATACGGATTGGGCACGGAGACCGTTTTCACTAACGTCGATGTAGCAGCAGCCATCTACCGAGACAGCTCGCAGCCGATAGCGGCCTGGCTTGAGGTCGAGGTTCCATTGGAGGGGTTTTCCGACAGACAGCGTTTGCTGGGCTGCGATGTGGGGAGTCACCTGCGGGCCACCTACACAGAATTCATGGGACTGGACGGTCCGGATGGCTGGATTAGGGGAAAAAACGAGTTCAACCGCCTGGTCCAGGTTCGCATCGAAACGGATATTGCAGGTATCACAGTGCGCGGCTCCCTGGAGATCGCGCAGACTGGACACGTTCGATTTGGCGCCACGGCAGAGTGGGCAAAGAATCTCCCAACTAAAATCGAGCAATCCTTCTCTTGTGGCGTGTAGAAATAAATCGAGGACAGTGTGACGCGGCATTCCCCACAATTCTGCCAAGGCATAAGGGCGCAACCGGCTGAGAGTGAGATCGTCGCCGGTTTGCAAAAGGTCGAGGACAGGACGGAGAGTTTCCTGGTCGAATTCTGTTTTTTTTCTTAGCCGTTGGGCTATTTCGAGCAGTCGCCGGTGAGCGCCGAAAACAAGCGGCCTTCCCGGGATTAGGGGTATTTGTTCCTTTGGGGAGGATGAGTTTAACCCTTCGCTGACCATCTTATCGTAATGGAGAAAAGTGCGTTGAAAACTCCTCCGGATAGCAAATCCGATCTTCCATGGGAGGGCCAACCACCCCAAAAGGTTACGAGGCACAATCCAGATATGATATATGAGCAATGTCCCGCCTCCTTTGCTGGGTTCAAGAATAGTCTGCATCCTGAGGCTTTTCAAGGGACCGTTCAAGTAGCGCCTGACGACACCGAAGCGTTCGGGGGAAATCCACTCATAGGGATACTCTCGCCAACGGATATTCATGCCCCAGAAATTGAACCGCATCATGCGCAGGGTTGGATTTTCCGGGTCCAAGCCCTCCGTTATCATGGGGGGCAGGCGATTGTCATGGTTGAATCGATTGGTATCGGCGATGTGGGACCATAGGTTTTCCCTGGAATTTTTCAATTCCCATCGAAAACAGTAATGCCTTTCCGCGTATTTCAAGTTTTCTGCCCCTCGTGCTATGTCTCCAGCCTTTAGCGGGTGGACTTAATTAGACGTATGCATCTCCAATGGCCGGGATTCAAGGCTAACTTTAACCGGAGTCGCTCCAACCTCCACTGAAAATAATTGTCCAAAACCGGATGATTATGGAGACGGAAAGGTGTTTTTGGTAATTAACTTCCCAAAATCGTTGCCAATATTTCTTTATTCCAGAGTATTTGCGCGATCTTCGTTTTTTCTAACAAGTGGAGGCGATTTTGATAAATATTATTATAAAAATTGGAAAACTGTTCGGTTGTCTTGGGCTAATAGCAGCTGTTGCCGCCTCGGTCGCAACAGCCGATATCGTGGAAACGACAAACGGGACGCGCCTGGTCGGTAAGATCATGGGCATAACGGATAAGACAATCACCATGGAGACGGAGTTTGCCGGTGCTCTGATCATTAAAAAAGAATTGGTGGTCGGATTCAGTACCGAGGAGAATGTATTTGTTCGGGTGGCCAACGGGCAGACTTATCATGGCAAGGTTCACCGTAAAGGGGACTCTCAAATGGAAATCGCCGGACCGGAGGTATTATTGGCGACCGAAATGGCGAAAATCTCCGCTGCCTGGAGAAAGGGCGGTGAAGATCCCGAAGTTATAAAAAGAAAGGAGGAATACGAGGCCGGCCGCGGAAAATGGTCCTACGAAGTTGGTTTTGATTTGTCGGGAAAGTCGGGCAACAGCGAGGAGTTCGGCAGCGCGGCTCGCCTGAAAGCCGACCTGACCCGGCCGAACCACTCCCTGGGATTTTATCTCTCTTACGATCAGGCTGAAAAAAATGGTGGCCAAACTTCAAATGAAATCATCGCCGGAGCCAGCTATAATTCTTTTTTCAAAGAAAAGCTGGGTTGGTTCGTGAGATCGGAAGTGGAGCGGGACCAATTTGAGGATATCGACTTTCGGGTGACTTCCGCAGGGGGCTTGAGTTATCGATTTTTCAAACAGGAGCACCATTCGTTGAGTGGACGAGCAGGCGGCAGCTATCGCTCCGAGAAACTTGAAAACGGAGATAAAATCAAATCTCCGGGCCTCGATTTCGGGCTCAAACATTTATACCGCTTTGACAAAATCGGGAGGGTGACCACTGATTTGAAATTTATTCCCAGCGTGGAGGATTTCTCGGATTTCCGCCTCACTCAGGATACCGGACTCGAATTCTCCCTGGGGGGCGGCAAGTCCTGGAAAGTCCGCTTTGGGGTATCGAATTTCTTTAATAACAATCCGGCTCCGGGAAAAGAGCGGCTCGACACCACCTATTACACCCGCCTCCTCCTCACCTGGGACTGAGGGCACAACCTTCAAAAAAACGCTGAGGGAGTGTTTTTCGAAACAATAAATTCTCATTAGACCTGATATTCTTTGAAGAAAGATATTGAACATCGGGTCTCCCTAAGGGATTTTTCATGAGCGTAAGCCAATGAAAACACCTATATCGCTGACTCAGCGGACGATGCACGGGTTTCTGTGGATGTTCAGCCAAGCGATCGTCACAAAGATCGCTGGCATTGCTACGCAGATCGCCTTGGCCTGGCTTCTGCTGCCAGAGGACTACGGGCTTATAGGTTTGGCCTATTCCATAAGGGCGTTCGCCGCGCTGGTGGAAACCGGCGGTGTCCGTTTACTCCTTGTTTCCCGGCAGGATGAATATACCCGCCTGGCCAATGCAGGATTCTGGTATGCGGTAAGCCTGGGATTGGCTACGGCCGGAATCATGGCTCTGGTCGCCCCTTT
>JAJFLV010000061.1 GCA_021772535.1 Opitutales bacterium | reverse complement strand
CAAATTGAGGAAGCCTTGGTTGCTTTCGAGAGAACTGCCAGGGAACTTTCCAATAATTGATTTTCTTTCGGGACGCCCATGCAATGGGCATGGATCAGGAATCCTGACTCGGCCGCCAGTCGATAAGCTCCATTTGAGGGTATTTGCGGCCATTCCAGCAATTCCATTTCAGTTTTACGGCCAGGTCTACCGGTTCGTTGACGGACAGGAGATTATCGGCTTTTTTCCAGGCCACTCCGAATAGCCGCTGTCCGGAATTGGTATTTATTTGGAATCGATAATTACCCTGTGGGAAAACATCCGGCCGTTTGTTCAGGGTAACTTCACGAATGCCGAAGACGGGCTCGGGATTGCCTTGTCCGAAAGGCTGCAGGCATTTTAATTCATCCAGAAGTTCCCCGTTTATTTCCTCTGGCTGAATCCAGCAAGCAAGCTCAAGTTCTCCGGCGGATGTTGATTGTTCCACTAATGCACAAACTGCTTTGTGGAAAACAACCTGCAAAGCATCCAGGTTTGCCGGTGACAAAGAGATACCGATGGCCATGGGGTGGCCACCCCAATGGTGGAGCAATTCATCGCAGGTTTGCAGAACCTCCACCAGGTTGACGCCTTTTACGCTGCGGCCCGAGCCTTTGGCCAATCCACCATCTGCACCCATAACAATGCATGGGCGGCGGTATTTCTGGACCAGCCGGCTGGCCACGGCCCCGACTACTCCGGGGTGCCAGTCCGCGTGGTGCAGAATGTATCCCGCCTGATCGAAAAGGCGGTCCTTGATTATTTCTTCCGCCTCCATGCAAATCCGGCTTTCGATCTCCTTGCGATCACTGTTCATTTTTTCCAGCGTATTGGCTACTTTGCCGCATTGACCCCAGTTTTCGCAAAGAAGCAGATCAACCGGCAAAATGGCATCACCGAGCCGACCGCTGGCATTGATGCGCGGTCCCAGGCGAAAGGAAATGTCCACCGGGGTTATTTCTTCGCCAATGGACATGCGGCTGGTTTCGTAGAGGGCCTTCAATCCAAGACGCTGGGTATTTCTGAGCCTTTCCAGGCCCGCTTTGGCCAATATCCGGTTTTCTCCCTGCAATGGCACCAGATCCGCCACCGTTCCCATGGCGACAAGATCGAGGTAATCCCGAAGGCGAATGTTGTGGGCTTGCTCGTCTCCTTCCTGGCGGAGCCTCTTGAGCAACCCATGGACAAGTTTGAAAACCAGGCCGACGGTGCAGAGATGCTGCCACGGTTCCTTCTCGTCGTCAAATACGCGGGGGTTGACCAGGATGCAATCGGAGGGGAGACCGTCCTTGGAGGAGTGGTGATCGATAATAATGACATCGATTTGCTTTTCCCGCAGGATAGCTACTTCTTTGTAAGCATTGGTTCCGCTGTCCAGAACGATGAGCAGGTTAGGCGTTTGACCTTCGAGAATCCTTTCGATGCCTTTTGAGGATAGGCCGTAGCCCTCCTGTAGGCGCCGAGGAATCATGTAGCGGGGGAAAATTCCATAAAGACGCAGGATACTGACCAGGAGAACCGTGCTGGTTACCCCATCGACATCGTAATCGCCGTAAACGAGGATATCCTCGCCGTTTCTCATGGCTCGCTGCAACCTGTCAACCGCCCGGTCCAGATGGGTCATGCGAAAGGGGTCGTCCAAGTCTTTCAGACTAGGTTCCAGGTAACGCTGGGCGGATTCCTCCTCATCGAACCCAAGCCGGACCAGCAGGCGGGCGACAATAGGGTGGAGGGAAAACTGGCGGCGGAGAGCCTCGATCTGGTTTTCGGCGCTCGGGTGGCAGATCCAACGCATAAGGGATGGATTCAGTTTGTGGGTTTAGAGGCTTTACGCGAGGTTTGCCACTCGTATTCTGGAAGGATGTGGCGTTCCTCGACATGGCGGCGGTCCTCTTTGTGGTACCAGAAAAAGACCGGGCTGGCGATGAAAATGGAAGAAAATGTGCCTGTGAAAATTCCAATGATGAAGACCAGGGCAAAATCGATGACCACCCCGGCTCCCCAGAGGTAAAGCGCGGAGGTGGCTAAAAGGGTAGTCACACTGGTAAGCAATGTTCGCGAAAGAGTGCGGTTTATGGAAAGATTGACCACGCCTTTCAAATTCATGCCTGGGTTGAGAGTCAGTTCTTCCCGTATCCGGTCGAATACGACAATGGTATCGTTTAGGGAATAGCCGATGATCATCAACACGGCGGCCACCATTGGGGCGGAAAACTGGCCGCTTCCAAACCCCAGCGAGCCTAGCAGGACAAACAATCCAATACTCATCAGGATATCATGGATCGTGGCAATGACAGCCCCGACTCCGTAGCCGAACTCAAAACGCACGGCGACATAGAAGAGAATGAAAACAAGAGCCAGTGATATTGACTTGACCGCGCTCCATTTGACTTCATCACCCACCGATGCGCTGATGGTCGATTTGCCGACCAAATCCAAACCGGCCTGCGGAAAGGCTGATAGCAGGGCTGCCAGCATTTGGTCTCCTTTACCATGCTGGGTAGTTATTTTAAGGTCTTCAACACCTTGGCCAATGGTGGTTTGAAAGACCACATTTACTTCTCCCAAATCGTTATCACCAGCCACTTTGGCTACCTGCTGGGATGTCAGCTTTTGTTCAAATTTCAGGGTCAGTTCCTCCCCTCCCGTAAAGTCGGTACCGAAAATGTGGTCCTTGTTAAGAAAAACAGAAGAGATTCCCACCAACACGACGGTCCAGGAAGATATAAAAGCGACTTTGCGATAATCGAGGAAAGGCACGGAGGTGGTCTTGAAGAAACTCTTGACCATCATCTTTTTAACAATGCCGGTGTTGACCAAAAATTCCAGCATGGCCCGGCTGACCAGAAGGGCACAAAACATCGAGGCGACAATTCCGATAGCCAGAGTGACCCCGAATCCTTTGACCGGCCCGGTCCCCAACCAGATAAGAATTCCGGCCGTAATGAGCGTGGTCACATTCGCATCCACGATTGTCGAGAGGACTTTTTGATAACCCGTAATGATTGAAGTTGATAATTTCTTGCCCTCACGCAGTTCTTCCCGGATTCGCTCAAAGATGAGGATATTGGCATCCACCGCCATCCCGATGGTCAATACCAGGGCAGCCACTCCGGGCAGGGTTACGGTAGCGCCCAAACTGGAAAGGGTGCCAAAGACGATGATGACGTTAATGCCCACGGATATGACGGCCACCATCCCGGCCGAGAGATAATAAATTATCATGAACAAAATCACCAATACAGCCCCAATCTGGAATGCGGAAAGGGAAGCATCGCGGGCGTCTTCAGCCAGGGAGGGGCCGACTTCGTACATTTCATCGACAACCATACCTACTTTGAGAGGGTTATTGAGCACATTGGCCAGTTCGAGGGCCTCCCGCTGGGAAAAACGGCCGGTGATCTCAGCTCCGCCCCGGATCTCCTGCTGGACGGTGGGCGCGCTATAAAGTTTGCCGTCGAGGATGATGGCCATCTGGCCAACCACATTGGTTGACTGATTCTTCTCGGAAATCATCCGGGTTACGTTGGCAAAAGTATTTTCACCCTCGCCGGTAAACCGCAAGAGCACCCGAAATCCTCCAAATTCGTTAGGGGCGGCGTAAGCTTCATCAATGATCTCGCCGGTCATGGCCGGTGGTCTTTTAATGTAATAGGCGATTTCCGAAATATCCCCGGTACGGGAATCCTCCCGATCCTCGATCATGGGGATATAGCCCAGAGGAGTTTCCGGGGTGTTTTGAGGGTTGGCGGTGCGATGGACCTCACAGAATTCCAGTTTGGCCGGTTTTCCGATGGATTGGATGATGTCAGGATTGTCCTTGGTCGATATTCCCGGCATTTGCACCTCAATGCGATTGTCACCCTTCAGCCTGATAATGGGCTCCGCCACACCGAGACCGTCCACCCGTTTGCGGATGATTTCGACGGCCCGGGAAAGCTGATCATCGCGCACCACCTGGTTGGCATCGAGGTCGGCCTCATCTACCTTGAAGGTGAAGGCGATGCCGCCTTTGAGATCGAGCCCCAGCTTGACTTTGCCCTGGGAGAGTTTGAGCAACTCGGCCAAGAGGGTTTCATTACGCTTCGGACGGTTCCTGATATCGGTGCCGTCAATTTGCGGGACAAATTTTTGAAAATCGATGGATTCCTCTATCAGAAGGTTCTTGAGGGCCACGAACAGGCTTGGGTCCTGTTTGCTCTCGACCCGTTCCATGGCTTTATTTTTGAGTTCATTGAACTCCTCGACCTCGGCCGTTACCTGGGTGTCGATGTACTGCTCGAAAGGAGTGTCGTTGGGCGGGACGATGTTGAGTATGGCCCATGAAACCACTGCGATGGTTATCAGGCTTTTCCAAATAATGCTACCGGTCATAGGGATGAAATAGATATAAAATAAATAGCGGGATAAACCGTGTCGGATGAGAGAGGCTACTTGCGGGGAACCAGGCTTTGCACCGAGCCCTTGCTGATTTCCACCTTGGTGTTTTCGGCAATTTTAACGATGAAGCGGTCCGCCTTGACATTGGTAATTTCTCCGTAGAGGCCACCGTTGGTCAAGACGGAATCCCCGGTTTTCAATTCCGAGAGCATTTTTTGCTGCGCCTTTTGTCTTTTCTTCTGGGGCGCCAATAGCAAAAACCAGAGTCCCGCGAACAAGAGCAGGTAGAAAATGAGCATCGAACCCATTCCCTGGCCGGAATCTTCCGCCTGGGCAATAACGCCGACGGTAATTGTTTGTATTAAGTAACTCTCCATAAAGACAGTAGATTTTTAAAAATGAGACAATGAAGATGACTGCTCTTCAAAAAGCAAGTAAGAAACGCCTTCAATCCACTGGGAAATACCCTGTAATCATTTTGTCTTGCAGAGATGAAATGGATTCCTTAAGAGGTATGGCTTCCCTGCTTTTCAAACTCCACTATGTCGGCAAAGTTTATTCTCGCTCTAAGGGCGTGCCTCTGCGGTATGTCCACGCTGCAATATATTTGGGCGGCAGATCAAGGACCTTCTTCGGCTTATGAAGCCGCCTTGCGCCCTGAAATCCGGGACTATGTCTCCTCGGGCGCCTACTTCGCCCTCGGGTTGAATACCGATTTAGTCAAGGAACCCGAAGTCTTTATCAGAACCCGGACACCGAACCAGCCCAGCGCCTCGGCTGTCTCCCGGATAGGCCTCAATTTGCGTTTGGGAAATGACCCGGCTGCGCTGCCGGCAAACATGCGGCACCAGGCTGAACCGCACATTGCCCGCCACCCGATGAATCCGAACCTCGTGGTGGGAACATTCCAGGAAGGGAGATTCACCGACGGCGGGGCCGTCAATTGCGGTTATGCCATCAGTCATGATGCCGGATTGACCTGGGATCGCGCACTTATTCCAGGTCTGACTCAAGTTTCTGGAGGGTTCCTTGATAGAGCCTCCGATCCCGTGGCCGTGGTCGATCATCTGGGTAATATTTACCTTAACACATTGGGAATCAACCGCCCTCCGACCGGCAACTGGATAATGATGAGTAAGAGTTCGGATGGCGGATTTAACTTCGATCCTCCAGTGATTGCGGCCAGACCACCGGAGGAAGAAGATTTTTTGGACAAGAACTGGGTTGCCGTAAATACCTTTGCCGACACACCCACGGCAGGACGGGTGGTCACCACTTATACCAATTTCCGCAACAACGATACCGGTTGGCCCATCATGGCATCTTACAGTGACAATGGGGGAGAGAGTTGGCTGGCGGAGCCGATTAACGTCACACCGCCCAACTCGTTTAGCCAGGGTTCGCAGCCGGTTTTCCTGCCCGACGGTTCCCTGGCGGTTGTTTACTGGAACTTCATCACTGCCGGGAACAACTTTGCCGATGATCGCATCGAGGTGAGGATTTCCGAAAGCGGTGGCGACTCTTTCGGGATCGCTCGAGTGGTGGCGGCGGGATTCCAGGCGTATGATGATCCTGTCCTGCGCGGAGGCGGCTTTCTACCATCCGCCGCCGCGGACCGAACTGAGGGGGCCATTTGTGTCACCTATCAGACTGTAATTGCGGGAATTCCGAAAGTCATGTTCACCCGCTCCGCCGATAAAGGGCAAACCTGGACATCACCCACAGGCGTGAGCAGTAATCCCGCCG
The DNA here is from genome assembly GCA_021772535.1 of Opitutales bacterium. Taxonomy (GTDB): domain Bacteria; phylum Verrucomicrobiota; class Verrucomicrobiia; order Opitutales; family UBA2987; genus JAJFLU01. Next base: position 8,554 of record JAJFLV010000061.1, on the reverse strand, counting down.
GAAGCTCCATTGCCACCCCCGCCATATCCGTCTCTGCCGACGGACGACATGTGACCATTATATTTTACGACACCCGCGATAACCCGCAGGACGGAAACCTCTTCCATCTTTACCTAGCCGAGTCCTTCGATGCAGGCGACACATGGGAACCCAACATTCGGCTCTCGGAAGTCCCCAGCAATGCCCTCCTGACTCCTCTTACACCGGGAGGGCGCATGCTGGGCGATTATTTGGGAGTGGTGCCATCTCTCGGCGGCAATTTACCCGGAGTAGCCATCTGGATCGATACCCGCAGCGGATCGCCCGACCCCTTTGGCGTTTCCATCCAGCGGCCCTTCCCGGATCCTTTCGGAGGGGAAGAAATTTCAGGATTTCCCGGCTGGAACGAATCGCCCTGGTATGAAACTTATTTGACGGATTTATGGCCCTGGATTTTCCATCAGCAGCATGGCTGGCAATGGGTCAATCCCGGGAGCGATTCCGACACCATATTTCTATGGGATTCCGGTCTTAGTGAATGGCTCTTCCTCAACGAAGCCTCCTATCGCTGGTTCTTCCTTTTCGGTGAAAGTTCCGGCTGGATATGGTCTTTCCCCAATACTGTAGGTGGCACCGGGGAGCGATTTTTTGCCCGCGCCGACAGCGGTTGTCTATTCAGTGCAACATCCGGTTGCGGGGAGTAATAACCCTATCGGAAAGATGTCAGGTTAAGGCCCATTCGTTGGAACCGCTGAGCCTCTTTCTTCGGCGTGATGGGTCATCGAAATCCTTTCCCTCAATGCTGTGGCGAATGTCGTTGTTTACCGTGGCCCAAAGGTAATAACTATGCTCGACCACGCCTTTGACGATTTTACTGCAGTCCATCTGGTGTATTTTGTTATGAACCGCACGGGGATTCGCGTTTCCGCTATGGCCCAGGCGATCTGATTGCCCCTTGGTGTAATCGGATATATGCATGGCGAGGTCCCCTTTGTTGTAATAGATGGAAAGGTTTTCACAGGTCTCGTGCAATCTCCCCATTGGTTGGTTCCTTTCCAGAACATCGTCTGCCACATCCGCCGCACACAAGAAGACATGCTGAAAAATTCTCGCCAGAGCCCTGCCTTTGGAGTGCTGGAGCAGGGTCGGCAAAGCTTTTTGCAAAACAAAATTACCCATGGAATGGCAGAGCAAGTGGATTTCCCGTTCACATAGTCTCTCCGTTTTCCGCCGGGCGTTCCTGTGAAGCGAAAGCAGAAAATCCTGGAGTTTGAGGATTGCCCGGCCCATGGCCACGCCTGAACATCGCGCGTCGATCCTGTCCGACCAATAGGCCGCGTAGGGCATTATGCTCCCATCGGAAGGCCAACTGAAAAGAACGACGATAACTTTCCGGGAGGAGTCACTCCCGTTTTTTCTATTGAGCATGTACTGCAAGGAAAGGGCGGCCCCCATGGCATCAATCCAATCCACATTGTAACCGTGAATGTAGATGACCACATCGGCGGCATTCTCCATTTCCAGTTTCAACTTGCGGAACATCCGGGCGGATGCGTTTTGGCGGTCCGGAATCGGTTTCGTAGACAGTGCGGTTTCGTCTTCATAGGCCGTGATGATGGCTGTTTTGGCCTGTTTCTTAAGGTAGCCGGAAAGCTTTTCACCGTCTCCCGTTCTTCCACCGGATTGGCTTTCCAGGCAATCGTCAATCTTGTTGTTATCCACTTTCATGGTCAGTTCCCCAAACCGCAAATTCTGCTTTCCGTCCTTGCTGAATTTCTTGCCGTAGCCGTCGGGATGCCATCGATCCGCGCCTTGGTGTCTTCGATTGGTGGCAAAATAGAGAGTAGCTTCATTCATGGGAGTGCCTTTCCTGCTGAGTTAACCCTTCGTAGTGATTGAGAGATTTTTCCAAACCTCCGATTTCCAACGATGGAAGTTAGCGGCGCATCGGTCCCCAGGCAATGGAGTAATAGGGAAAAGGGGCAAAAACTTCTTTTTTCAAAATAAAGCTTGCCATTTTTAATTTTAATAAGAATTATTCTAAATAGAATTACCTCAACAATCTTGAACTATGATCAGTAAAAAAATCGAAGAAGCATTAAACCATCAAATTAACAACGAGCTGGCCTCGTATTATTCCTACTTGGGGATGTCCGCATTTTTGGAATCAACTCCCTATAAAGGATTTGCCGGTTGGATGCGGATGCAGGCCGAAGAAGAACAGGGCCATGCCATGAAAATTTTCGACTACCTCAACGACCGGAGCGGCAAGGTGGTTTTGAAGGCGGTTCTCCAACCCCAAACGGATTTTTCGTCGCCATTGGAAATATTTGAAAATAGCCTGGCACAGGAGATCGAGGTTACCGGTCAGATCAACGAGCTTTTTCAACTGGCGCAGGATGAAAAGGACTTCGCCACCCTGGAATTTCTGGGATGGTTCCTGATGGAGCAGGTCGAGGAAGAAAAATCCGCCCAGGATATGGTGGACTTGCTGAAATTGGCCGGAGACAGTGTGGAAGCTCTCCTGCGCATCGATTCGGAAGCCGGTCAACGATCAACGGCTGAACCGGAAGCCTGATCATTCAGCAGACCGCCGGTTTCTCATCCAGTTTGGTCAGGATATCAGCGGCAACGCCGTCCGCAACGAGAAGCCCCTTATTCGTCAGTCTAAGGCATTGATTTGGTGAGACTTCAAGCAACCCCTCCTCCCGAAGGGCCTCCCAAAGCTCATCCAGTGGTAAGAAATCGACTTTATCCGGCTTGAATCGATCCCGAAGAGCAGGCAGGTCCACACCGCGGTTGGTGCGCAGGCCGAAAATCAGGCTGTCGGCAAAGAGGATCTCGGGGGTCAGTAGCTGGCGGTCCACCTGTTGAGGTTTTCCTTCGTTAAGTCCTGCCAACCATTGGTCAAGGGAGGAAACATTGGCATAACGCCAGCCCTGATACTGGGAAGCAGCGGATGGCCCGAAACCGGCCCACTGGCTCATGTTCCAGGTGTTGAGGTTATGGCGGCAGGCAAATCCGGGCCGGGAATAATTGGAAATTTCATATTGGCCATAGCCATTGGCGGGAAGGAATTCGGCCGATTTTTCGAAAAATGCAGCCTCCTCCGTCTCCGTTTTGCCCTTGGTTTGCCCTTTTTCTCTTCTCAACCACAAGGCGGTGTCTTCCTCAAACGTCAGGTTATAAGTCGAGATGTGTTGAGGCGCCAACGCAACCGCTTCTTCAAGGTCGCATAGCCACATGGCCAGGCTTTGTTCCGGAATTGAAAAAATAAGGTCGAGATTCAGATTTTCGAAATCCTGGTGACGTATTATTTCAATGGCGCGATATATTTGTTCCCGGGAGTGGGATCGGCCCAGTATTTCCAGCATTTCGGGTCTGAAACTTTGCACCCCAAGTGAGATTCTTGTAACTCCCAAATCCCGCAGGATGGTAATTTTATCGGCTTTAACCGTTGATGGGGCCATCTCCACCGTCCATTCCGAAGGTGGGGAGGAAAAATGTTGCAGCATGGCCTTTCCCAGTCTTCGCAAATCGCGGGCCGAGAGAAGACCCGGCGTTCCCCCACCCCAGAATACCGTCTCCACCGACTGGTCGAATGAAACCAGGGCGAGTTCTTTCTCCATCCCCTCAAGATACCTCTCAATGTCCCCTCTTCTGGGCTCTTTTTGGTAAAAAGCACAAAAATCGCATGGACGCGCACAAAACGGAATGTGAAAATATACGCCCAACGGTGTTTGCGCATCAGCTTTTTCTTGCAGACCCATCAATGGTACCGATAACCTACTCGAGAACTTTTCCCTATGAAAGCAATTAAACAAATTTTTCCTCTCATGGCAGTGGCAATTTCCCTCGGATTAGGGGGCTGCACCACCACGCTGACCAATCTAACGCCTGCGAATATTCCGGAAAATCCATCGAATATTTATACCTTCAGCCTGGCCACCAAGATTTGGCAGACCAACATAGACAAGGATTCCGTTAAGGCCACCATCGTCATTAACGGCGAAGAGCACGAGATGGAGTTGAGCGATATTGGCAACAGCATCTATGACTACGATTACAAAATGCCGCGGAACTTGAGCGAGGTCGGTTATTACTATATTCTGGAATACACCTACTATACCGATTCCTCTCCGAGCAAATTCAAGAAATTCACCGATATTTCCAAAGCGCAGCTCGTTAATCGCTATGTCATCCAGTTGGAGAGCGACCGTGCTCCTGTCGGTTCCAATGTTGCGGTGGTCGGCCGTGGGTTTTCCAATCTGGATGTCATTCTGTTTGGAGACCAGGAGGTGCCTACCGAATACGCCTCTTCCAATGCCCTGAGTTTTATCGTCCCTTCGATGCCGGCTGGAAAGGATTACCATGTTTCCCTGCGGACCGGCCAGGGGGATATCCCCATTGGATTGTTCCGCATCGATTCGGCCAGCATCAACGCTTTTTTAGAGAATTCCGCCATCAACAGCGGGGAACGCACCATGATGCTGTTTACTATTGGGTTCAACGCTCCTCCGGGTGGACTCTACCTCGATCTGACAACCGACATTCCCGACAGTGTCATCATGCCCGAGGTGATAATTCCCGAGGGGGCCCGATCGGTTAATATTCCCCTCGAGGCAGGGAATCCAGGCCGGGGCACACTCTATGTGGATGCACCCGGTTTCGAAACGGTAGAGGTGCCCATCACGGTTTTCTGATCAATTTATATTTAGAACATATCTCAAAATCGTAGATCCGCATAGACCATCCGGTGGTCAGATGCCGATTGCATCTTGGGTGAATCGACCACGATGCCCTTCCCTTCGATTACCAGGGGAAACAAGGCCGGGGAGGCGAGAATATAGTCAACACGAGAATATTCCTCCTCCCGGGCATAAAAATAAGTCCAGACTTCCCCGCGAGAATCCTCCGCCGGAACCTCGTGTGCCAGGATGGTTTCTCCCCTTTGCAGAAGCAATCTTACGGGAGGAGAATTGCGCGAACCGTTTAAATCCCCGACAATAAGATAATGATGTCCACCTACGGGAGGATATTTCTTGCGGATGAACTCCCGCACTGCGAGCGCCTCCCCACGGCGGCGCAAGTTTGATTCCGGGTCATCGGGCCGGGTCTCCAGGCGGCTTTTCAGATGCAGGTTAAAGAGAGACCATCTCACATCGCCCATTTCAAAAATTACCTCCAGCAATCCTCTTTTAACAACCTCGCGGCCATCGAAGTATTTGAAATCGAGTTCTTTGTGGCGAAGAACCTCCAGAAAAGGAATCTTGGACAGCACCGCCGTATGCCGGTCCGGATCGTTGCCTTCCATCAACACGGTGTATGGATAATCGAGGCCCTCCCGCCGCAAATCCCGCTGAAATTCCAGCACAAATGGCTCCGGGCCCATCTCCTGGAGAGCCAGGATGTCGGCATTCACCTCCAGCACGACCGCTCTCAAAGCCGATTTTTGGGTTTCCGGTTTTGGGTAATCAGGCCGATAGCGCGCTTCCACCCTCCGGTCGGTAATGACATAGTTATCGAGATTCAGAGTGGCCACTCGAACCCGCTTACCCTCGACTTCCAGAGCCAATGAAAAACACGCGAGGGAAAGGACTGCAATTTCCAGAAAAAAGTATTTGGCGATGACGAAATGCCGGTCGGAGAGCATCGGGAGGCAGGGGCAAAATATGTCGGTTCGGCTTTGGCGGATATTGGATTAACCTTCAACCGCTTCCTGTTGAAACAATGGCTGCTTCACGTTCCAGGAGGGTGGGATGAGAGTAATAAAAAGCGCTGTAGGCTGGATGCGGGGTCAGGTTGCTGAGATTCTTTTCATGCAGTTTGCGAAGGGAACGAACCATGGGTTGGCCGGAGTTTACCGCATCGCGGGCAAAGGCATCCGCCTCGTATTCATGTTTGCGGGACCAGAAATTTATGGCCGGATGGAGCCAGAAGGTAACCAGTCCGCTGAGCAACCCGAACAGGAGCAAAGCGGGAGCCAGACCCTGTTCCGTGGTAAACCCAAAACCTTTATAAAACCAGTCGCTTTCAGTCAAGGCGGCCAAAACACGAAAGCCGATCAAAGTTGCCAGGCCCGAAACCGCCAGCATGCGGGAGACATGCCCCAACTTGTAGTGTCCGATTTCGTGAGCCAGCACGGCCTCCAGTTCATCCTCTTCGAGTTGCTCCATCAGCGTATCGAACAACACAATGCGCCGAAAATTGCCGAACCCGGTAAAAAACGCATTGGAGTGGCCGGATCGCTTGCTCCCGTCCATGACCAGGATGGCTTTGGCCTTGAATCCGGTTTTTTTAGCAAGACTCATCAGTCTGTTCCGCAAACCTCCCTCGGGCAAAGGCTCGAACTTGTTAAAGAGGGGCATGATAAACATCGGATAAACGACGATCATGACCAATTGAAAGGCGAATACCACGGCAAAAGCCCACAACCACCAGACGGGCAGCCCGACCAACCAGAGAAGAACGCATAAAACCGGAAATCCGATCACCAAACCAAGGATCAATCCCTTGAGTTTGTCAGTGACCCAAAGCCGCAAAGTGCTCTTGTTAAAGCCGAAACGTTCTTCCAGGCGAAATTGCTGCCACCATTCCAACGGCAATGCGGGCAGAGACAGGATGATGCTGATTGCCAGTAAGGAAAGACCCTGAGCCCAAAGACTGTTCCCAAGGAAATCGATCAATCCTCCATACAACCAGGGGAGAAATCCGCTCAATATTATGATGAGGAGCAAGGCGACATCGAAAAAAGTCTCCAGTAAACCGAAGCGGCTTTTGGCCAAAGTATATTCGATGGTTTTGCAGTAAGTTTCAGGGTCGATGAAATCCTGGAACGGCTCCGGAACCGAACCGGAAGCTTCCTGGACATGGCGGCGGTTAAGCCATTCCAGCCAGATTTCAAAGGCGGTTTTGACTCCCAGAAGAATAATAAAGGCGTATATGATTGGATGCATAACGTGTTTCCAGTAATTCCACGGTCGAATTTTGGCTAGACAACTAGCCCATTCGAGAGAACATTCAATATTATTATGTCCGGCTCAACAGGCAAAAAACAAGCAATAGCTTTCGAGGAGGCGCTGGAAAAACTCGAGGCCATCCTTGAATCGATGGAAAGCGGGGATATTCCGTTGGCCGACCTGGTGACCAAATTTGAAGAGGGCAACAAACTTTTACGCCTTTGCCAGCAACGCCTCGAGGAAGCGGAATTAAAAATCGAAAAACTCAAGACCGGCAAAAATGCCAAGGCCGGGCAACCCGAATTTGAGAATTTCGAACTCCAGGCCGAAGATTAGGAGCCCACCGCTTCATCAAACCGCGAATGGATGCGAATATATTTCCCTGTTCGTTTTTTTACCACGGATAGCGGTTCTTCACGGAATTGCGTTTTCATAGCTCCTTTCGTGTGGAGAGGTTTGGCAGGTCGTAGATTTTGAGGTGCAGATATACTTGGTCGCGGTATCCGTAAGCCTATCTTGTGAGCCATCCGATTTTGTTGTTAAAGCCTTCCTGACTGGCATTGGTGAGGCCTTTGTGCTTCCAGAAAGCCAGGAGTCCTTCGATACGTTTGCGGATGGTTTTGGCCATTTGCTTGAGGCAATGGATGCCGGAGACTTCAGCTTTTTCGCACCACAGGGTGAAAGCCGTTCGGGCGGTCTGGCAACAGTCAGCCATTTTGTAGATATTGCGCAGGTATTCTTTCATCATAGAAGCGGTGCCGAGCTCTTCAAACTCGAAGCGGAGCTTTTTAAGTTCCTGGGCCGCTTCAGCGCTGAGGCTTTCCTGATTGCGGAGCAAAAGGAATCGTTTGCCCTTGAGCTCTTTCTTCTGCTCATCGGCGAGCTTGTTCATGGTGCTTCGGCGCAGGCCGTCCATACGTTCGTTCATGAGCTTGATGCCTAAATAGACTTCATCGATCCCCATATATTGAACCTCGCCCAGAGACACCTTCTGGTATTTTTTGCTCAGATAGGTCTTCTCGATGTTCTTTACGCTGTCCCAATGCAGACCGGTCAAGTCGGCCACCGCAGTGATCGACATCTCCTTGCGCAAGGCCAGCACATAGTAGGCGAGCCACTTGGTATAACCAAGGTAAGGCCCTGCGCAAAACGTAATCGGTTCCTGAGTTGAGGCTCCGCACTGCCGACACAGAATGCGCCGGATCATCACCCGCAAAATCGTTTTTTTAAACCTATGTGCAGAGCGCGAATGTTGCGTGTCTTGCCGGTTTTCACAAGGGAGGTTTGCGCTGAGCCGCAGCAAGGACAGGTAAGATGGGCTGCGGTCGAATGCAGGTAATAATACTCGGTGCCGTTCTTGCGTTCGGTTTTTTGGTACTTGAATCCGCGGATGCCTTGGGTATGGTAGAGAGAGCTGGTTGTCATGGCTTTTATTTGTGTCGTAGAAAACTTGGATGAAAGCGGCAACCAGCTACTTTTTCAACTCCTTCGCTCCGGTCTTGCCGCCAGGCGGCACCTCTTGCGGGGACGGCCTAGGAGAAGCGACGGGCAGCCGACCACATCAAGCGTTGGGAATGCTAACCCGACATATTCCGCTAATCCCTCTTTGACAAAGA
>JAJFLV010000007.1 GCA_021772535.1 Opitutales bacterium | reverse complement strand
ACTCGGTTGATGCAACGCCGCTGATGCCTCAAAACACTCTGTCCCAATGGGATGCGGGCGGGGATCGAAGGTCGCCGCGTTGGTTTCGCGCTCACGGGCTTGAGCCCGCTACGCGCGAAACGGCCTTGCGCTGCTTCGATTCCGCCACGCATCATCGCACATAACCACTTATAAGACGCCCTCTAAGAAGCCTAAATCCGACAAGCGCGAATAGGGGTGTTGCAGCCCGGTACAGAGTGGAACGACATCCTCCAACCGCTTGGTTATGTAGGGTACTACGCTCCCGCGCCGGTTTACGGCCTGCGCCTTGCTTTTCATCACTTCTCGAATTTTTGAAACAATGGGGTGGATGATGCTGGTTGCCCTTCGACAGGCTCAGGGTAGAGGTGATACTGGATGCTGGATGGTTGAAGGAGAAATCAGGAGTCAGAATTCAGGGATGGCCGCAACAAGGCACAAAAGACGCAATATTTATTTTTTGAACTTTGCTTTGAGTCCTGATCCTTACTTACTCCAAAAGCGGGTCCATATAATCGCGGCATGACCCCTTCAAAATTCCCCTTTCCTATTGAAAATAATTTAATTTAAAACACAAGAATAAAGACTTGACCCCTTTAGATTTCCTTTAGATTTCCCCGGGTCGGTTTCATCGTGACGAATCTGAACTGGCTACCCAGGAAGGTAGTGAAATTTTACAACCACCGGGGCACCGCAGAGCAGTGGATCAAAGAGGGAAAACACGCCATCCACTGGACCCGCTTGTCCTGCCATGACTTTGAGGACAACGCCGTTCGGCTTCAGCTCTTCGGCTTAGCCTACAATCTGGGCAACTTCATGCGCCGGTTGATCCTTCCCCCAAAGGTGAAACACTGGATGCTGAGCTCTCTACGGGAGAAACTCATCAAAATCGGAGCAAAGGTGGTCCACCATGCCAAGTATATCACCTTCCAGATGGCTGAGGTGGCCATCCCAAGAGAAATGTTTCGAACCATGCTGAAGCGAGTAGAGCGATTGCGACTGGCACCCGATACGGGGTGAAAGAGAGGATTTTTCGATACCAAAGGAACCAGTGCTGTGGAAACCACCAACAGAAGGAAAGACCCTTCCCTGATTTTACCGAGCAAAGTAACAATCAGCAATAATTGTTAAATCCTGCCGATTTGATCATCAAACAACCATGAAAAGGATTGAAAAATCACAATGAAAGTAGAAAATTGGGTCGAAATAATTAAATGTCGCTATTTTCAACGATTATGAATGTTCATATGGGAAATCTCGGCTGGAAGCAGTATCCGACCACACACGTAACCTATCAATTCATCAACCGCAGGCCCTCGGACCGGTTCAATCCTGAGTTCGAATTGGCTCTTCGTTCCGAAATTGAGGCTCTAGGCGACCTTTCGCTTACCTCCTCGGAGCAAAACTGGCTGAAAGCGAAGGGGTATTTCCCCGACTCGTTCATCGATTTTTTGCATTCGTTTCGCCTACGTCCTGATCAGGTTAGCCTAGCGCTACGCGCCAACCACCTCTTTGTCGCCCCACTGGCAGTTCTCTTTTTTGTCGGCATTCTTTTTCCCCGGGCCGATCCAAGGGCCGCCCTGGCCGGATTTTTCGCCGGTTTGGCAACCGGTATATTCGTCGCCTTCAGCAAGGAACTGTTTGACATGGAAACCCCGATCGGGTTTATCTGGGTCCTTCCGGGATCCTTTTCAATCAGCTTTGTTGTCTCCTGGTTGATGAGCCTCGTCTTTCCCAAAAAACCCCTTGAGACCACTGATTAAGCCCGGATATGAGACCATTGCAGCGCTATGGGTTGGCTATTTTTACAGTGTGTTGGTTTTCCGCACAAGCCATAACAGTGGCTCAAATGGAAACACTTCTGGTCATTGAACCCAGCGAAACGCAGCCCCGTAACTCGGAGGGTGACATCGTCCCGCTCAAGGACGGTAGCCTCTGCCTGATCTACACACGTTTTACCGGGGGCACTGGAGATCACTCCGGCGCTGACCTTGCCATGCGTAGATCGAGCGACGGCGGAAGAACCTGGAGTGACGATAAGATCGTGGTTCCCAATGACGCCGGACGCAACGTTATGTCGGTTTCTCTGAACCGTCTGCAGAGTGGCGCCATCGCTATGTTCTATCTTCGCAAGGAGTCGTTGACCGACTGTCGCCCGATGATGCGTATCTCGACCGACGAGGCGGTGACCTGGAGCGATCCCACGGCGTGCATCACGGACGAGATAGGCTACTATGTCCTGAACAATGCACGCGCACGGCAACTTCAAAACGGCCGCATCGTCCTCCCGCTGGCCCTTCACAGCACTCCCGAGACACCGGATCCAGGCTACCAAGGCATTATCCTGTGCTACCTCTCCGACGACGAGGGGAAAACCTGGCGCCGCAGCCAGGACTCGTTCAAGGTTTTCGAGCCGAACGGAGAGCGTGTCACGGCGCAGGAGCCCGGCGTTGTCGAGCTGAGCGACGGTCGCCTTCTCATGTATATGCGCACCTCCGCGGGCAGTCAGTACGTCTGCCACTCCGCCGACGACGGTGAGACCTGGACGACGCCACGTCCGTCCAGCCTGGAGTCGCCGTTGAGTCCGGCCACGATCGAGCGCATGCCCGGTTCCGGCGATCTCATTTGCGTCTGGAACGACCACTCCGGTCTTTATCCCTACCGCCATCGCACACCGCTTACCGTAGCGATCAGCAAGGACGACGGCGTGACCTGGGGACCGTCGCGGGTCATCGAACGCAACTACCTCGGTCACTACTGCTACACCTCGATTACTTTCCACGAGGATCGTGCGTTCCTGTCCTACTGCGCGGGCGATCACCGCGTGGGGGGCCTCAACCGCCTCAAGCTGGTGGCGATCCGGAAAGACGCACTGGCGGGCGATGCTCCGCTACTGGCGCCTCCGCGCGCGCTGTTGGCCGAGTGTCTGGACTACGGCCGTTCCTTCATCAACACCAAGGCGAGCTGGAATTCGCCGCGCTTCTGGGTCGAGTCGCGGCTGCTTATCAGCGATCCGGCAAGCGGTAAGACCGTCGAGTACCTTCAGGCGGGCTCCTGTAAGAGCGAAAGAACTTTTTCGGGGCGCGACCTTTTCTTGGAGGATAATTATGACTTCCTTCCGGTCTTCAGCGCGAGCGAGTGCATCATTTTTCGACGCCATTCGCGCGTGACGCCAGGCTATCGCGAAATCAAGCCGATCGAGAAGGCCTGGGACGGCGCCGCGCCGCAATTGCGTAAGTTCCAGGGTCGCGTACTCAATGGGCCGAGGGAGGTATTTGAGGCCATGGAAACCGGAAAGACCATCGTCGGTCAAACCGAGATTCGCGATGCCAAGAGCGGTCGGACGGCCGTCATCGAATACCCGGTCAAAACCATCAACTGGGAACGCGACAAGATCATCTGGCAGGTTGATACGGGGCCTGTGCTGCTTCCGGATCTGTCGGTCCCGGCGGAGGAGTGGTCGAAGACGATCCGCCTCGCCTATATCGCCTTCAACGCTCCGGATTGGGTCGACTTTGTCGTTGAGGAGCCGACACCCCTCGATCCCGAGGTAAAGAGCGGGCAGAAGATCATGCACTACTCCGCGCTCGAGCACTGGGCAGCGCGTAACGTGCTTCTGGCCTTCGACGAGTAATGGAGACTTCTCACACCCATCCGTTGAAGGAGAATTGACCGTGCCCAGATTATTCGGCATAAAAATGACCATTAATTAAGTCTCACGTTCAGATTCATTTATTTTATCCTGACCTTGTCCCCGAAAACTGGTCCGGTTATAATGTTAGACTTGGACCAAAAAAATAGGAGGCAAACATGCCACGTAAGAATAACACTCCGGAACAGATTATCTTAAAGCTAAGAGAGGCGGAAGTCCATATTGCTGAGGGCATGACTACTCGTAATGCTGCCCGGCAAATAGGAGTTTAAGGTAGTAGCAAAGATGGTGTCCGATCACTTCCCTTGAGCCGTTGACCACAAGCGTCGAGAAATATAAAACAAATGCTATCCCGTAATGAGATGATTGGGGCGTGGGCCGGCCTACCGGTTGCCTGGGACGAGAATTTGATGTTCGATGAACAGGTCTATCGCGCGGATGTCGAGCGGATCTGCAAGGCAGGTGTCCCGGGTGTCTACACGGCAGGAACAACTGGTGAGTTCTACGCCATGGAGTTCGACGAGTGGAAGGCGGTTGCCAAGGCGACCGTGGAGGAGTGCCGGAAGCACGGGACTTCCGTTATGATCGGCGTCACCTCCACCTACACTTTGGGCGCCCAACGCCGAGCGGCCTATGCGGCAAAGGCAGGGGCGGACGCCGTGCAGGTGGCATTGCCATTCTGGATGGAGTTGGACAACCGTCAGGTCGTTCCCTTTCTCCGGGACGTGACCGACGTATGCCCGGGCCTGGCATTGTCGATCTACGAAACGATGCGCGCGAAAAAAGCGCTTACCGTGGACCAGCATCGCGCCGTCTTTGAAGCCACCGGGTGCTATGTCGCGGTGAAGGCAAATGCGGGCACGGTGGGTTCGACGCCGGAGGGATGCCGGCAGCTCAGTGAATTCCTCAATGTTTGGTCCTCTGAGAATGACTGGAGCCGCCTGGGTCCGCATGGCCTCATTGGAGCCGCCAGCGCTTTAGTATACATGAATCCGCGCATCGTGCTTCACATGTTCGATCTGTTGCGGCGTCAAAAGTGGGTCGAACTGAAACCGTGGACGGACATGATGGATCGGCTCGTCCGGGAAGGACTGAAACCCTTTACAGAAAAAGGCTACACGGATACCGCCTACGACCGGTTGATGGGTGTTACCTCGGGGTTCCTGACAATGAGCGCGCGTTCGCGTGGACCCTACCTCAGCGTCACTAACCAGGACGTGCATGAACTTCGAGTATGGATGGAAGCGAACACTCCCGAACTGTTGAAACTGTGAGTATGAAGCATATGGTCTTTACGGAAAGGGCGGTCTCCCTTTTTTCGCTTTTAACGTTGCTTGCAGCAACGAATGTCCAGGCCGGAAATGATCTCATCGACATCGGTCAAAACCGGGAACTTTTCCTCGACAAGCACTTGATTGCAGAAATGAAAGGGGGGGCTGCACTGCGTCTCCATCACCCGGTGCGTCGCGAGATCGCCATGGTCCACGACCAACCCTGGGAGGGGAGCGCGTGCGGTTACCATACCGTATTGCAGGACGGCAACGATTACCGCATGTATTATCATGCCTGGCATATTCCGCCCGATGGTGGCCAGGGGCATCCCCTCTTCATCGCCTATGCGCAAAGCCAGGACGGCATCCACTGGGTCAAACCGAAACTCGGCCTAGTCGAGTACGAAGGTTCCAAGGAAAACAATATCATCCTTGCCACCATCAACGGGAGTGGCTGTCACGACTTTTCTGTTTTCAAGGATGCCAATCCGCAGGTGATGCCGGGAGAAGAGTATAAAGCCGTGGGTCTTGGCGCAAACCCCGCCGGCCTCTACGCTTTCAAGTCCCCCGACGGCATTCACTGGATCCTCTATAACCAAAACCGGCCGGTCATGACGGGGCACCCATTCGACACGCAGAATATCGCGTTCTGGGACCCCAACATTGGCAAATATCGCGTTTACATTCGCGATTTCCATGAAGGACGCCGGGGCATCATGACGGCCACATCCGATGACTTCATTCACTGGTCGGAGCGAGAATGGCTGCGATTTCCAGGCGCACCCATGGAGCAGCTTTATACCAACCAGATAAAACCGTACTACCGCGCCGAGCACCTCTTGATGGGGTTTCCGGCCAGGTACGTGGATCGCGGCTGGACCGATGCCACCATTGCCCTCCCTTCACTCGAGCTCCGCCGGCAACGCGCCCAGACAAACAGCCGTTACGGGACCGCCGTGACCGACGCCCTCTTCATGTCCAGCCGTGATGGTTTAACCTTCCACCGTTGGGACGAGGCCTTCCTCCGCCCGGGCTTGCGCACCCAGCACAACTGGGCCTACGGGGATAATTATGTGGCCTGGCATGTCGTGGAGACGGAATCCGCGGATGACGATTCGCCGCCGGAACTATCCCTCTATGCCACTGAAAGTTACTTTACGGGCAACAGCTCGAGACTGCGGCGCTACACACTGCGCATCGACGGCTTCGTCTCGGTTTACGCACCTTTGCAAGGCGGCGAATTCACCACCAAACCCCTCATCTTCGAAGGCGGCATAATGACGATCAACTATTCGACTTCCGCGGCCGGCGGCATCCGGGTGGAGATTCAGAACAGCCAAGGCACGCCCATCAAAGGTTTTTCTCTCGCTGACTGTCCTGAGATTTTCGGCGATGCAATCGAATATCCAGTTCGATGGCGCAGTGGCCGGGAGGTGAGTTCACTAACCGGCAAACCGGTACGACTTCGCTTCCACCTGAAGGACACAGATCTGTATGCCCTGCGCTTTCGTGGAAACCGGGACAAAAAGCTTGGATCGCACCGATCAGACGGTGACTCGCAACCGGTGGGTCAGGATTTTTCCCTGGCCCTCCTCCACGCACCAATGAGTAGCCAGGATATCGCCGTTGGTCAGGCCAAGCAACGAGCCCTGGCCAAAGCGGATCGCACCGGCGAACTCGTGAAAGGTCTGCCCATCACGGGTTTGGGATCCGATTGATGTACCATTTGGTTAAATATCTTTCGATTTGTCGATATCCTGCTCTTTCATGATACTTAACGCTACTCTAAGAATTTCCTTCGGATATTTTTCAAGCTCGGAAGTATCAATGTCTTTTTTTCTAATTTTCTCTTTCTTATCAGGATTGTGAGCCATTTTTTGTTTCTTCTGAGTTAGCGAATATATAGGAAATCCCCCATAAGGTTACAAACATGCCATTAAGAAGCCTAATATCGGCAAGCACGAATAGCGGCGTTCCAAACCAGAAACCGCTTGGTTACGTAAGGTACTACGCTCCCTGGCAGGTTTCCAGTCTGCGTTTTGCTATTCATCACTTCTCGAAATTTTGAAACAATTGGGTAAAACAAAGGCATTAACATGACAAAAGTGAATTTGGCAGAGAAGTTCGCGCTCTTTGATGAGAGATGGACGCCGAAAATCGTTGGCGAGTTGAATGGTCAATACGTCAAACTGGCCAAGGTTAAAGGAAAAATGGTTTGGCATAGCCATGAGGATGAGGATGAATTATTTCTGGTCGTCAAAGGCGCTCTGACGCTTCACTTTCGGGATGGTCAAACTCGACTGAAAGAAGGTGAATTTTACATCGTGCCCAGAGGGAAGGAACACTTGCCTGAAGCCGAAGAGGAAACCCATATTGTTTTATTCGAACCCAAGTCCACCGCACACACTGGAAAGGTGAAATCGGATTTGACGGTGGACCACCAGGATTGGATTTGATGCCTGCCTGCCCACAAAATTTTCAACCACTGCAGGATGATGAAACTCACTGAAAAACTCCATTTTCTACTAACCCTTATTACATTAGTTGCCGGTTTAACCGTCTTGTTCTGCGTGACCGGCTGCCGAGTTGAAAAACCGAACCTGGCAGAGGAAAGGGCGATTCTTTTGCAAACGGACCGGGATTTCTCTCAGAAATCGGTGGAAGCGGGAGCCGCCGAGGCGTTCAGGATTTACCTGGCGGAGGAAGCTTTGGAATTAGGCGCCGGTTCTCATCCGGTGCATGGGCGCAACGCCATTTATGAAGGGATGAAACCCGGCCAGGAACAATATGTTCTGGCATGGGAGCCGCAGGATGGCGAAGCGGCCAAATCCAGCGATCTCGGCTATACCTGGGGGAAATATACCGTTACCTCGAAACCAGAGACCGGCGAGCCGGTTAAAAGCCATGGCAAATATCTCAATGTCTGGAAGAAA
>JAJFLV010000060.1 GCA_021772535.1 Opitutales bacterium | reverse complement strand
GACACGTTCTGAAGGTCGCGAATACCTTGTGCCAGCTTTTGTTTATCAATAGTATTGGATCCATAAAAATCGTGTGTCGCAAAATTTATGATTCCACGAAGTGATTGTTCACGAAGGCTGGCGTCCGAAATATTGTCGATTAATGGGAAAACGCTATCCGATATGTTGGTCGGTGAACTTTGGGACCAGACTAACCGCTGAAGGCTCATGTCCTTCTCCCGGCCGGTCTCCATCGATCCAACGTAATTATTGGCAGACTCGAAGTCCTGAGAACCCCAGAACCACATTGCTGAGAGTCTGCTCTTTTCCCTGAGTGCCTCGTTCTCTATTGTATCGACCCACTTGATCGCTGCTTCTATGTCAACTTGAGCCATGTTCTCGATGATCGATGAAGCAATTTTATCGGTTTCGGCGTTTGCCGGAAGTTCATTCAAGAGAGCGGCAACGTCATTGACTCCTCCATTTTTTGTCCATTGCGTTAATACCGCTTGAAGCGCTTTATCTTGAATTTCCCCGGCCAATTCATCTAACACGTAATTCGTGGCCAGAGTGGGTTCTTGTTCCGCCCAGCCCTTCATCAGGCTGATGAGAGCAGTATCTTTCTGTTCTTTATTTGAGAGTGTTTGCAACGACTCAATCGCACCGGTCGAATCAATAGTCCCCCATTCCTTCCATAGCTCGGCCGTAAAGCTCTTCTTGTTTTCTCCTTCGGGCATGGTCGAAACATATTTCGCGGCATCGCCGAAACCTCCTTTGAGTCCGATCTGTTCCGCGATCATGCGGTAATGATATCCCCGCCGCCATGCGTTCGTTATATCAGGCACAAGTTCCATTGCCAGGCCAGGATTCGTCTTCGAAATTTCTGTAATTACATTCGACGTTCGAATGTCCCAAACTTCCCCCTGATTACTCATGGTCATTATCCACTCCCAGGCGCCTCGGGGATCATTCTTGGCCCATCCTGTAGCCACATCGCTCATGAGATGCTTGCGTATGGCGCCCTTTTCCGCCGTGGCAGAGTCCATAGCCGCAGGAGCGTCAATCTCTGCCCATTTCTCGAAGAATGTTCCGAGCATCCGGTCTTTGCGCCTGCTGTTCGGCAAGCTCTGTAACTTGGAATAAAATCCCTCAAAATCACCGGGTTGCAGATTTTCTAATATCTGATAAAACCGGTATTGTCTTTCCGCTCCTTCGTCTACCGAGAGAATTGCCAGCAATTCATCACGAGTCGCGGTTCGATCGAGTTGCTCGTCCTGGGAAAGATCCTCTGGCGCCTCCCCAATTGATACAGATGTTGAATGGACTCCCGATTCTTTCTTTTCAGGTGTCCGTAGTTGAGCCGGAGGTGTCTCAGGTGTTTTGTCTGAGAGACTCAAAACCCCTGCCCAACAGGCAAAAATACCAGCAAAGAGCCATCCGATTGCGGTGAGTGTATGCTTGGGAAGCCGCCTCATTTCACGACCCTGAAGTCGAACTAAAAATTTATGTATACGGCAAAAACGCCGCAACAGTTATGTAGGACAATAACCCTGAAACCGATATTTTCAAGAATTTTCGTAATCCTGCGAAAAACAACAAACTCACAGTCTTTTTCTCAGTCTTTATAGCCGAACCAATCCCTGCGGACGCGAGACCGACTTCTTCCGCCACTCTCCAGAGAACCGATTGGCGCTTCAATTCTGCTTTCTCAATTCGTTTTCCGATTTTCCTAAAATCGAATCTTGGCAGTCACGGGAAAATGGTCGGAAGGGTTTCGGCCTTCCTGCTCAGTCCGAACGATGGAAGCATGTAACGTACTGGAGGTGCTCGGGTTAACAAATATATAGTCTATCTTTGGACCATCCGAGAGTCCTCGAAAACCATTGAAAGTCCCGACCTCTTTCGCCTCAGGATGAAGAATTCGAAAAGTATCTACGACATTTCCCTCCCCTTTTAGATATTTAATGGCAGCATTGTTTTCTCCGGCATTAAAATCTCCGGTCAATACAAACGGATCCTGATGAGTTCGTTTCTGAATGAATTCCACTATAAGCCGAACACTCTTTTCCCTTGAGGGTTGGGACTTGTGATCCAGGTGAGTATTGTAAAAATAAAAGGCCGACCCTGACTGCTTGTCCAAAAGCCGGGTCCAGGTACAAATACGGCGGATGCTGTTGCCCCAATTCGTTGACGGAACCTCAGGTGTATCTGAAAGCCAGAACGTTCCAGACTCATCCACATCAAATCGATCGATTCGATAGAGAATTGCTGAATACTCCCCTTTGGTTCCACCGTCACGCCCCACACCTGTCTCGTCATATTCCGGGAGATTCTTCCTGATTTCATCAATCTGGAAACGGAGCGCCTCCTGCAATCCCAAAACATCCGGTAAATAATCCCGGATGACTTCACGGACCAATTCCTTCCGGTTATTCCAATGGTTCTCACCATCGCTAGCAGTACCATATCGAATGTTGAAACTCATGACATCAACATCGAGAGGTTCTGCTGTTTTTTCCCCGATCGTACGACATCCGGCACTCAACAGAACAAAGAATGTCAGTAACAGTAAGTATATCTTTTTCATGTTGTTTCCTGCCGAACTTCAGAACTCATCGTTGACACCTTTCGACGCATATTATCCGGCCCTCGTACCATTTGGTACTGGCCTCTCCGGGATTGCCAGAGACGGATTGATTCCATCGGAAAACACAATATCGAAAAGCATGCCCTCAGATATTTCTCCCGCCATTTTCTTTACTGGCAGATTCAGCACAAAAAGCGCTTGGTTCCCCTCGATTTCGCACGGATTTGTCCGCTCCTGCTTAATCCCCGCAAGGATAGAACGGCAGTGATCCCCAAAATCGACCGAAAGCTTCATTAGCTTATTCGAATCCGCAACCTCCTCCACCGATGCAATGGTTCCAACCCGAATATCCAGTTTTTCAAACTCCTCAAAAGATATCTTCTCTTTTACCACAGATAGTTTCATGCCATTAAAATGATTTCCAGTTCAGCCAAACGATAGAAATTATCTGCATATATCAGCAACCAACAAGCTTCGAATAATTTGCGTCTCTTTGCGGTAATTCTATATTATCACGTCCTGCTTCCTGAATCTTGAATCCGGGACGACGACGTACGGCTTCGAAATACAAACCAGGCGAGAACCCCGATAATCATGGCCAGGATTGCCGATAGATAGCATTTTGGAATACCGCTTTCGGTTTGCGGGCAATGTGCAAAACCCGCCAATTCACCGACTACGCCGAGCAATGCCAGCGTGATGACTGGAACCCAGCCGACAAGGAAAACCAGGAGAGGCCGCCATAGGCGCGGCAGCATCGACAAGACTATCAGCCCATAGCCGACAAAAATTACGTAGCAGGCCGGCACCGGGCCGATCAACGGACACGCCTGCTCGCCCGTCCAGTGGGAATGGGAAATTTGGCCAACAGCCAAAAATCCCAGAATTGCCAAAATGACAATGGCCAGGCGACAACCGAGTTTCCGCATCAGAATTTCAGGAGCTGATCGCGGAATGTTCCTTTTTTCGCCTCACTGAGGCCATCAATATAGGCCACCCTGACTTCCGTCACCGATGCTTCGCTCAGACCGAAAATTATTGTCCGCGAGCTGTCCGAGCACAGCCCTTCGCCGGAAACATAAGGGCGGCTCAGTGTCCGTCCGTCCGACAGCTTGGCGGTGACCGTCGCTGCAATCGAACCGATGTTGGCCGGCAAGACCACCTTCAAATAGCCCCCCTGGCCGGTCTTGCTCAGAAACAGCTTGGAATTACCATTCAGATTCGCATGCACGATGTCGGGTCGGCCGTCTCCGTTGAAATCTGCCGTCAAGGGGGAAATAGAATAGGCGCGGTTAGTGACCCCGGCATCTTTTCCCGAGGGTGCAAATTCACCTTTCGGCGTTTGCAGCAAGAGACGGCAATTCAGGCGCAGGAATGGCACCTTGTGCGGCGGCAGGCCAATATAGTTCTCTGACACAATCAGGTCTTCCATGC
The DNA here is from genome assembly GCA_021772535.1 of Opitutales bacterium. Taxonomy (GTDB): domain Bacteria; phylum Verrucomicrobiota; class Verrucomicrobiia; order Opitutales; family UBA2987; genus JAJFLU01. The sequence continues at coordinate 488 of JAJFLV010000060.1, read as the reverse complement.
CGTCGAGATTGAGATCGTCAAAAACGCCGCCCCAGGAAAATTCATAATCGGCGATCTTTGCTTCCTCAGCGACATCATCGAATTGAAAACCGCCCTTGTTGCGGAAAAGAATCCACTTCCAGTTGCTCACCTGTTCATCGGTCAGGTCGCCCCGGATCATGAAATTGGGCGGTGTCGATCCCACATTCGAAAAAAAGAAATCGGCCAGTCCGTCATTCCCTAAATCGGTTATGCCTATCCCCATCGGGTAGCTGTAAACATCCGTATTGGGATTGTGAGTGCGCTCGAACCTCATATTCCCCATATTGCGCCAGGTCATAACATGTCCCGTATCATGGGCAACTACCAGATCCTCATTCCCGTCGCGATCAATATCGATGAATGCCGACTGGAAGGTATTGTGCTTATATGTGAGGCCCGACTGTTCGGTCATATCGGTAAAGGTGTCATCCCCGTTATTGATGAACAACCGGCTCGATCCACCATAG
>JAJFLV010000059.1 GCA_021772535.1 Opitutales bacterium | reverse complement strand
CTGTCGGCCTTCAATACCGATGCGACCGCGTCCTTTCCGTCCACTCCGACCATCGACAATATTCAGACACAAGGAATCACTTTCACGCGCTACTATGCCTATCCCACCTGCTCTCCCACCCGCGCGTCCATCATGACGGGCAGGTATGGTTTCCGCACGGGGGTTCTTTCGCCGCAGCAAAATATACTGAAGTCCAACGAATTTACATTGCCAGAGGCGTTAATTGAATCAGACATCATTTCGAACCGGCTGGCTAGCATTGGAAAGTGGCATCTTGGTTCGGATGCCGACTCGCCAAATACCATCGGGGGCTGGCCACATTTTTCCGGATCATTGGGCGGCGGCATCGGGGATTACTACAGTTGGCAGAAAACTGTCAACGGTACCACGATGAACAACCATAGTGTGTATGCCACAACGGACAACGTGAACGATAGCATCGCATGGATCAACCAACAGGGCAACGATTCATGGTTTCTATGGCTGGCGTTTAACGCACCGCATACGCCACATCATCGACCGCCCAACGACCTGCATGACTTTCCCTTTATCACCGATGATGGGTCGAATAGCTCCCGTCGGCATTACGAGGCAATGGTGCAGGCCATGGATACAGAAATGGCCCGCCTACTCAGCAATGTGGACCTCACGACCACAACCGTGATCTTTATGGGGGACAACGGGACGCTAGGTAGTGTGATTCAGCCGCCTATCCCTGACACCCATGGAAAAGGGTCCGCCTATGAAGGAGGCATACGAGTGCCGATGATCATAACTGGCGCTGCCATTAATGATGGACTTGCGGGGACTTCCTACGACGGTCTCCTGCATTCATGCGACCTTTATGCCACCATTCTGGAACTGTTCGGCACCAGCGCCGAAGAATTGGCGCCAAAGGAACTAGTTCTCGATTCACGCTCGTTTGCATCGGTGTTGCGCGGCGAGACCTATACCCGAAACCCCGCCGATATCATGGTGCAAACAGAAACCGACACGCCTATCGCGCGTAGCATTATGGAGGGCGACTACAAATACATCGACTTCGATAGCGGAGCGCAGGAATTTTATAACGTCACCTCGGATCTGTCTGAAGCGACCAACTTGATTTCCGGTGTATTAACGGCAGTCGAACAGGCGGCATTGGATAACCTGCAGGCCAGACTAACAACCTACTTCTCTTCCTCGCAGCCGGATATTTTCGGTGGAACCGACATTTTGGGATTTTCAGGATGGAAGGTTTCACCCTGGTATCTAAATTATAACGTGGATTACTGGCCCTGGATTTATCATGACGAGCACGGTTGGCAGTTTGTCGACTCTGGGAGCACAGAGGAAGTTGTCTTTGTTTGGGATCTCGGCCTTGGCGAATGGATTTTTTTTAATGAAACTTCCTACCGCTGGCAGTTTCTTTTCGGAGGAAACCCGGGGTGGATATGGACTTTCGGCGACAACACGCCGGACAGAAGATTCTTCCAAAGGCTCGACGATCGGAGTATTTTTAGTGTTTCGGCGACATTATCGACTGAATGAGGAGCTGGAACCGCTTTTCTGCACCGTCAGCTCTCGAGTAGGGATGGTGACAGGCCGATTGCAGCCCGAAAACCGCTTGGTTACGTAGGGTACTACTCTCCCGCGCCGGTTTGAAGGATGTCGTTTCACTCGGTATCGAACTGCGCCTTGCTTATCATCACTTCTCGAAATTTTGAAACATTTGGGTTAATGGGGCATTTTGGTGTGATTTCAGGTTTTTTTGGGTTTTGGGTGTATTTTTCAGGTTTTTTTTCACTTTTTTTGTTTTTTTGACCCAACGCATCCAACGCAGCCAACGTAACCATTGTCAGGGATTCATTTTTATGTTATTTTAAGGTTCTTGCGGGAGATTAATGATGGAAGGGGAAGCGTTTCCATTTTTAGCTCCATTTTTTTAACGATTAATTAGTGAACATCAGTTTATATAAGCCCCAATGTTTCAACCGCCTTCTTATGGGAGGGTGAACAATATTTTATATTGAAAGAGTTATGAATCAAATCTGTTCAAATTTGGCCTCCACTGAGTGTGTGGAAACAATTGGGTAAATGAAGAAAGAAGGATTTTTGATATGCCAATACCGCTGGAACTTGTTACTCTTTTAGGCTCCTCCCTTTTGGGGGGAGTAATGAAAATCTGGTCGAAGGCCAATGAGGCGCGCCGGCAGGAGCGGACTTATATGCTGCAAACGCTCAATGCCAAGGCCGACATCATCGGCCAGGCCCGGCATTATGAGAACCGGGGATTCCAGTGGACGCGGCGGACAATCGCCTTGACGGCGGTGTTTTTCATCATCGCCTTTCCCAAAATAGTGGTGGTCTTCATGCCAGAGACGGCGGTTTTCTTTGGGTATGCGGAAATGTCGAAGGGTTTCTGGTTTTTCGGCTCGGAGGGAGAACGAATCGTGTGGGAGCAGATGCACGGTCTGGTCATCACGCCGCTGGACACGCATTTGCTGGCGGCGATCGTGGGGCTTTATTTCGGGGGTTCGCTGACAAATTGAGGAGAAGGATGATGGATACTGAATTCTGGATGCGGGAGGAAGGATGCTGGATGGTGGATGGGGAGAAAGAGGAAGAGGGAGAGGAAGACGTAGAGGAAGAGGATATGCTTATGAATATACCATTCGAGTCGATGGGCGGGCGGCAATTTATGGGCCAAACATATAATTTTAGAATAATTGGACAATTTTCAAATTTGGAGAAAACAATATCATGAACCTGGATCACGCCGACATCGTTGGAATCGCCTTTTTGGTGGGAATGGCTCTATTGAGCGGGTATTTTCTGCTGCTGCGGATAAAGGAGTTTTATACCGAGAAGCCGGACCCGAAGTTGACTTACGCGACCATCGCGGAACTTGAAAAGCTGAGGGGCCAACTGGACCAATTTCAACGGGACACCAAGGCCGATCTGGATGCGCTGGACCAGAGGCGTTCGCGCTCGGTGGCAGGCATCCATGAATTAATACGGAAGAATGCCGAGCATATCGCCGCCTTGATTGCACAGATCGAGATGGCGGGGCAACGGCTTTCCGAACTTACGACAAAAACCGAAAGACTACAGGAAAAAATCAGATCATGAAGGAAGAACAACGTGAATTGCTGCGGCATGCCATACTACTACAATTGGAAGCAGCCGCTCCGGCGAGTTTGCCCTTGAGCGCGCTGAGGCACGGGGTCCGCCTTGCGGGCCACCGGGTGGACGACAATACGACGCTAAAGGAACTTCAGTACCTGGAGGAGAAAGAATTCGTGCGGGAGGAGATCAAGATCATCAGCAAGGGTGTGCGGCGTTTCCACATCGGGGCGGAGGGGCGCGATTATCTGGAGGGGGAGGGGCTCCTTTGAAATAGATTCCAGACTTTATCCTGGCCGCGCCGGACGGCCCGTAATGCCCATAAATCCAGCTAAACTATCCTCCGCGGAAGAGGGCAATCCGGTCACTTTACGGGGCAAGGCAAAAACCGAAGGGAAGGATTTCAACTATCAGCAACCGGTAGTTGTTTTTCTCTTTCCGCCAGCTTATTTGCCCGTTGCTCCAGCTCTTCCGCGAGCTGCTCCAATTCGGTTTCCTTTTCCTGTTGCTGCTGGACTTTTTCCATTAGGGTGTCTTCGCTCTGTTCGAGAAATTCCTCGCGCTCATGGAGCATTTCCCTGGACTCTCTCAGGTGTTCCTCCTGGGAATCGAGTTCTTTTTTGAGAAGGTCGAGGGCTTCCTGGGTTTCCCTGGAAACGACAACTCCCGCGGGCTCTTTCTCTCTGGCATCAAGCAATTGCTCCCTAGCTTGCAAAAGGGCTTCCGCCTCTGAGACTCCGTACTCGCGCTCGGTCAATTTCAAGTCCGCAAGGCGGAGATCTTTTTCACGGTTGTTGAGTTCGGCCTGTAATTCGTAGAGCGATTTTTCCAGTTCATCGAGATCATTGCCGGTAAGGGTTGGAGCTCCACTCCAAGGGGCTTTTGTTTTGGAAATGATGGAGTCGATCTTCTTTTTGGATCGCTGTGAAAATTCGCTGGGTGGTCCGCTGCCAAGCTTGATCTTGAGACTGAGATTCGGTTTTGGCCGAGAGGGCGGCCCGAACTTTTTCTTATCTTGCATTAGGTTAGGAAAAATTTCCTCTCAAGAGCAAAAAGGAGAGGTCAAAAAGAGGTTTTCAGACCGGCAATTCCGACCCGATCATAACGAATATTTTGCGGAGGAGGGTTCTATCCTGTTATTTTTTGAACATTTTGGAAAAAGCACCGAAGAGGCCGCCTTTTTTCTTTTTTGAGAGCGGTGTTTCCAGGCCGGTTGACTCCAAGTAGAGATAGAAGCAATTGATTGCGAGAAATTCATTTCGCTCGTCTTTGAGAACAATAAAATACCGCTCCAGTGCTCTGGCATTGTCAACCATACCGGCCAGCTCGTCCTTTTCTTCCTTGAACCAATTGGAATATTCACCGATGCGGCTGGTGATGCGGTCTTCCAATTTTGCCATGTCCGCACTGGAAAGATTTTGCAGTCTCGAAGCCTCGTCTGCTGTTAATTGGCCTTTAAACCTTTTGACGAGAGCGAGTTTCTGATTGGGCCGGAGAGCGCCGACGATGTGGTTGATTGCCTCGGGTATATGGAAGCCGGTGGAACCCTTGCGGAAGGGCAGGTAGGTGGCAATACCATCCTCATCCACATGGGCGAGGGAATTGAGGAAGCTTCGGAAATCCCCGCCGACGACAATATTTTCAGCCATGTGCTGTGAAAAATCCACAAATTGCTTGATGTTGTTGAGTTCTTCCTTGACGCAGAATTTCTTGGTGTCCTCGGTCAGGGCGGTGAGGGCGATGGGAAATTCGAGGGGAATATTCAACTTGTTGACGTTTTTAAGAATATTGTCTTCCCGCTGGGAGGATTCCTCGACCTGCTCGACCATATCTCCAAAGGGGTCGTCAAAAGCGATGGTTTCCTTGATGATTTCAATGAGCAAGTCCACCCTGTCGGGATGGGGCCCAATTTCGGGCATCATGAATAACTCATCATAGGTCAAGCCAATGTATTTGGTAGGAGTTTCCTCAGCGGCTTTGATGGGCCAGGCGGGGCAGCCCACGTTTTCCGCCAAACTGGATAATTTTACGTCGGCCATGATTGAGGTGCGAAAGGCCGCCCGCGCTTCATCCCATTCCGCGGCTGTATGTTTTCTTCCTGATTGCTCCATATTTTAATTTCCTCGTTGCTGCCGGATGTTTTTTAATTTCTGAGATACAGTAGAAATCTCATTACCGGTGAATATAAATTATATTTGGTGGAAAATCAAAATGTCGTAGTATCTTCGTGACGCACAATTTCGCCGGCGAGCTTATTGTAATCAGAGACCACGCTGTCGTCCGATCCTTTGACCACCATGTTGACAGGCAACCCGAGCGTCACGGCCCGGCGGACGACGGTGGCGTCACGAATTTGGGCCTGATAAATTTTGGCTTTGGGGGAGACTCGTTTCTGGGTGCGAAACTGGTTCAACCGCAACTGCATCCTCATCTTGGGCACCTCGATGTCGACGTTGGCCTTGATGGAATTGAAGATGATGCCCTTGATTTGAGCCGGTGTGCCCATTCCGCTGACCCGGAAACTGGCCGAACGCCGGTGAAACAACATGAGTTTTTCCACCAGGAGGGTAAAGCCGATGAGGCTCAAGGCATCGGGATTGGCCGGCACGAGGATTTCATTACTGGTAAAAACTCCGCACTGGGAGGCTCTGAGGATGTTGGGTGGGCAGTCGAAAACGATGTAATCGTAATCGGACTCAAACTCCGCCAATTGCTGGTGAAAGAGCAGGTAGGGAGGTGTTTTGGGGTCACCCTCATAATCGCTTTCCAGATCGACGAGGTTAAAAGTGGTCGGCACAAGGTCGAGCCCTGGCAGGAGGGGATCTCCGGTTTTGCTTTTGACCACGTCTTTTATGAGGCAATCCTTGAGTTTGGCGGTCCCAGGATTGAAAATGGAATATACGGAGCCTTCTCCCTTGATATTGAGCTTGTTCCACCGATCCAGCCGCATGAGCCAGATGCTGGCGTTGGACTGTGTATCAAAATCAAATAAAAGAACCCGGAAACCTTTTTGGGCTAAACATGCGGCGGTATTAACAATGAGAGATGTTTTTCCCACCCCTCCCTTGTAATTTACGAAACAGATTTTTCGCGCCATGGGAGAATTACTATCAAATGCCCAAAGATCGGCAAGAAAATAAATGCATTCCGGGCCATTGTTAAAATTACCAGGCAAAACCCATTCCACGGGAAGAGGAGTTGTATGGCCGCTATTCCAAGTTAGTGCCGTGTCCCGTTATTAACTTCATCTGTTCAAAGTCTTTAAGGGGACATTAGACCGGAGCAAATCCCCCATAGGGGCAGACTCGTTGATAAAAATGAAGGCATGTTCACGAAGTCGATCCGGTCAGGTCGAGGATGGCGAGGGCGAGGACCTTGGCGTGGGTTACCATATCATCGATGGAGCAAAATTCATCCGGCTTGTGAGCCTGGAGAAGCTCGCCAGGCCCATAAGCCACACATTGGTCGATGGCGCCTTGAAGGAAAACGTGTTTGTGGTCATAGGTTCCCGGACTGGCCACTTTTTGCAGGTTTTTGCCCATAACGGCGACTGCTGCGCGGTCCAACGCCTTGACCAGCGCACCGTCACTGGGGGCGCTGACGGATGGGACCATGAGCAAATCCTCCAGCTCGAAGCGCAGAGAGGTATCTTTATTATGCACATTTGCTATCAGGCCCTGGATTTCATTTCGGACATCCTGAAAATCTTCTTCCGGTAGAAAACGGCGGTCGAACACGGCTTCGCACCGGTCCGCCACACAGGGTGTTTGGGCGGTGGACTCATCCTGTCCTCCCGTGATGGAATTAATATTCAAGGTAGGTCTTCTGGCGTCCTGAGGGACAACCGGCATAACCGTTTTTCTTCGGTTCAGGGCGGGTATGAGTTCACGGTGCACTGATTCCAGAAACCGGCTCATGCCCTCGATGGCGCTTTCCCCCAAAAACGGCATGGAGCCGTGAGCCGTTTTTCCCAAAGCGGTTACCTTGAACCAATACACCCCCCGGTGCCCGAGGCAAACGCGGTCGGGCCCGAAGGGTTCGGGTATGATGACATAATCGGTATTGCGGGAAGAGACCAAGCCATTAGCAGCCAACCAGCCGAGGCCGGCGAAGCCTCCGCTTTCCTCGTCCACGGTAGCGCTAAAGTCAAGGGCGCCGCCCAATTCGATTCCTTCGCGCCTGATGGCGTCGGCGGCAAAAACCGCTGCCGCAAGGCCCGCTTTCATGTCCGCGCTACCACGGCCGTAAACACGACCGTTTTCGATTTTCCCGGAAAAAGGATCGCTTGTCCAACCCTCCCCCGGGGGCACGACGTCAAAATGGCCATTGAGATGCAGGGAGGGTCTCTCGTATTTGCCACACCGCCTGCCCATGACATTTATCCGAGGAAATTCGGCAGTATGCTCGGGCCTGTCCTGGGCAGGATAATAGGTCACCTCAAATCCGAATTCCTGCAATCGAGAGCCGATAAATTGGGCGCACTCAGGGTAATTCTTTCCTGGGGGATTGACGGTGGGAAATTTGACCAGATCGGATGTGAACTGGGCCATTTCATCTCTGGTTTCCTCCACCCGACGGAGTAAACTATCTATTACGGAAGGCATGAGCTGGGCATGCGGGAAGCGTGATTGACAGGTTTCATTGGGACAGCAAAGTTGTTGCCATCTATATTACCACCGAATTTGGAAAAAAACAGTCATGAATTTTCTCCAGGCAATTACCGTATATTTTCTTATCCTATCGATAGGTTTCTTTCCAACTGATATTGCAAAATTATTAGCGGAGATTCCATCGACTTCGACTATTACTTTAACCGGCGTCGAAGGGGTTAAGGTTGGGCACGATACCCTGACCGGGCGGCCCACCGGCTGCACGGTGATACTGGTGGGGGAGGGAGCGGTGGCCGGTGTGGACGTGAGAGGCTCCTCCCCTGGCACACGCGAGACGGATTTGCTCGACCCGGTCAACACGGTGCAGAAAGTGCATGCCATCGTTCTTACGGGGGGGAGCGCCTTCGGCCTGGATGCGGCATCGGGAGTGATGCGGTATCTGGAGGAAAAAGGAATCGGGTTTGAGACGGCGGGCGGACCGGTGCCAATCGTGCCCGCGGCCAACCTCTACGACCTGACGGTGGGGGAAGGGCGCCTTCGTCCCGATGCCGAAAGCGGCTACCGGGCGGCCAAAGCGGCAACATCGGATCCGGTGAAAGAGGGCAGCGTTGGAGCAGGCGCTGGCGCCACCGTAGGCAAACTGGGAAACCCATTCAAGCCCATGAAATCCGGGGTGGGAAGCTACGGGGTGGTCATGGAGGACGGTCTGGCAGTGGCCGCCCTGGTGGCCGTCAATGCCGTCGGGGACGTTGTCGACCCGGCGACAAACCAGGTTATAGCCGGAATGCGCGGCGAGGATGGAAAATCCATGGTCGATGTCAGGCGTTTGATTCGCAGAGGATTTCAAGTGAGGGGAAGTTTTGGTGAAAACACCACCCTGGGCGTCATTGCGACCAATGCTGCTTTAACCAAAGCCCAAGCGACCAAGATAGCCCAAATGGCTCATGATGGATTTGCGCGAACAATTTACCCCGCCCACACACCATTGGATGGAGATACTATTTTTACTCTTGCTACCGGCGGATATGAGAACGAGGTGAACTTGCTAGCCCTCGGCGCGCTGGCAGCGGAAGTAACGGCAGAAGCGGTTTTGCGGGGTGTTCGCATGGCCGAAGGGCTTCCCGGCATTCCTTCGGTCCAAGATCTGAAGAGCGGCGAGGAATGAATACTCACCTCGTTTTTTTAGTGGCATATTTGGTTTTGCTGACCGTTCTGGGCTTATGGATCGGCCGTCTGGTTACATCGGCGGGAACCTTTTTTGTGGCCGGAAGAAAGTTGGGGCCGGTCTTGATTTTTTCCACCATGCTGGCGGCAAACATTGGTGCAGGATCAACGGTGGGCGCTACCGGTCTGGGCTACCGGGACGGTTTGAGCGCCTGGTGGTGGGTCGGTTCGGCAGGGATAGGTTCAATTGTTCTGGGCTTGTGGGTGGGCCCGAAAATGTGGGAGGCGGCAACCCGGCATAATCTCTACACGGTAGGTGATTATCTCGAATTTCGTTATAACAAGGCGGTCAGAGGGATCGTTGCGGCTTTGCTTTGGGTAGGCACCCTGGCGATACTGGCGGGCCAATTGATTGCCCTGGCCTGGGTGCTCAACGTGGTTGCGGGATTGCCCAAGTTTGCCGGGTGTCTGGCGGGTGGAGCGGTCATGACGATCTATTTTGCCGCAGGGGGATTGCTGGCTTCAGCCTGGGTCAATATTCTGCAATTGGTTGTTTTGGCCAGCGGTTTTACTCTGGCCGTTCCCCTGGTTTTGTCATCAGTGGGTGGACTGGGGGGACTGATGGAGTCGGTGGCCGACCCGGGAGGGCTGAATTTCTGGGGAAACGGAAAATCGGGCTGGATTTATCTGGTTATGCTGGGACCGGCCTTTATCATTTCACCGGGACTTTTGCAAAAAATCTATGGCGCCCGGGATCGGCGGACAGTGCGAATAGCCGTTACCAGCCAGGGGGTGGTTCTTCTTCTATTTGCCTTTGCGCCGGTTTTTTTCGGCATGGCAGCGAGGGTTTTATATCCGGACCTAGCCAGAGCAGAGCTCGCCTTGCCGACTCTATTGATGAATTCCTTGCCCATTGGTATCGGCAGCCTGGCACTGGCAGCCATTGTTTCAGCGGAGATCAGTTCCGCCGACGCCATCCTTTTCATGTTGGCTACCTCCCTTTCGCAGGATCTTTACCGCCGGTTTATCAATCCTCAGGCGACTGATAGGCAGATTCTCAAAGTGGCGCGATGGGCGGCGGTTACGGGGGGGACTCTGGGTATTGTCCTGGCCATGGCGCTGCCGTCGGTGATCGGATCTTTGGGTATTTTTTATTCGCTGCTCAGCGTCAGTCTTTTTGTTCCCGTATTGGCAGGAATTTACCTTCGCCGTTGCGGAGTTGCGGAAGCCTTGACCGCCGTTGGCGGGGGCATCCTGTTATTGCTGGGAACCCACCTGCTGACCGGCGGCGAAGGGTTCGGCATTTTTCGACCCTTTGTGGTGGGTCTAATCGGGGCCGTCGCCGCGTTTCTCATTGTGCATATTTTCAAGCTCATGCGGGGTCGAAATCGAATAGGGACAGGCATATAGGAACTGTTATCTCTTTAACTTAAATGTGATCAAAGACATGAAAGAATCGCTTTCCTTGTTTAGTCTGGAAAATAAGATCGCGGCAGTCATCGGGGCTGGAAACGGGATCGGTGAGGCAGTTGCTATATCCTGCGCAGCCCAGGGAGCCTTTGTGGCCTGTCTGGACCGGGATTTAAGCGCGGTCCAAAAAACGGTCGAAGGCATAAGGTCTGAGGGTGGAGTGGCCAAAGCCGGGGTCCTTGATGTGCGCGACTTCCAAGCAGTTAAAAGCAGCCTGGAGACGATTTGCGAGGCGCAGGGGCGGCTCGATATCGTGGTTTCCACTCCCGGTGTCAATATCCGCAAGCCGCTGTGCGCATATGAAGAAGAGGAGTTTTACAAGGTCATCGACTTGAATTTGAAAGGGGCATTCAACGTATTGAAGGCGGCGGGAAAAATCATGGCCGCCCAGGGCGGGGGAAGCATCATTTTATTTTCATCGATCCGATCTCAGGTGGTTGAACCCGGTCAAGGTGTTTACGCCGCCACCAAGGCTGGAATTGTCCAGATGGCGCGGACTGCGGCGGCGGAGCTGGGGGCGAGCGGGGTGCGGGTGAACGCGGTTGCCCCTGGAGTGGTGGAAACACCCCTGACCCAACCGATCATAAATGATAAGGATTGGTACGCTGCCTATGCCGCCGGGTGCATCTTAAACCGATGGGCCCGACCCGAGGAAATCGCCGCTCCGACGGTATTTCTGGCTTCCGATGCGGCCAGTTACATTACCGGTTCGGTTCTTTTTGTGGATGGGGGCTGGACGGCAATCGACGGCCGCTTCGACCCGCCTGGAATGAAATAAACCATCCCTGCAATGGTTAAATTTCTGGAAAACATATCCATCGTGGCAATTGCCACAGTGCTGTCGCGGGTCCTGGGGCTTTTACGGGATATCCTGCTTTTTGCCTTTCTGGGGACTGGTTCCATAAATTCGGCTTTCATCTTCGCATTCACCCTTCCAAATTTATTTCGCAGGCTGCTGGGAGAAGGGGCCTTGACCTCGGCCCTTGTTCCCATCCTCTCCGGGGAGATGGAAAAGGGAAGGGAGTCCTCCGGCTTTCAGTTGCTCAACCGGGTTTTATCAAGGACTTTTCTGGCCTTGCTGGGATTAGTGGCGGCGGGATCGTTAGTCCTGTGGTCTATTTTTGGCATCCCGGACCTGGAAGAGCGCTGGTACATGGGAGCCGGTTTCGGTATATTGCTACTTCCCTACATGATTTTCGTTTGCCTGGCAGCCGTGATTGGGGCGGGGCTTAATGTTTTGAACCGTTTTGCGGTGGTGGCACTTTCCCCGGTGTGGCTGAACTTGTCCATTATTTTGGCCTTGGTGATTTCGGGGGGATGGGCCGGTCATTCCAATATCGAATTAGTGGGCTATCTCTGTGTCGGTGTGCTGGCCGGAGGGCTAATGCAGGTTGTAATTCCCGGCCTAGTTCTGCGCAAGCAAGGATGGAAGCCACGGTTTTCCCTCGCCGGATCGGCCCGCCTGGAAGAGTTATGGGCGCTCTTATTACCGGGGCTGGCCGGCGCTGCCATCATTCAGGTCAATATTGCGGTTTCCCGATTGCTGGCGCTTTGGCTGGACGAGACTGCGGTATCCGTGCTCTACCTGGCCAACCGGCTGATCGAGCTTCCCCTGGGGGTCTTTGCCATCGCCGTCACCACGGTTGTTTTTCCCAGCCTGTCGCGTCATGCCTCGGCGGGGCGGGAGAAAGAATTCGCAGAAACCTTCCGCAAAGGCAAGCGGTTGATTTTGGCCATTACAATACCGGCGGCTATCGGATTAATCCTTTTGGGCCGACCGATTCTGGAGCTCTTTTTCGCGTGGGGCGCTTATGGCCGTGAAGATGTCGTGAGCACGTATTCGATTCTTGGCGTGTATGCTTGCGGACTTCCTTTTTATGCCTTGGCAACCTATAACACACGTGCGTTTCATGCTCTCAAGAACACGCGGACGCCGATGCGCCTGGCGTTGTTGAACTTTGTTTTAAACATTGGTTTCAGCCTGGGGCTGATGCGGGAAATGGGGATGACCGGTCTTGCTCTGGCCAATGTGCTGGCCATTATTGTGCATAGCCTTCTCTTACGAGGATTGCTTACCATCCCTGGCAGTCCACCTAAAACGAGGTTTATTCGCCGTCCGCTTTTAAAAATCATGTTTGCGGCAACAGGCATGGGGGGGGTTACGTGGGTTCTCTGGAAAGGCACCGGATTTCTCCTGAATTCACCGAAAATGTCAGGACTGGCGGCGGTATTCGTGCTAGTTCCCCTGGCCGTCGTCATTTACCTGGCCCTATTGCGCCTGGTCCGTTTTGAGGAGGTGAGGGAAGCGCGCGCATTATGGGATGCCCTTATTAGGCGATTGGGGAAAAAAGATTAAAGGGGCTTGGGGTAACCTACAAGACAGGATGGGGACCTGAAATCCTTTGGTGTGCAGGATAAAAAGGCTTTTCATTTATTCCACAACTGGTATCTTGCTGAGGAAGCCGAAATACGCCGTGTTGATACTCCGATCAATTAGTGCAGCCGGCCCCATGAGAACTCATTCTATTAATCAAAAGATTTATGAAAAAAATATACATGGTGGAAGACAATCCCGATAACGCCGAGCTAGTGGTGGACATGCTCTGCGACCAGTACGATATTGAAAAGTTTTCCAGCGCGGTGGAGTTATTGACCACTCTCTATAAACCGGAAACGGAAAAGCCGGACATATTTATTCTGGATATCAGCCTTCCGGGGATGGACGGGGTGACCTTAATGAAAAAGATCAAGGAAGAGGAGGGTTACCAGGATGTTCCCATGCTGGCCCTTACGGCTCATGCCATGAAGGATGACGAGCGGCGTTTCATCGACTCGGGATTTGATGGATATGTGAGCAAGCCCATTGTCGATGAAGATGTGCTGAAAAACCAATTATTAAGAATAATCGATCTGAAAAAGAACTGAGTTGATTTGAATTCACTGGTTTCATGGCTGCCGCGTTTATCCCTTTGGGCTCTGCCATTGGGGATTTTGGTATTTTTACTCGTCATCGTATCGCGGCCCGACCTTATCTCGACCGAGATCGTTAGCCAGCAACAGGCCGTAGGCACTCTTATTGTGTCGGCCTTGCTCATAATCCTGATCCAGTTTCACCGGACCAACCACCGTCTGAGGGAAGTATTAAAGGTGGCCAATGCCATTGGCCGGGGGAATTACGCGGCTCGATCCAAGGTTCAGGGCCACGACTATATCGGCAGGCTTTCTCATGCCACCAACCTGATGGCGGCGAAAATCGGCGTTTCCATCCAGGACCTGGAAGAGTCGCAAGAAAAGCTGGAAGAATCGCAGGCAGGACTCGAAAAACAAAACCTAGAACTCTCCGCGAGCGTCGAATTGCGGAAAAAATTCGGTGAATTTCTATCCCATATATCATCCATTGAAATCAATGTAATTGCCAATGCGGCGTTGGACTCATTGATTGAAATTTCCAATTGCCAGATGGGAATCTTCTACCTGTATGACAAGCAGAGAGGTGAGTTCAACTCCATCAGCCAGCGGGGACTGGACCAGTCTTTCCTGAGAAGTTTTACCGGGACGGATGCAATGGAAGGGTTGCCGGGAGAAATTATGCGCCGGAGGGAGTGGGTTACTCTGGAAGGCATCGATGCAGAGGCCCTGCCCGATTTGAACCTCGGTTTCACCCGAGCTAAAATCAGGAATTTCTACGGCATACCGATCCAATTTCAAAACCAATTTCTGGGGGTCATCATATTAGCCGGCATCACCAGCGTGGACCCCAATACCCACCAGGTGCTTTCCAACCAGATTGAGGCTCTGGCAAATGCGCTTATCAACGCCATTACCTACCGTGCGGTACAAAAGCAGTCCATTTTGCTGGAAGAGGCCAATCAGGAACTATTGGCTGCCCACAAGCACAAAAGCGAATTCGTGGCCAATATGAGCCATGAGCTGCGGACGCCGTTGAATTCAATTATCGGGTTTTCCGGCATTCTGCTGAAAAACCGCAATGGAGTGCTGGGAGATGGCGAACTCAACCGGGTGGAGAAAATCAACCGCAATGGAAAGCATCTGCTCAGTCTGATCAACGATATTCTCGATCTTTCGAAGATCGAATCGGGACGCATGGATATCGTCATTGAAGACACCGACCTGGTCCCACTTTTGCAGGATATCACAGAGATGCTCCAACCCCAGGCCGACGCCAAGGGGATAAAGCTCAGTTACGAAACCGCTGAGGATTACCTGCATACACAAACCGATGGCTATAAATTGAAACAGGTGCTTATCAACCTAGTGGGCAATGCAATCAAATTCACGAAGGAGGGCTTCGTTCGGGTGACCGCCTCGCTTCTGGATGGACGGGAGCGAAAAATCAGGATGCAGGTGGTCGATTCAGGCGTCGGCATCCGGGCGGAAAGCATGGAGTTGATTTTTCAGGCATTCAGCCAGCAGGACAGCAGCACCTCGCGGGATTTTGGCGGGACCGGGTTGGGACTGACCATTTCCCGGTCCATTATTGAACTCCTTGGGGGAACACTGACGGCCTCAAGCGAGGGAGTCAACAAGGGTTCCACATTTACCTTGGAGCTTCCCCTCAAAGAGGTATCCAAGCCGGCGGTGAAAGAAAAAGCAGCGGCCACTACGGTGAAGGAATATCTGAAAGGGGATGAGAAACCGGCTGAGGCCAAGGCCGAAAAACCACCGGTAAGAACATCACCCCGGTCCGCACCGGTCCATGCCAGAGCAGAGAAACCGAATTCCACCGAAGACCTGAAAAGAATTCTGCCGATTGGTCCTGGAAAACGAATACTGGTGGTGGATGACGATCCCGATGCAAGGGAGTTTATCGCCCAGTATGTGAACGATCTGGGAGCGGAGGCGGTGGAGTGCGGAGAGCCCCGCAAGGTACTCGATCTGGTCAAGGAGTATAAACCGGATCTGATCACTCTTGATATCATGATGCCGGAAAGTAATGGTTGGGAAGTTCTCAACGCCTTGAAGGGAGACGAGGATACGGCTGATGTTCCGGTTGTCATCGTCAGCATGGTGGCCGACCGTCAAAAAGCCGTTACCCTTGGAGCGGTGGATGCTTTGACCAAGCCAGTGGTGCAAAAGGATTTTCTAGCGTGTATCCGCCGAGCGCTCAATTCTGATAAAATAACCAACCGAAAAATCCTCATAGTGGATGATCTGGTGGATTACCAAGAGCTTATGAGGCTATGGCTGGACGACAGCCTGAACGAAATCCAGACCGCGGGCAATGGCAAGGAGGCGCTCAAAGTTCTGGAAACTTTTTCACCCGACCTGGTTTTTCTGGACCTGATGATGCCGGTAATGGATGGATTGACTTTTTTGCAGGAGTTTCGAGCGATGGATAAATTCGTGGATGTTCCCGTCATTGTGGTGACGGCCAAGAGCCTGTCAGCGGCGGAGCGCAAATGGCTGGAATCACGGGCGGAAAAAATCATGGTCAAAGGGGAAGAAATGTTTACCGAGCCGGTCAAGGATTAAGGCGATCTATCCTTCGGCCGAATCTGCCCGACTCAATGACACTCCCACTTCTTAGACGTTCTCTAAGGGGAAAGCGGTCCGGCGGCAGATGGGGAGAGGGTTTTTCCAAAAAAATAAATAACAAATAGAGAATAAGTATTTTAAAATTAAATTTTTGACATTGAAGGCTACTTTGAGTAGCTCCAATCCCTATTACTGAACTCTGATAATCGGGGAAATTGCTTGGAAAAAGAATTACAGGAAAAACTCTTCAAAATGAATATCCTGGTGGTGGACGACCATGAGGATAACGTGGATCTTGTCCTCGCACTTCTGGAAGATCAGGGCTACGAAAATCTAAAAAGCGCCTCGGATGGACAAAAAGCCATCGAATTGATGGAGCTGCGGAGGGACATCGACCTGGTGTTGCTGGACATCAATATGCCGAACATGAACGGATATGAGGTTCTGGAATACATGAAGTCGAGTGAAACCCTCAATGTCATTCCCGTTATCATGGTAACGGCCCTCGATCATTTGGATAGTGTTATACGATGCGTGGAAAGCGGTGCGGAAGATTATTTGACCAAGCCTGTGGAGGAAACTCTTTTGCGGGCCAGGGTGGGGGCCAGTCTTGAGCGCAAGCACCTTCGTGACCAAGAAAGGCTTCTCTTACGCCAGGTTCAAAAGGAGAAAAGAAAATCGGAAACCGTTCTTTTCAATGTATTGCCCCAAAGCATTGCCGAGCGATTGAAAATGGGCGAGGACAACATCGCGGAAACGATTCCCGATGCGACCGTTCTTTTTGCGGACCTGGTCGGGTTCACCAACCTGTCAGCCCAGATCAGCCCAGCGACCCTGCTTTACATTCTCAACCAAGTTTTCAGCGCTTTCGATGAAATGGTGAAGGAATATAACCTGGAAAAGATCAAGACCATCGGCGATTCCTACATGGTTGTCGGGGGCCTTCCACCGAATACCGAAAACCATGAGAGAAATTGTCTGGAATTCGCCTTCGCCAGCCTGCGCTACATGAATCAATTTAACGAAGACCACAATATGAGCCTGCAACTCCGGATCGGGATGCATGCTGGCCCCATCGTGGCTGGTGTGATCGGACAGACCCGGTTTTCCTACGATTTGTGGGGCGAAACGGTCAATTTGGCCAGCCGAATGGAATCTCTGGGATTGCCCGGCCAGGTCCAAATTACGGAGGAAACCTACAAGCGTATTGGCTCGACCGATGAATTTGTTCCCCGGGGTATTATCGAAGTAAAGGGCAAGGGGGCCATGACGACCTATCTGTCGACTCCTGAAGCCGCCCAAAAGGCAGCTGATTCACCGGTAGGCGAAGGGCTAGCGCCTCCGGTTTCCTGATCTTATACCAAATCTAAACAATAATGATAAAGTTATCTTCGACAGAAGCGTTTGCTGAAGCGCGGTACCAGTTGTTGCCTGCCAACCTTGTCACCCGCCCTGGATCCTCCCACCACTCCTGTAGCAACAGGGCCACTACTTGATCGAGCCGTTCCAGCGAGGGCCATAGCTTGTTGGCCGTGTAGTCCTGTATGCAGTCCCATAGCTTTTCGATCGGATTGAGCTCGGGACTGTAGGCCGGGAGCATGATGATGTGGATGCCCTCGGGTACTTGCTCGTGTCTACTGTCCTTTGGATGGAATCCCGCTCCGTCCCATACCACCACATGCTCATGGCCAGGATATTGTTTTTTGATTTGTTCCAGGAAGGCCTCCGTCCAATCCAAACTTACGCTGGGGGTTTGCACGAATACCGTCGCTCCTGCTACCACATCGAGCGCCCCGTAACAATAACTCCATTCGAAGCGGCTTTGGTAGGCCTTGTGC
>JAJFLV010000058.1 GCA_021772535.1 Opitutales bacterium | reverse complement strand
CTGGCAGCTGGCGGCTTTTTCACCTATACGCATGATGGCAGTGAAACCACGACGGATACGTTTGATTATATAGTTAGTGACGGAAATGCTACCGATGTCGGCACCGTCAATATCTCGGTTACCCCGGTCAATGACCCGCCGATTGCCTTGGATGACATTAACACAGTGGACGAGGGGGGCACATTATCTGTCGCTGCCACTGGCGTATTGGCTAATGATTCCGATGTGGATGGCCCTAATGCTTTGGTCGTTTTGACAACGGCTACCACCCCCAATTCCATCGCCACCACCAATGGAATTGTGCAGATAGATACCGATGGCTCCTATACCTATATACATAATGGCAGCGAAACCACCTCCGACTTTTTCGATTATACTGTCAGTGATGGGGGCTTGAATGGGGCCCGCACGGCGAGGGTTGACATTACAATCAACCCGGTGAGCGACTCGCCTCCGGTGGCCAACCCGGAAAGCGCCGTAACAACTGAGGCCGGCAGTGTCTCGGTATTGGATGGCGGCGCAACCAGCGTCCTGGCCAACGACACCGATGCCCCGGATAATTCAGTTTTATCGGTGGTTAACACAGGTCCGAATGCCACTGACCATGGCACTGTAGTTCTTCTCGCCAACGGTGAATTTACTTACACCCACGACGGTGGGGAATCTATTTCCGATTTCTTCGTTTACAGCGTGACTGACGGCACGGACGTCAGAGCGGCCACCGTATCCATTACAATTGCGCCGGTTGACGATGCTCCGGATGCGGCCGATGACGCTGCCACCGTTGATGAAGGTAAATCGGTTTCCGCTCTTACCGGCGGCGCAACCAGCGTGCTGGATAACGATACCGATGCCGAGGGCGAAGACCTCACGGTGGCAAACCCGGGTACCCGCGCTACCGCCCACGGCACGGTGGTGCTTGAGGCCGACGGTGAATTTACCTATACCCACGATGGTTCCGAGACAACCACGGACAGCTTCGATTACGAGATAACCGACGGTGCCTTAACCGACAGCGCAACGGTCGATATCACCGTTAACCCGGTGAACGAAGCGCCTGTGGCCAACGATGACCACGTGACGGTGACGGAAGGCGGCTCGGCTGACAATCTGGACGATGGCTCCACCAGCGTCCTGGCCAACGATACCGATCAGGATACCGGCGATTCCCTGACGGTCAATACAACCCCGGTGACTCCGCCAGGCCATGGAAATCTGACGTTGGGTGCTAACGGTACCTTTACCTATACTCACGACGGCACCGAAAACCTTACTGACAGCTTTGTTTACCAGATAAGTGACGGGGGAGGGCTCACGGCCAATGCCACCGTGCTGATTTGGGTAACCGGTGTAAATGACAACGATCCGGTGGCCAATGACGATATTGCAACGGCGACCACGGGCGGCACAGTTTCTGCCCCCAACCTCCTGGCTAACGACACCGATGCGGATATTGATGCCGTTCTCACCGTGACCACGACACCGGTCAGCGATCCCGCTCACGGCACCCTTGTTCTGGGAGCGGACGGATACTTCACTTATACCCACGACGGCGGTGACTCCACCACGGACACCTTCACTTACGAGATAAGTGACGGGAAGGCCACGGATACGGCCACGGTGGACATCGGCATCTTCGATCCAATCAATTTCAGCACTCAACCGATGAGTGAAACAATCACGACCAACCAGTCGGTCGTCCTGATGGCGGTAACAGATGCCGCCGGCGACAATGTGACCTACCAGTGGTTCGAGGGCCAGAGCGGCGATACTGACAACCCCGTGGACGATTCTTCGGAACTGCCCATCCTGGACTTGAGGGACAATGTGGTCGATGGAATGTCGGCGACGACCTTCATCAATGGCGATGATGCCCTGGTCCTGAAGAAGGACGGTGTGATCATCGACATGATCGGCGTGGTGGGAGTAGATCCCGCAGCTGGCTTCTGGGGCAGCGGTGATGTCACTACCAGTGAGGACACCCTGGTTAGAAAAGCGGACGTAACCTCCGGCGACGCCGACGGTTTTGTCGGCAATGAGGATGACCTGACCGGCGAGTGGACGGGCTTCCCGCAGGATACCTTTGACGATCTTGGGATGCACACAGGCACAGGCACTGCCACGGATCTGTTCTTCTCCGAATACATCGAGGGCAGCAGCAACAATAAGGCCATCGAAATCTACAACGGCACGGGAGCGGTCGTGGATCTGACCGACTATGTGGTGGAGAGTTTCAACAATGGCCGGACGGCAGCCGAAGGGCCGACCAATACCTTGAACCTGATCGACCTGGCCGACGATCTGGCCGACGGTGCGGTTCTGGTAGTTGTCAACGACAGCGCTGCTGGGACGGTAACCATAGGCACGCCGGACGGCGAGTTCGACACTGGTGCCCTGGACGAAACAACCAGCTTCTGGGTGCAGGTCAGCGATGGCGACATCACGGTGAACAGCGACACGGCAACGGTGACGGTGCTGGATGTCTTCTCCGGTGTGGATATAGACGGGTTCCCGGGCTGGAAAGCCTCTCCGTGGTATAAGAACTACTTCGCAGGCTTCTGGCCGTGGATCTATCACGACGAAGCCGGCTGGCAGTTCGTCTCCAGTGGCAGTCTGGAAGAGGAAATCTTCGTCTGGGATCTGGGACTCGGCTTTTGGGCCTTCCTCAATGAAGACTCCTGGAGGCACATGTATGTCTTCAGCCAGTCGCCCTTCTTCCCCGAAGGCTGGTATTTCTCCTTCGCTGGGAACACGCCTGAGCTGAGATTCTTCCAGGATCTTGACGGCAACATCATCAGCGTGCCGCCACAGTAAGCGGCACAGCGAAAAGTAAAAACAAACCTTTAAACCAGAGGGGCCGGAACG
>JAJFLV010000057.1 GCA_021772535.1 Opitutales bacterium | reverse complement strand
GCCTTATTACCAACCGCGTCACTCACCTCGTATACAAAGCTGTCAGAGAAATTCTCCGTCCCGTTGTGGGTGTAGCTGAAGGTTCCGTTTCCGTTCAGGGTAAACGCGCTGTCGAAGACCGGCGGCACCACCGGCGTGGTGTTGACCGTCAAAGTATCGTTCGGTAAATCGACATCTGTATCGTTGGTCACGACGCTGGCAACGCCGCCATTGAGGAGAGATACCGTTCCGCCCTCGTTGACCGAGGTGGCATCGGCGATTGCAACCGGTGGATTGTCGTTCACAGGTGTGATCGTGATCGTCACTGTTGCGGTGGCAAAAGCGCCGGCGCCATCGATCACCCGATAATCAAAACTATCCCCAAAATTCTCGGTGCCGCCATGTTCATAAGTAAACGTGCCATCGGTAGCCAAAGTCACCGTTCCCCAGGTCGGGGCGCTCACCGGCGTCGTGCTCAACGTCAAAGTATCGTTGGGCAAGTCGATATCCGTATCGTTCTTCAGCAAACTGGTAAACCCGGTTGTCAAAACAGACACCGAAAGTCCTTCGTTCACCGTGGCGCTATCTGGAACTCCCACCGGCGGATTGTCGTTCTGCGGGTTGATCGTGATCGTGACCAATGCCGTGGACGTCGAGCCATTACCGTCGTTCATTTCGTAAACGAAGCTGTCCGCGAAGTTTTCTTTTGAAACCGGTGTGTTGTCGTGCGTATAGGTAAACTGGCCATCCGCGGCCAATGCCAACACACCAAAACTCGGTCCGGTTACCGCTACCGTGTTGACCGCCAGAACATCGCTTGCATCCACATCAGTGTCATTATTCAGCAAGCTGGTAATACCGCCATTTAGCTCCGTCACGGTGCCCCCTTCATTTACAGAGGTGGCGTCATCGCCCGCTACCGGGGCGTCGTTCAAGCCATCGATAGTGATCGTCACCAACGCCGTGTCGGTTCCGCCCTTACCATCCGATAGGGTATAAACAAATGTGTC
Organism: Opitutales bacterium; assembly: GCA_021772535.1. Lineage (GTDB taxonomy): Bacteria > Verrucomicrobiota > Verrucomicrobiia > Opitutales > UBA2987 > JAJFLU01. The sequence goes on along the minus strand of JAJFLV010000057.1, from coordinate 1,815 downwards.
AGTCGAGGAATCCCCCACCCCGAGCGTTTCGAATTTCCCGTTGGGATCGTAACTGAAGGTCCCATTCGTCAGATTAACCACTATCCCGGTCGATCCACTGTTATCAAAACCGGATACCGACAACGTATCGGGCGGCAGATCGACATCCATGTCGTTGGTCAGCACACTACCCGTCGTAAAGGCAGTAGCTTCATCAGTGGTGAATCCAGCGCCGCCATCATCTGCTGCCACCGGCGGATCGTTGACCGGAGTGATCGAGAGGAACACTGTCGCTGTGACGCTGGCTTGGCCATCTCCCACCTCGTAATCAAAGCTGTCCGCCGTCGTTTCGGTACCGTCGTGCGTATAGTCGAACGACCCGTCCGGCCTCAACGTTAGCGTCCCATTCGATGGCGCGATTGAAGGTGCGGTATTGACCGTCAAAATATTCGGCGGCAGATCCACATCCGAATCGTTGAACAATACGCTTGTCGAGCCATTGGTTAATACCACATTCAGCACCGTGGCGCCTTCATTCACCGTTGCAAAGTCATCGTTGGCAACGGGTGGATCGTTAACCGCAGTTACCGTCACAGTCACTGTTGCGGTGGCCGTAAATTCGCCATCGTTGATAGAGTAAGTAAACGTCTCCGTCCCGACGAAATTCAAAAATGGAGTATAACTGATGTTATTCCCGCTTGGAGTGGCCGACCCTCCGTTGTCAGGCGTTCCGATCGCCGTCACCGTGAGCGTATCGTTTTCAACATCACTATCAGGCGTGGTGGGATTGGCAGCCAGCACATTAAAGACCGTCGTGCTATCCTCGGGAACCGTAAAGGCATCGTTAATCGCCACCGGCGCGTCGTTCACTGCCGTCACATTCACCGTCACTAGAGCAGTGTCCGAACCGCCGGCTCCGTCACTGATCGTGTAAACGAAGGTCTCAATTCCGAAGAAATCCGGCGCCGGACTGTAGAGGACTCCTTCAAGGCCCGTGAATTTCTGGATGCGTTGGTTGCTCCGGTCTGCCACATAAACATTGCCGGAACTATCCACCGCCACGCCGAGGGGAAGATTAAACTCCCCGTCGCCGTTGCCGGATGAGCCATCACCACCATTTTTCCCCCACTTGGTAATGAAAGTGCCGCTGCGGGTAAACTTCTGGATGCGGGCGTTGGTCTGACCCGCCACATAAACATTGCCGGAACTATCCACCGCCACATTTCTGGGATCGAAGAATTCCCCATCGCCGCTACCGGATGAGCCATCACCACCATTTTTTCCCAACTTGAAAATGAAGACACCGCTGCTATTGAATTTTTGGATGCGGTTGTTGTCTCGGTCGGCCACATAAACATCACCGGTAGAGCTATCCACCCCCACGCCCATGGGATTATCAAACTGCCCGTCACCTGTGCCAAGTGTGCCCCATTCGAGGAGAAAGTTGCCGCTGCTGTCGAATTTCTGCATGCGTTGGTTGGCCGTGTCCGCCACATAAACATTACCGGAAGAAATATCCACTGCCACGCCGCGTGGGCCTAAAAACTCCCCATCAGCGCTACCCGGAGTGCCATCACCACCATTTTTTCCCCACTTGGTAATGAAAGTGCCGCTGCTGTTGAACTTCTGGATACGTTGATTGCCAAAATCCACCACATAAACATTACCGGAACTATCCACCGCTACATCGAAGGGTAGATTAAACTGCCCGTTGCCCGCGCCAGGTGTGCCCCATTTGAGGAGAAAGTTGCCGCTGCTGTCGAATTTCTGGATGCGGTTGTTTAGTCGATCCGCCACATAAACGTTGCCGGAACTATCCACCGCCACGTCGCGTGG
>JAJFLV010000056.1 GCA_021772535.1 Opitutales bacterium | reverse complement strand
ACCGATACGGCTTCGTGGTGCCATCAGTGCTTGCAACCTAAAGGAAGGTTGCCGGATTCAACCGCCGGATACGGAAAACCGTATGTCCGGTGGTGTGGGAGGGGATGTCCGGGCAAACGCCCGGCTCCTCGACCCGATCCTATACGTGTAGAATAGAGGAAGGCAAATTTAACCGCGAATGAACGCCCATACACGCGAATTATTATTGGCCAATATTTGTTTGACCACGGATTGCACGGAAGAACACAGATAGGAAGGGATGATACTCGATGCTGGATGTTTGATGACGGTGAAAAAGGGGGGAAATTGGGAAAACTGTGATAATTTTGAATTTTTTGCAGTTTTTTTTGTTTTTTGAGCCAACGCATCCAACGCAGCCAACGTAACTATTGCGGGGGTTTCTTTTTTTTGGTATAATTGGGGCGAAAAGCGATGAATGTATGAAAAATGGATGAGGAAACCCGAATTTCGAAGCTGAACTCCGAGGCGGATTTTGAAATATTGGGGTTTACTCCGGCCTTCAGGTCGTTTCCCTTGGGATTATGATTAAGAAAATGAATATGAAGAGAACTTTGGTTAAGGAGGCCCTGGGGCGGGAGTCGCCGATGGAGTCGATTCTGGTCAAGGGGTGGGTGCGCACGCGGCGTGATTCGAAAACGTTTTCGTTCGTGGAAATCAATGACGGGTCGTGTCTGAAAAATATTCAGATCGTGGTGGACGCTTCTTTACCGGCTTATGCCGAGATCGGCAAGGTGACGACGGGGGCCGCCGTGAGTGTGTCCGGGGAGTTGGCGGCTTCCCAGGGGAAGGGCCAAAAGTGGGAGATCCAAGCCAGCAACATTGAGGTTTATGGCACTTCCGATGAGACCTATCCGCTACAGAAGAAGGGGCATAGCCTGGAATATTTGCGTGAAATCGCCCACCTGCGGCCACGGTCCAACTTGTTCGGGTGCGTGTTCCGGGTGCGCAACCGGCTGGCTTTTGCGGTCCATCAATTTTTCCAGCAGAAGGATTTCATTTATGTCCACACTCCGCTCATCACGGCCAACGATTGCGAGGGGGCAGGGGAATTGTTCCGGGTGAGCAGCCTGGACCTGAAGAATCTTCCCCGGCAGGAGGAGAATGGGGAGATCGATTTCAGCAAGGATTTTTTCGCCCGCCCGACCTATTTAACCGTCAGTGGCCAGCTTGAGGCGGAAATCTTCGCCACGGCATTTTCCAATGTTTACACGTTCGGCCCCACTTTCCGGGCGGAGAACTCCCATACCTCCCGCCATGCGAGCGAGTTCTGGATGATCGAGCCGGAGATGGCTTTCTGCGACCTGGAGGGCAATATGGACCTGGCGGAGGAGATCGTTAAATATCTGGTGGGGGATATTCTGGATAATTGCCAGGACGACCTTTCACTCTTCAGCCGTTTCGTGGACAAGGGTTTGCTCGACCGGCTACAGTTTGTGCGGGAACGGCCTTTCAAACGGGTCCCCTACACCGAGGCGATGGAGATTTTGCAAAAATCGGGCAAGAAATTCGAGTATCCGGCCGAATACGGGGCCAACCTGCAATCGGAGCACGAGCGTTTTCTGAGCGAAGATCACTTCCGCTGCCCGGTCACGGTTTATGACTTCCCGAAGGAGATCAAGCCGTTCTACATGCGATCCAACGATGACGGCAAAACGGTCGGTGCAATGGACTTGCTGGTGCCGAAAATCGGGGAAATCGTGGGCGGCAGCCAGCGCGAGGAACGTTACGATGTGCTGGCCGAGAACCTGAAACGCCACGGGCTGGATGAAAAGGAGTACTGGTGGTACCTGGAATTGCGGCAGTACGGCACGGTCGAGCACAGCGGTTTCGGCCTCGGGTTCGAGCGGATGCTTATGTTTGTTACGGGAATCGCCAACATTCGGGATGTCATTCCTTTTGCGAGAACCCCCGGGAATGCGGAATTTTGAATGAAACCATTAGCATCCGGCAGGTGTTATTAAAATATATTGTCCTAGAGTGTTCAATTGGCTTAAAAGTTGTAGAAAATCAGAGGAAGAACCCCCCTGCGCCGGTGGGGCTTGGCGGTGTTGGATTCTTTTGCCTACGCCATGGGCAACCGGGAAGGGCCGCTTTCATGGGCCACCGCCCGTAGAGGCCGCACCGAGACGAAATTAATATTTAGATATGATATTGACTACAAACAACTTATGCTTCCAGCGAATAAATTTGGCAGAAACGGTCTCTAAGTGTTCACACTCGAGCAATATTGTTAGTTATATTTCAATTATTTTTAATTTAGTTTATATATCAACAAAAGATGAATAATCAGGACAATCAGAAGCCGGAGGGGGGCAAAAAACGCCGCATTATCCACTGGAATCCCGATGAGGAGGATTCATCGCCGGCAGGAGTGGAACGGAAAAACCGCGGATTGATGTTTTTTGTGCCCATAATTGCCGGATTGGTCGTATTCAGCGGATTGGCCTATGTTGGCCTGAAGTTTTACAGCAAAGGCCACGAAGGAGCGCCCGGAGGTGCTGGCGAGAACGGCCAGGCGGGTGATAATACCGGAGGCAGGGGCGAGTTGGCATTTGTCAGTCCGCAAAAGGTGCAGCGGGAATTGGATAAATTGAGGCAGGAAATCAGCGCCATCCGCAAGGTAACCGATGACCATCCGGTTCTGATTAAAAACCTGGTAATGATGGAAACGGCTTTCGATGAGGGCAGCAAGAGTTACACTTCGGGCAATTATCGGCAAGCGATGACCTTTTTGGAAGAGGTGGGCGGATTGATCGATGAACAGAAATCTCTCATCAACCTGCAAAGCGAGACCAAGGCCATCCATGATGAGTTTCTCAATTTGATCGAGGCAAGCGAAACGGGGCGTTCGCTGGCTCCATTTGAATTCGAGAAAGCGTCCGCGATTGGAAACGAGGGAGAAATCCATCTTTCCAAAGGCGCTTTTACCGAGGCGATCCTTTCATTCGAAACAGCCCTAGAAGCGATTGGAGAAATGGATGGCATCGTCAATACCCACCTGGTGGACTTGGAATTGAACGGCAAAAAGGCGCTCCAAAAGGGCGACAAGGAAGCGGCCCAGGAGATTTTTCGCAAGGTATTGGAACTGCAGCCCGATAACGAGCTGGCCCAGAGGAATCTAAAAAGAGCGGCCACCATCGATCGTGTGCTGCCCCTCTTGCGGGAGGCGGCGGAACTGGAAAAAAGCAAGGATTACGAGAAATCCCTGGTCTCATACGAGCGGGCTTTCGAGCTCGACGCCCTCTCGGCCAAAGCCCAGCAGGGAAAGTCGCGTTTGGGTAAAGTTATTCGTGATAACCGGCTCGAGTACTTGCGGACCACCTCGAAAAAGGCTGAAGAGGAGCTGGATTGGGATACCGCCATCGAGACCTACGAGGCGGCGGTGGAGGAATTTCCCGACCTCCCGAATTTTGCGGAAGCACTCGAAGTGGCCCGGGAAAAAGGACACCAAGCAAAAATTGCAGCCGCCCTGGATGAGGCTTATACCTATGAAGAGGAATACGAGTGGGCACAGGCCCGCACTTCTTTTCTAAGAGTGCTCGACCTCGACAACCAAAAAGAGGAGGCCATAGAGGGTCTGCGGCGGGACGGCGAGATTTTGCGCAGCCTCCTGCGCTACGAAAAATTTCTCAACGACGCCTCCGATTATGCGGCCAAGGGAGAATTTCAGCAATCCATCCGGTCATTCAATGAAGCCATGATGGCGAAGCCTTCCTACATCACCCTGTCGCCCGAAATACAGGATTTGAAAACGACCTTGCGGGATCAAAGCCAGCCGGTGGGAGTGAGTTTCGTTTCCGATGGGAAAACCTGGGTCAGCATCTCCGGTTTTCAGATGATGGGCAAATTCGAGCAACACAAACTACGCATTCTTCCCGGCAATTACCAGGTGCGAGGGCGGCGCAAGGGTTATCGCGATGTTTTGTTGGAGGTAAGGGTGCGCAGGGACAGCAGTTTTGGCCCCATACAGGTTATCTGCACACAGAGAATATAAATGGCGGATTTAAATAAAATGAAAAAATCAAGCATAACCAAAATAAGAAAACCGGCAGCTTCGACCTCGACCCTGATTTTGGGTCTGTTGGGAGCAGTCATTTTGATGGCGCCTTCCGCTTTGCAAGGAGCGGCCGATCCCGATATTTTCGATGGCGGGAATCTCGGAACGGAGCAACAAAAACGGTATGCCCTTAAAAAGGTTCTTGAAAACATGAAAGTCAGCTTGCCCGGAATTCCCAAAATGGGATCCCAGAGTTCCCAAGGAGGCGGGCAGCAAAAACAAGGCCAACAGGGCCAACAGAGCCAACAGGGCCAACAGGGCCAACAGGGCGAACAAGGCCAAGGCCAGGGCCAGCAAGGTCAACAGGGTCAGCAACAAGGCCAACAGGGCCAGCAAGGTCAGGGGCAAGGCCAACAGGGCCAGCAAGGAGGCGAGAGCCAGGAACAAGGCCGGAAATCCGGGCAACAGGGCGATGGGCAGGAAGGCGATAGTAACCAGATAGGCACTGATTCAAGCGCCGTGGGGGGCGCAATGGCCGAGGCTGACGAGAATGCCCTGGCCAAAGGTGAGAGCGGCGAAGGCATGGAAGGCGGTAAAGGAGAGCAAGGAGAGGCAGGCGGCGAAATGGCCGAGAATGCCGAAGGTCAACAAGAAGGAGAAGGCCAGGAAGGCCAAGGAGAAGGAGAGGGCGGTTCCGAGGGGGACATGGTTGCTTTGGAGGACGGAGTTGGTTCTGAAATGGACACACCCTCTGAAATTGAAGGCGAAGGCGGAGGCCAGGGAGCGAGTGAAGCCGGTGAAAATGGGACCAAAGGAGGAATCAAAGGTATGCGTCGTGGGGCCAATGTCTCAATCGGTTCGACCGAGGATATGATTGAAGCAGCCCAGGGAGATGCCCAGGACCAGGTTGCCGAGGCCGGGGAAACAACAGCCGACGGAGGGGCCAAAAAATCTCCGCCCATGGCGGGGAAAAACGCCGGACGTGCGAGCGGAGTGGAGCAGGGCCAGACCATTCCCTCAGATTTGTAATAGATTACAAGCAAAGGAAAATATCATGCCAACGATTAAAATTTCTACTACCCAGCGAATCATTTATTTCGTTTTATTGCCCTTAATTTCCGGGATTACATTGCTCAATGGGAAATCATTGGTTCTGCCGGTCGAGGCCATTGAGGACACGGGCAAACTCAGCGCTGAGGAATTCAGCAAGAGACATGCCGGAATCGATGTTTCCGGTTATTACCCGGACGATCCGGGCTATTATATAGCCTATACACACGAAAATCTGACCTATTACTTTGGACCTCTGGAGGAATACATTGAGGCAATCCAATGGAAAGACAAATTGTCCGCCATACGCGAGGATGTCATTTATGAACGTCCCAGCCTCGGCAGCAGCGAGATCGTAATTTACAACTTTACCCTGGAAACCATCGAGGAGCACGGACGGAACATGCAGAACGCGGCGGGCAGCGATGGCTCAACCGACGGCGAATCGGGTCAGATGGCTGGCATGCCCGGACAAGAGGGCAGTGAAGGCCAGGAATCAGGTATCCTCATTCCAGAGGGTGGGCAGCAGCAAGGTCAAACCGGCAGCCAACAAGGACAGCAGGGGAGCCAGGCGGGAGGCCAGCAAAACCAGCAGGGAGGAGTTCAGGTTATGCAGCTTCCCAGTGGTCAGCAAGGCCAGCAATCGGGCCAGAGCACCAGTAGTCAACGCTCCAGCAGCAGTAGTGGCAATCCCTCCAGCAGCAGTTCCAGCAGTAACAGTAGCAGCAGCAGTTCGAGCTCCAGCAATTCCAGCAGCAGCAGTTCCGGCGGCGGAAGCGGCCAGCCGAGCAGCCCCAGTTGGTGGGAAATAATAAAAGGCATTTTCGGCGGTTGAAGAAACAACCAACCCGTGTTCCCGGTTCCCAATATTGCATTGGGATGTAAGCGGTAAGAAATTAGATTAGGGTGCGGGGAAGCATTTAGCTGCTTCGGGATGGCGCTCTAAACTGTGTAAAGTCCTTAACGTGACACGGCACTAGGAAGCAGCCTTTTTCAGGGTGTCGCCCAAGTCGCGCAGATATTGGAAACTGTAAAGACCGGTATGATGCCCATCGGTAAAGGTAAAGCGAATGGCATAGTTTCCGACAAGCTGCCAGCCCGTGACTTCTACCCCGGGAAATTCTTTCGGACCGCCTCCACCATGGAGATGCCCCAAAATATCCATCTCTCCTGTGTTCTCCGCACTGGGCGAAAAGGCGCGCAGTTTTTCCATGGAAAAATAGTCCTCGCGTGCATCCGCCCAGAGAATGGCAATCTCTCTTCCAATAGCTTGAATATCTTTGGGCGCAGGAGTCATCTTGTTGACAGATGGAAGAGGATTAAAAGTGTTTCCGCAAAATAAAACCGATTATTCTCTAATTTCATGTGTCTTTATTCGTTTATTCTTTTATCGTAATGATAACCAAAATCTGTTAATAACGGAACTTAAATGAACCGGCAGGTTTCTTACCATGGAAACAATTGTTTTAAGATGAAATCAGTAGCATCAATCCTTTTAGGGGCAGGATTTGTATTCTCAGTCTACAGTACGTATGGGCAGAGTCCGGAATTGATCGGGGTACCGGAGGAAAAACCGATTGTGAAGGACTTCGCCGAGCTGAAGGTCGAGGCTGAGGCACACTATGAGGATAAAAGCTTCTCCCTCGCCCATGAGGTTTATTCTCAGGCCAAGGAGCTGGATCTCAATGCCGGAGAAACCCGCTGGGTGGAATTTCGGTTGGCCGATACTCTCTGGAGGGCCCACGCCGCTTCCGGAGAATCCGACTACGGTTTTCTAGAGAAAGTTCGTGAGAGTTTACGAGACCTAGCCAAAGATTTGGATGAACTTGAGGGGCCGCCCCCTCAACTTTGGGTTGAAATTCAGGAATCCCTAGGCGATTCATGGTGGAGCCGAAATAATCAAAACTGGAGTCAGGCCTGGACCCATTACCAGCGCACCCTTGAGTGGTGGGCGGGTTCCAAGGATCTGCCCGCAGCTCGTCAACGATACTTGGATATCGTCTGGAAGGCTACGGGCAACCCCGATCGCAACGCACCCTATTACCGTCACTGGTATGGCAATGTTTTGCCCATCGACGTCCTCGAAAATGCTCTCAGAATTGCGGAATCGCCGGAAGATCAGGCCCAGGCCCATTACCTGCTGGCCATGGCTCTTTCACGTCAAGGCGGCAGCCCGCAATTGCTTACCCGTGTGGCCGAAGAATTTGCCTCGGCCATCAAAATGGGGAGTGAAAGCCCTTGGTATGACGATGCTTTGTTCCAATATGCCCAATGGGTCTCCCAAAGCGGACTTGTCACTTTCGATGAAAATGGAGACCAGCGTTTGGAGCCCGATTTTGAAAGAGCCTTGCTTCTCTACCAGCGGATTCTGGATGAGTATAAAGAGGGTGAGACCAGTTACTACAATCTGGCAAAATCATCTATCAAGGATATCACTGCATCCTACGTTAATGTTTATCTTGCCCATGCTTATCTGCCGGGATCCGAGCCTCAATTGAACCTCAATTGGCGTAATGTCGAAGCGGTGGAAGTTTCTCTGTATCCTATCGATATTAAAGAGGCCGTTCGGCTTAATTTTCTTCGTGATCAAGGCTTTGGTAGGTGGTCGTGGACCATCGAAATTAAAGAAAGGGAGGCTTGGCGATCCTTTGTATTGGAAAAGGAAGCCAAACGGCCTTACTATCCAGTGACCGATCAATACCGGCTCGACGGTGAAATCCCCACCGGCGCTTATCTTGTCGAGGCAGTGGGCGGTGGGAGTAAAGCTCGTGACATTTTATTGGTGACCGATGCTGCGCTTGTTCTTAAATCAACCGAAAATGAGGTCCTGGCTTTCATGTGCAACTCCTTCACCGGGGCGCCTTTGGCAGAGGCAAATGTAGTTCTCTGGGAGCGCGGATTCGACGGGCGGAACTGGCATGACAGCAAAAGGACGGGAACCACGAACGGAGATGGTTTGGTTTTGTTTCAATTTTCCGAGAAACGGGAACATCGGGAGTATTTCGTCAGCGCAAGTTTAGAGGGTCGCCAGGCTTTCGCCTTATCACATGGGTATTCATACGGCATGCGTCAGGATTTACAATGGCGGGTCTATGCCTATACCGATCGACCGGCCTATCGCCCCGGCAGCGCCGCCAAATGGAAAATCATCGCCCGCCAGCACGACGCTAATACCTACCGCGTCCCCACTGATGAACGGATCCGATTCAATATCATCGATCAACGTGGTCAAAAGGTGGATGAAGGGATTTTGCGCTTGAATGCCTTCGGCGCAGCCTGGAGTGAAACGGCTCTTACAGAGGAAATGGTTCTTGGGTCTTATCAAATCCAGCTAACTCGAGATTCTACCAATGAATTTATTGGTCAGGCCGAGCTATTTCGGTTGGAAGAATACAAACTGCCGGAATTCAAGGTCGAAATTGGTATCGGCGGCAAGGAGGGAGAAGACACCGAGGCCGAAGCCGAGATTTTCCGTTTGGGCGATACGGTGACGGGAAAGATTCAGGCTGATTACTATTTTGGCGGTCCTGTCCCCAACGCCCAAGTCGAATTAGTCATTTATCAGCGGCCGTTCTACCATTGGTGGATACCCGAGCGTGAATATAATTGGCTTTTCAGTGACCAGAATCATCAAAATCGATATCGGACTCAAGGCTATGGTGGGCCGGGTTCCGTCATTAAAAGGGAAACCTTGCAAACGGATACCACTGGGGCCGCCACGTTTTCCTTCGATACGCCGCAATCTTCCGAAAATGACTACCAATATACGGTTGAAGCCAGGGTGACGGATGCATCCCGACGGGAGATTACCGCCTCCAAGGGCCTCAAGGTTACACGCCAGAGTTATTATGTTTACCTGAAACCGGAACATCAAATTTACCAACCGGGAGACACAGCGGAGATTTCAATTCGCAGCATGGATGCCAATAGCCGCCCCCTTTCGGCATCTGGCCGTTTGCGTCTCACCAGGGAATATTGGAGAGAAATCTGGATCGATCAACGCGGTCGGGAGATTTCCGGCAAACAGATGGAGGAATTGAGGGAAAAGTCCGGGCGGCGTTTCTCCTTCGGGGCTACCCCCGGCGATTACCGATTGAAGGACAAAGGTTATAAAACCGAGGAGATCGAGGCAACCACGGTGACCACCAATGAAAAAGGGGAAGCCATTTATCGCATGACGATCCCCAAGGAAGGGTATTACAAAATCGCCTGGGTGAGCCGGGAAAATAATGGACAGCCCATCAAGACCGATACCGCCTTCTGGGCTTCGAGTGATGGGAACAATGAGATTGGGTATCGTCCGGGAGGCGTCTCCATTGTGGTGGACAAAGAGAGCTTCAGGCCTGGAGAAAAAGCGCCGGTCATGATTTCTACCCCGGCTTCGGGCCGAACCGTCCTTTTCAGTGTGGGGGCGGAAAACCTGCAATCTTACCAACTCCTGCGACTCAACGGCACGGTCAAACTGCTCTACCTCGATATCGGAGATGAACATATTCCCAACAGTTTCCTCGAAGCCATCATGGTATCCGACCACGAAATGTTCATGGAGCAAAAGGAGATCATCGTTCCTTCGGAAAAGAACTTTTTACAAATAGAAATCTCCGCCGATGCGGAAGGCTATCAGCCCCAGGGGAAAGGTATTTACTCCATCCGTGCCACCGACTGGCAAAGCGAGCCCGTCTCGGCTGAAATTTCCCTCGGGCTGGTCGATGAGGCGGTTTACTACATTCAACCCGAACTGGCCCCCGATATCCGGCAATTTTTCTACGGAGACAAACGGCATTATGCCATCCAGACTAGCAGCACTTTTAATCAGAAGCCGTATTTTAACCTAAAGGACGGCACAGAGAAATTATCGGGGGCAATCGGAGGTGCAGTAATTGGCGCATTGGCTGGTTCTCCCGAAGGACCTTATTTTAATGAACTAAGTCGTCTTAGAAGTGGCTTTTCATTAGATAGCAGTTCTGTTGAATTTGAGGAGTTTGCTAATGGGGCTATTACGATGGCGGATGGAGTGGCAAGTTCGGAGTCACGCCAGGAACCGGCCGTTCAGGTACGCACCGACTTTCGAGAAACGGTGTTCTGGCAACCGGATATCCGAACGGACGAAAATGGCATGGCAAAAGTGGAAGTCTCCTTCCCCGATTCCCTCACAACCTGGCGGGCGACGGCTCGTGGGGTGGCTCAAGAGAGTCGTTTCGGAATTACCACCGATACCCGGCAAACCCGTCTGCCTCTCATCGCCAGCTTGCAGGCTCCAAGGTTTTTCGTGACCGGCGACCGGCTGGTTGTCTCCGGTATTTTCCATAATAACACCTCGGTCGCTATGCCGGTTGAGGCTCTTTTGGAAACTGATGGGGGTCTGGATATTCTCGGCTATATTGGAGAAAATGGAGAGATCGTCGAACGTCCTTCCGGTGAGATTTCCATTCCGGCAAACTCCCAAGCGCGTCTGGATTGGCAGGTTGCACCATCAAGTCCCGGAGAGGTTATAATTAAACTCACAGGCAAAAGCCCCGATTTCGCCGATGCCATGGAGAAGTCCTATCCGGTTTACGAACATGGTATACAAAAATACGTTGGCAAATCTGGACGGCTCAAGGGAAACGCCGTCACCATCTCGCTTGATATTCCTGCCGAGCGCAAAAAAGAATCGACTGCTTTCAACATCCAGGTGACACCTAGTCTGGCCGTGGCCGTGCTGGACGCATTGCCTTACCTGATTGATTACCCCTATGGTTGCACCGAGCAGACCTTGAACCGTTTTCTCCCCTCGGTTCTGGTGGCGAAAACTCTGCGGGATCTGAACCTAAAGCCTGGTGACATTGCCGGAAAAATGTTCGGTGGCCTGGAAAAAGAGTATGGTGACGCGGCCCACCGGGGCCAACTGAAAGATTTGAACCAATTGGATAAAATGGTAAAAGTCGGCCTGAAACGACTCTATGATTTTCAGCACGCCGATGGCGGATGGGGCTGGTGGAAAGAGGGGGACACCGACTCCTACATGACCGCCTATGTTGTTTGGGGCCTGACTTTGACAGAGCAGGCGGGGATCGAGGTTAATAAATCGACGCTTCAACGCGCACGCTCTTACCTGGAAAAAGTCCTTGTCGAGGCTGAATTTAACTACGACCTGCAAGCCTGGCTGCTCCATGCCCTGGCGGTGCGTTTTACCGATGTTGAAGATAAACGGCCTTCCCGATCGGAAGCCTCAGCTTTTCTCAATCTCATGCGGATTCGTGAGCAGCTTAACTCTTTTACCCGTGCCCTGCTGGCTCTTTCCGCGCGGCATTTCGGTTTTGAGGAGGAGGCTAAGTTATTGGTTCAAAACCTGCGCGATGGGGTAAAAATCGATAAAACTCCCGACCTGTCTGTCCTCCTTTCACAAAAGGATGGGGAGTCTTTCCCTGCAGTCATGGCTACGGCTCACTGGGGCAAAGGCGGCGTTTACTGGCGGTGGTCCGAGGGCGGCGTTGAATCGACCGCTTTCGCACTGATGGCTCTTCTTGCCATCGATCCCGAGAGCGAACTGATAGAGCCGGTCATGAATTGGCTGGTTAAAAACCGCCGGGGCGGGCATTGGAGCAACACGCGGGATTCGGCCATCGCACTACTCGCACTCAATCAATACCTGCAAACGACCAAGGAGATGGAATCGGGCCTGGCTTACGAAATACAGGTCAATGGCCATACCCTGGCCCAAGAGCAAACCGACGGCGACAGTTGGTTGGCGGGTCAGAGCCGTTGGCACGTGCCCAATGAATGGCTGCAGGATGACGGCAACAAAGTGGAAATCCGCCGGCTCTCCGGGCAGGGTCAGCTCTATTTTTCCACCCATGCGGAGTTCTTCAGTTTGGAGGAGCCGATTCCACCCGCCGGCAATGAGATTTTCGTTCGGCGCCAATACCACCGGCTGAGGGCCGTCCCCACCTTGCTCAAGGGCTTTGTAGAGGAGAAGGTGCCCCTTAATGACGGAGATTCCCTCGAAAGTGGCGACCGCATCGAAGTAGTCCTAACCATCGAGGGGAAAAACGACTACGAATATCTTGTTTTCGAAGATCTCAAGCCTGGAGGATTCGAAGCAGTGCAAATCCGCAGTGGTGAACCCCTCTTTGCTGACCAAATCAGGGCTGGAGAAATAAATGCAAACGCTGCTGAAGAACAGGAACGACTGACTGGAAATCGCCGCTGGGTTTACCAGGAATTACGGGATCGCAAAGTAGCCTTCTTTATCGACAAACTACCTCAGGGTTATTGGGAAATCCGTTACCGTCTAAGGGCGGAAACACCGGGCCAATTCCACGCCTTGCCCGTGATCGGCCACGCCATGTATGTGCCTGAAATCCGAGCCAATGGAACCGAAATCCGGCTCACCGTCGAGGAATAGGTTATCCAAAAAAGATTGAACGGACTGTCTTCAGCACGTTGTTATTTTAATTCTCATTTAGTTCACCAAACCGCTTCAATAACGCACGGTAAACATTCACATTCGATTCGGCGCCCGTTATCCCCGTGTGCTTGAGTGAGTCGCTTGTTTCCGGATCGATAGCCAGCTTTTCCGCCATTTCGCTCCCAAACAAATCCCGCACTCCCAGGCTCCAGGCCATCGAGGGGAGGTCGAGGATGAAGTAATGATAAAGCTCCCGCCAGGTCTTCCCCGAGTTGCGGAAGAGATGATCCACGAACGAAATATCGAACCAAGCGTTATACGCCACAAAAAGGACATTTTTCTCCCCTGCTACACGTTTGTGAAACCGGATCATTTGTTCAACCGCTTCCCTGGTGCTGACAAATCCCCGTTCCTTCCACAACTCGACGGAAAACGCGTTGACTGCTACCGCTCCGGGCGCGGCGCGTTCTGGATGATCCGGCATGATGCGCAGAAAAAGCCGGTCCAGTTCCCTCCCCTCCAAATCGGTCATAACGATTCCGATATCGATCATTTCATGGTAACCTGGCACCAGCCCCGTCGTTTCCACGTCTACATGAGCCAATAACCACTCCTCTGGCGCCGTGGCAGGAGATTTAACTGGAATCGGTGACCCTTCCAATGCCTTGACAAATGCGGGAGCTTTCCCAAAAAGTTGACCGTTACAACCTATTACCAGAAAGACTGAGAGAAAGTAGTATTTAATTTTATTGTTCATATCAATTCTTTCATAGCGAAATTTTGGAAGTTCAAAATTCTCCTAATATTCATTTTATTTTCGGAAAGAGCGTTCTTCCATTGTTAATCGTTAAGGGGAGAGCAGAGTGGCGCGCCGGGTTAATTTATTGGTGTTGTTTTTATAAAATAAAGGATACTGCTTACTAGAACCTATCTCAAATTCGATATTTTGAAAAGTTATATTGCCAAGTGGCGTGAGAGAGGTAGCATTAACTTATGCAACTTAATGATGAACAATGGGATGTGATTAGGAAACATTTTCCTGAAGAGACACCGATACCGGCAAACCTGGACCAAAACCAACACCCGCACGTAAAATCCTGGAAGCGGTTTTGTGGATTTTGAACACTGGCGCACAATGGGCAGAGATGCCCCAGAAGTATCCTCCATACCAGACCGTACATAGGCGTTTTCAGGCTTGGTGTCGCGATGATACGCTGTGCGAGATACTTTGTGATTTGAGTAATCAACTGCGCGAGCGCGGCGCCATTGACGAGCGCGAAAGCTTTATTGATGCGATGTTTAGCCCAGCTAAAGGTGGCGGTGATGGGGTTGGAAAAACCAAGCGAGGGAAAGGTTCCAAGATCATGGCAATCGTTGATCGTCAAGGACTTCCGCTTTCTGTGAGCACTCATGCGGCCAACCACCACGAGGTCACACTGGTGCAATTGACCTTCAACTTTTACATGATCGAAGCGATGCCAGAGAAACTCATCGGTGACCGTGCCTACGACTCTGATCCGCTTGATGAAGAGCTTGCCCAGGATGGCATTGATATGGTGGCACCACACAAGAAAAACCGGCGCAAGGGGCGCACTCAGGATGGCCGCACGCTTCGTCGTTACGCCCGTAGATGGATCGTCGAACGGTTCTTCGCGTGGATACAATGGCGGCGGCGAATCCTCGTCAG
>JAJFLV010000055.1 GCA_021772535.1 Opitutales bacterium | reverse complement strand
CAGCTTTGGGCAACGACTCCGGTTAATTCTTCCCCGTCGTAACTGCCGACGAACGATAACGTTCCATTTCGGGCCGGCATCTGAATTTTTGACCCCATTGTTTCAAAAATTCGAGAAGTGATGAAAAGCAAGGCGCAGTTTGATACCGAGTGAAACGACATCCTTCAAACCGTCGCGGGAGCGTAGTACCCTACGTAACCAAGCGGTTTGCGGGCTGCAACGCCGCTATTCGCGCTTGTCGGGTTTAGGCTTCTTAAGGGCATATCGTATCCTCACATTCAGTGGCGACCAGATTTGTTCGGTTCTGCATCTTAACTCTTTCATTATAAAATATTTACCACCCGCCCATAAGAAGCCGTTTGAAACATTGGGATTAATTCAGGAAGCTCTTGTCAGGTAAGGAGAAAGGAAAGTCCATTGCTTATTCAGCATCGCCTCGCCGATCCATAAAAGAGTAATCGTTGCCAGAAAACCGCAGACGACTTCGGGTGTTTGCCCGAACATTGAAACAACGGCTGGAACAGCGATTAATAGAAGCAGGGTGAGAATTGATTTCAGATTGTTATTCATTTGTAATTCCATTTTTGAAAATTGGTTTAGTATTTTTAGTGATTTCAATTGATTGTTACCTATATGATACGGAAAACATCCGTTTTGGTTTCAAAAAAATTTAAAAAATTTTTTGCCGCCTGTTTTCGGGATAAGCGTCAGCTATCCACCACCGCGCTGGACAAAGCTCTGAAAAATGGTATTTTATTAGAACCTATCTCAAAATCGATGATGTTGATGCAGAGAGCAATTATGTGTTTGTGCGGCACGGTTGCACCTGCTGCGTTGGTTTGCATCCGAGGGGCTTATAGCCCATCTGGGCGCAAAGCCGCCTTGTATCTGCCACCGTGGTGCTACAAACATCATTCATCTGCGAATTTGAGATAGGTTCTAATCGAAATGATCCCCCTCTACATCCTCCTCGGGGCGGCCCGCTCAGGACGCCGGGAAGTGCTCCGGGATTTAATCGAAAACGGCCTGTCGGAAACTGCCGGAACTACCGCAATTTACCTCTCTGAAGACGAACACCCCTCCCCTTTCGAGGAAAATCTTCACGCCCTCTCCCACTCCGCCATTCTCAACTATCGCCTGGAAGAGGAATTCGAGATCAACGCCGAGGAGCTGCCACCCGATACTTCGGTGGTGTTTTTTGTCACCGACGGAGCGACGAATCCCGTCGATCAGATTGAAGCGCTCAAAGGATGGATGCTGCCCCGCGAGCTTGATCTGGCCCGAATCATCAGTGTGATCCATTGCCAACTCGGCCAGGCTCAAAGCAGCCTCTTTCCCTGGTTCGAAGCCTGTGTCCATTTTTCCGACCTTATTCTGCTCAATAAAAGAACGGGTGGGACGGAGAAATGGGTAAACAATTTTCGCCAACACTTCAGCAAACACTGTTATCCCTGTGATTTTCAACTCGTTAAGAAAGGAAAGATCGAATACCCGGCCAGCGCTCTCTACCCCGAACCGAGAAGACTTTCCCTCGCATTCGATGACCTGAAGGATTCCTGCACCTCCCCCAATCCTTTCGAAGATTCACCGGATTTCCGGGAGTTTGAAGAGTCCGGTGATGAAGATTATGAGGGAACAGGTTTCGACCCCGAATTACGCCCCGATCCCTATTTTGAAAGGCTCCCCAATGGTCTCCGCGCCAAACCCCTGCCCGATATTGCCAAATACCTGCCGCATTCAGACCAGGCGGATCTGGCTCAATCCGAGAAAGGCGCTTGACTCCCCATCCTAAAATCCTAGCAAATGTTGGCTCTCGCCCTGTCGGCTGTTAAAATTAGCAACCGACAGCCGGTAAAAGAAAAGGCCTGCCCAGGTGGTGGAATTGGTAGACACGCATGATTCAGGTTCATGTGCCGCGAGGTGTGGGGGTTCGAGTCCCCCCCTGGGCACCAATTTGCCGTTAGGTTACCAGCGTGCAAAGGGATTAAATTACCTGCAATCAGCTTATCTTTTTTCTGAAATAGCCAGGTGAATGACCAATAACCTTTTTGAATGCCCGGCTGAAGGCGGCCTCGGATTCATAGCCAAAGGTTTCTGCGATGACACTGATGGGGTCGTTCTTATCCTTGAGCCTTTCTATCGCCATCTGCATGCGCCAGTGCCTGACATACTGCATTGGCGATTCTCCCACCAAACTCATAAAACGTGCAGCAAACGCCGATCTCGACATTCCGACACTCGCGGCCAAAGTCTCCAACGACCACAAATAGGTGGGATCGCGATGAACCAGGCTAATTGCCTTTCCAATCTGCTGATCGTGTAATGCGCCAAACCAGCCCTTGTGAACCGCTGCGTTTCTTACCAGCCAAAATCGGATTGTCTGCATAACAAGCACATCGGATAAGCGAGTTATCAAGGCATCTCCTCCAATTCTTGTATCACTGGCTTCGGAGATCATCAAACGTATGGTATTATGAATCGATTCGTTCTCCGTTATTTTCGCATTCATATGGATGATCTCAGGTAGGATTTCGATAATCCTTAGAGCCACGGGATGCTCAAATCGAACGGCGCCGCAAATCATCATAGTGGGTTCACCGCCGCCTCCGAAACACAGTCTTTCATAGCAATCCGTGATCAATTCACGTTCGGTTTCAAATAAGGGAGTCGGCAATACCTCGTTATCGCTTATGAGAACATGTCCCTGGCCATGCGGCACCAGAACAAAATCACCAGCCTGAAGGTGACAGATTTTATCATTAACTTTCAGTAAGCAATGCCCCGATGTCAGTACATGAAACATGAGGTGTTTTGGCATTTCCGGAAGTTCCAGTCCCCAAGGCGCCGTAAATTCAGACCTGCAATAAAATGAACTGCTCATACGGAGTGAATGAAGCACATCCGCAATAGGATCCTGCGATGGTGTCGGTATGCTAACAGATTCTGATTTTAAAATCATTTGACTGAAAATCTAATCAAATTGGACGAAAGAGCATGTTTCAAGGTAAAAGTGCCATAGAAAATATCATCGGGACAAGATATAGTAGACTCATCACAACATACTAACCCAAACGAAAAGAAATACAGATGAATACTATTATAAAAAAATCACCCACACTTGTAATTGGTGGAAATGGAAAAACGGGCCGGCGCATTGTTAACCGGTTGAATGCGCTGAAGCTGCCGGTGAAAATTGGATCTCGCTCGAGTGAAATACCATTCGACTGGAATGCACCGGAAAATTGGGAAAAAATTCTATCCGGATGTAATGCAGTTTATATCGCGTATAGCCCTGATTTGGCAGTCCCCGGCGCCACTGATTCCATCCGTTATCTTTGCGAACTGGCTAAGAAAGTTGGGATTCAGAAATTGGTGCTGCTTTCAGGGCGAGGAGAACCTGAAGCTCAAGCGTGTGAGGAAATCGTCAAAAACTCAGGAGTCGGATGGTCGATTCTGCGCTGTAGCTGGTTCAATCAGAACTTCAGCGAAAGCTTCCTGCATGGTTCTGTTATGTCGGGAATTGTCGCCCTTCCTGTTGGTCAAATCAAAGAACCATTCGTCGATGTTGACGACATTGCCGATGTTGCAGTTGCTGCGCTGACAGAAGAAGGGCATGATGGAAAATTATACGAACTGACGGGACCGGAACTCATTACATTTGCCAAGGCGGTTGAGATGATTTCTAAAGCCGCCAATCAAGAGGTAACTTTCCAGGAGATCACTCATGAGGAATTCATCGTCGGATTAAAATCAGAACAGATTCCTGCCGAGTATATTGAGCTTCTTGATTATCTCTTCA
The DNA here is from genome assembly GCA_021772535.1 of Opitutales bacterium. Lineage (GTDB taxonomy): Bacteria > Verrucomicrobiota > Verrucomicrobiia > Opitutales > UBA2987 > JAJFLU01. The sequence goes on along the minus strand of JAJFLV010000055.1, from coordinate 6,169 downwards.
CCGAAGTGTTAGATGGCCGCAATTCCTGTCTTGCGAATGGAGTGCAACAGGCATTGGGTCGTGCGCCTCGCGATTTCTCATCCTTTGTCATGCAGGCCGCTCAGGATGGTGTTTGGGCAAGACAAAAACAAGCACTCGAAAAAATCACAAATTAAGGTTACCCTTGAAGTTTATCCAACAGAAATTCCTGGGGTGAGGCGTAGCGCTCGGAATGGGATACGCCTTCAATCAGTAAGTGACATTCCACGCCCAATTGATCGGCCCGTTCCTTTAACTTGACGCCGTAGAACGGATGGTGAATGCCATGCCCGGGGTCCACAGATGGCAGGGTCATACTCTTGTCGTAGCTCATGAGCAGAGGAGGATCATTGGCACTGAGGTGATTGATAGGCGAAAATTCGTGGTAGAGGTCGGCGTAATGGGTGTAGTTTTCCAGAGCTTGCTCCGTGCTTTCGGCTCCGACAGAACGATAAATCATCTGGTGCTTGAGGACATTGGGCCCGAGCCAGTCTTCAATCACTTTGGGGTCGATAGAGGTCTGGCCGCCGCTCACGGCGGCGGCGGTGACGCGGGTCGATTGTCGCGCCAGAAGATCGCCCGCGGATGGATCTGCCAGATCGGGATGAAAGAGCATCCACATGGAGGTGCAGGCCCCGGCGCTGGAACCAGTCAAGGCCAGGCGCTGTTTATCTATATTCCACGACTCCGCCTTGGTGCGGATAAACTGGATTGCGCGGGCAGCGTCATGCACGGGCGCTGGTAAAATTGCCGTTCCAGCCAGCCGGTAGTTGAAGGCGGCATAGGAGATGCCCCTTTGGAGATAAAAACTGAAGTCGGCCGGACATTTATCCTTGTCGCCATTGCACCAGCCGCCCCCGTGAATAAAAATGAGTAAGGGATGCGGGCCCTGACCGGGCGCGGACCAGAAGTCGAGGACCTGCTGAGGGTCGGGACCATAGGGGATATTGGCAAATGTTGGATTCATGGGGCTTTATTTGCTTTTTAAACGGATACACCAGGCCCATCAGAAATTATTTACAAGAATTATTGGGGATGAATCCTTGAGAGTTACGATGGTTAGGATCTCAACGTGAGTGCTAGTTAATCAATACGAAACAGTCAGGACATGAGGTAGGCTTTTCGGGCATTGTGGGCAAAGAGGTTCTCCAGTTCATCGGGGCTGCAGCATTCTTCCGCCAGTTCAACGAAAGCCCCGAAAAGGCGCTGGGCGTTCCAACCCTTTTTGATTTCAACCGGAAAATTGGAAGCAAAAAAACAACGGTCCTTTCCGAAAATTTCAAGAACCTTCTCTACTGTTTCTTTAATCAAAGGATTCTGATCCCATTCCGGATCAATGTAGGCAAGCATGGAAATCTTGATAAAAGTGCGTTCATTTTCTGCAAGTACCCTTAACCCGTCCCAGTACTGTTCAGCGTTTTCCTTCAAATCATTCAAAGTGGGACTGCCCAAGTGATCAATAATTGCGGTTGTGCCAGGGTATTTTTGAATCAATTTTGCAGCCGCAGCAAATTGATGAGGGTTTAACTGGAAATCGAATGAAAGCTTGTTTTTCTCCAATTCTCCATAGCCCTCTTTCCAGCGCCGGTTATCAAGCAGGTTGCCAAGCCTTTCATTTCTAGGCCAGGAAGGTTTATTGTTGAGGATTTGCCTGATTCCACAGACTTTTGCATCTTCCGCTAATTTACCAAGGATGTGCCCGATATTTGGATCTTCCAATGGCGCAGAAGACACCATTACATATTCTTTTCCGGACTGCCCTAACTGACTTGAAACCCAGCTTGTTTCTGCCAGGCATGCATCTGAAAAGGGAACTCCGGATAATTGGGTATGACAAACGCTGACAGCTTCAACGAACGCCCCGCCGATGTGTGAAAAAGCAACCCCGGCCTGATCACAATCCTGTTCATATTCTCTCCAGGAATAAACCGGTTCATCATTTGGTGCAAAAAGCTGCTTGGAGTCATGACCACTTTTGGTCTTATCCGAAACGTCCCAAATGTGAAAATGGGGATCCCAAATTTTTATAGTCATAAAGCGTATCAGCATTCATTCCGGTGAGGTTTAAGCAAGATTAGACTTCACCGATTCTACTTCAAATCCCACTCGGGTTTATCTGGAGGGCAGGACCTGCCAATTATCTAAAATATGTTCATCGACGAACATATCTTCAAATACGGGAAGGGACTGGTGTCGTGAGGCTCTACAATGACCGGGGAAGGACTTATTGCGAATGTAGATTTTCCTCTTGCCGAAGTGTCAGATTGGCAGGCCACCAACTTTTTTTGCGGCAGATTTGGCAACCTTCACCGCATTCGCTCCAAGTTTCTTCCAACGTTCTTCCCGCTCCTTCAAGTAGTCCCGCACTTGTTGAATTTTTTCCTGGTCCGCTGTAGGAAGGGTTGCTTTTAAATCCTCAAGGCGTTGGTCAAAACCTTCAATCTTCAACCTATCCGCTTCCAGGGACTCGTCGTATTCGTTCTGGAGTTTGTCGATTTCCTGTTCGAGTTCGCCCTTGATTTGTTGCAACTCGTCGGTTGTTTGTTTGCGCAAGCCTTCTACGCTTGTCTTGATCCAATCTTCCATGGATTCTGCAGCTTCATTGACAATCTGTCGTGCATCAGGACCAACATCTACTGTGTAGGTTGGAGTTGGAATTCGAATCGGCATGTGTTCCTCCTATTATTGGTTCGAGTTGTCGGACGAAGTGGCGGGAGCGAATTTCAATGCTGCAATTTCAAGCTTGTTCGACAGAGTGGTTGCAAGATCGTTGACCTTGGTTTCGATTTTCGATTCCAGATTGCCAACTTTCTCCGTCACATCGCCTTCAAGTCCATTCACTTTTTCACTCAGAAATTTTCCCACCACGGAATCACTGCCAAACAATCCGGAAATAGTCGTCCTAACTTCTTCCAATCCGCCTTTAAACAAAAGCTCCAGTTTGGACGGCCGATTTAGATAGGCGTCGATAGTTTCCATGCTTTCAGTGAGTCCATCGAACGCTACTGCGAACTTTTCACGATCAGACTTGAGAGATTCCCGGACATTTTCATAAGGTGCTATAATCTGTTTTCCGGTTGCTGAATCGCCAAAGGCTTCCGCCGACAAGACGTCCTCTCCAAAAGGAAACATACCTGCTTTCCGTTCCAACTCTTCAAAATCCTTGTCGATCATTATCCAAATATCCGTTCGGACTTTATCTATTTCGTTCTTGAAATGATACCGCAGTTCATTCTGTTTCTGCAGACCCAGGGCGGCAATTTCAAGTGCTTTCATCTGAAGGTTTAGATATTTTTCCCTGACTCGAAAATCCGTCGGTGCGGTATCCAGAAGTGTTTTCTCTTTAGCAGCGAGATTGGTATATTTCGTGATTTGATCCTCAATATTGGGAACGTAAATCTCCTCCAATTTATTTGGGAAGTCCCTTTCGAGGAGATCAGTGGCCTTGGCCTCGAAATAATTTTTCAGCGCCTGCTTTTTAGCCGCAATCCTTAGATTGAATTCCTTCCGATTGGCCATACCGAGTTCATACGCTCGCTGAAGAGCCTGGCGTTTCGATTCGTCTGTGACATTATCGAAAATTTCGAACAACTCTCCGTTGCTCGTCTTGAGAGCCTGTGCGTGGTCGATCGAACTCTTGGACAGATCGAGTAAGACTTTTGGCGTTTCACAACCGGTAAAACCCGACAAAACGGCAACGCAACAACAAAAAGAGATCAGTTGTTTTATCCTGAGTTTGCTCATAATTTAGCTTCCTTGTTTTGCACTGTATTGCTAATCATAACCTTCGCGACCTTGATTCCGTTTTCAATTACTTCATCAAAGGTTTTCGGCTTGTTGGCCTCCATGATCGCAAGCAACCGTTGTTTGTAGGCCTCACGAGCCACCGATGGTCCTTCGTCGACACCTTTTTCCAATTTCCCGAAAATCCGCGCACTGAGGCGGTCGAACAGGGTCACCGTCTTTCTCGAATTGAATCCCAACACAAAGGCCAAAATAGGCAGTGTCCATGAGACAATTTCATAGTCTCCCGATCCAATCCAGCCAACCGTCATGGCCTCGATGATAACGATGCTCAAGATGGGACCGTAGGCTAACTTGGTAAAGGCTATAATTTTTTCGCGAGGCATGAACGATCCCTTGATCAAGAACTCGGAGGACTTTACCAATAATTGCGTCAACACGCCAAAAATCGACCAGAAGAGTATCTCCGCAATGAGCCAACTTCCAACCAACCACTGTGTACTTGCTAGAGACGGAGGATCCAGAAGGTTCACGGCTGCATTCTGGCTGGATTTGATTTGTTTGAGTTCCTCAAATGAAGCGGAAATTTTCTCAAGTTGGAGGCGCGATTCGGCCTTCGTTGGCTTGACAAAATAATTGAGGTAATCAATCCACGATGTGCGAGCAGAAGAGAAGTTTCCTTCCTCGACGTAGGTGAGACAAATTTTAAGTTCTGCCTGATAGTTCGTATGCGTTCCAAAGCGTTCCATCGAAACAAGTTGAAGAATAGCCATTTCCAACCCGGTTTGCAGATTGCGGATTCTCAAGTTGTTGCTCGCCATCTCCTTGGTAAATAATTCCACACGATCGGAACCAGAGAAAAACAGCAACTTCTGATAGTCATTGACAGTGATAACCCCGTTCGTAGCAACGGTGACAATGTCACTTTTCTTGGGATTAATCTCTGAAGGTTTAACCGCCAAATGGCTTCCGACATATACAAAGACCAAGCCAATCAACATTACCAGTAGCAGCCAGACGAAGCGTTTGCCCGCTGCCTTATTGTCATAGCGCGCGTTTGCCATATTATTCGATTTGATTCAGCCCTGACGAGGACTAGGTGTTTTATGGTCGTGTTTGCTTATCTATAAGCGTGAGGTATACGGCGGTAAAGAATCGAAGAGAATTCAACCACAGAACCCCCAAGTCCCTCTCCTATTGCGAAATTTGTAGGCACTTCGATTTGAGCTGTCAACATTTATTTTGCAAAAGCTATATCGGAAGCTTACCTAACCATATTTTTGTAAGATAGAAGACGGAAAAATTCAAGTTTTTTTTCTTACGGTTTAGGTATAGTATTTCTTTGCGATTCCAAGCAGTCATCCCCTTTCCACCAAACTTCAAAAAGTTTTTACCTAATTGAACTTTACCCAATTGTTTCAAAAATTCGAGAAGTGATGAAAAGCAAGACGCAGTTCGTAAACCGGCGCGGGAGCGTAGTACCCTACGTAACCAAGCGGTTTGTGGGCTGCAACGCAGCTATTCGCGCTTGTCGGATTTAGGCTTCTTAAGGGCATTTTTGTATCCTCACATTCAGTGGCGACCAGGTTTGACCAGTTCTGCATCTTAACTCTTTCATTATAAAATATTTATCCCCTGCTCTTAAGACGCCATTTGAAACATTGGGGTTTATATTCCCCCTTCCTGTATGGAGGAGAGCCAGAAAACACTTTGCTCTCCGAAGCTCATCTTCCCGTATTGGGGGAGGATGAGCTTCAGGTTCATTTTAAACTACAAACACTCTGCCCTTGGGAAGGCGATTGAAACTATGGGGTAAATTATCCCCTGATTCTTTCAAATGCTTAAGATAGATCAAAGAAGGAATGAATAAGAGCTCAAGAAGTCCTCATTTTTTAATTGAAATTATCCGTTTAAACTACGGTTGTATAAATAATGGATAATACAGGAAATGTCATCCGGCTGAAACATGAAAGCCGAATATTAATGAATAACCCATTAAAGGATCCTGTTGTTCGGGATTTGATGGTTTATACGCCTCCGGGTTATGATTCCGGTTCCTCCCGGCAATATCCGGTTATTTTCGGCATTCCGGGGTTTACCGGATTCGGCGAATTCTATCTCCAAAAATCCTTTTTCAAACAGCCGTTCAATGAGATGTTGGACGAACTGATAAATGAAGAAAAAATGCCTCCCGTCCTTTACGTCATGCCGGACTGTCTGACCAAGTACGGAGGCAGTCAGTACATAAACTCCTCGGCCACAGGAAATTACGAAGACTACATAATTGAAGAACTCGTGCCCTATGTTGATGAAAATTTCCACACGTCGGGGAATCGCGCCATCATGGGCGGATCGAGCGGAGGCATCGGCTCATTCACCCTGGCCGCCAGGCACCCGGATATCTTTT
>JAJFLV010000054.1 GCA_021772535.1 Opitutales bacterium | reverse complement strand
AAAGGTGATCCACCATGCCAAGTATATCACTTTCCAGATAGCTGAGGTGGCCATCCCAAGAGAAATGTTTCGAACCATGCTGAAGCGAGTAGAGCGACTGCGACTGGCACCTGATACGGGGTGAGTAAGAAGATTTTTCGATACAAAAGGAATCAGTGCTGTGGAAACCTCCAACAGAAGGAAAGATCTTTCCCTGATTTTACCGAGCAATGGGAAAATCAGCAATAATGTTAAATACTGCCGATTTGATCGTCAAATAACGGAGGGGAAAATTGGCAAACCACAATGAAAACAAAAAAAATTGGATCGAAATATTGAAATGTAGCTATTTTCAACGATTATGAATGCTCATATGGGATATCTCGGTGTATATCATTCCACCGGCGCTCGTGGTGCAAATCGGAACAGCGATCATTCTGGCAAAACTCTCTTTGCCCGATTCAGCTCGAATCAGAGCCGTCATCGCCCTGATTCTTTGCCTTGTGCCGATCTTTGGAATAACCCTGGGGGGATTTCTCAGCTGAATTCGGACAGGTGGGAAAAGAATCAGAATGACAGAAACCTTCTGGATTTGAACAACTCCTGCAGAATGCATATGAGTATTTGCGATTGCATCGAATGGATGAAGCGATTAACAAGCTTTTTTATGCATGGCGGCCTCAACATTCCGGTTGATTTTCTTCGAAGAAATCCGTCAAACGATTCGTGCGGAAGATTCCTCGTATGCTGCCTGCTGCCCTTCCTCCCGCTGACGGCCGCCTACGGTGAATCCTGGACCGACATGGGTGAGGCCTTCTCCGCCGGTACCCTGGGCAACTCTGGTCAGAATCTCTACGTTAACCGACGGGGCGAACTGGAGGTCATCCGACGGTATGATATCGATGGTAACGGCTACCTAGACCTTCTGTTCAACAGTTCCCATGACAACTACCATGCTGTGCCGGCCACGTTGGCCACCATAACACCGGGACCAACTGTAAAAGTTACCGATCTCGGGGTGGACGGAAGCCGCCGCGTTATTCCGCACGATTTGAATCGGGACGGCTTCACCGATCTGGTCTTCATGCCCAACCTGCAGAACATCAAGGAGGATCGGGCTTCGGTCATAATTGCCTGGGGCGCCGCCGATGGATGGAACGCTGCCCGGCTGACACGCCAGCTTCCCGGCAACAACATGGAAAGTCTGGCCGTGGGCGATCTTGATGGCAACGGTTGGCCGGACATTCTCACGCTCAACAGTGAAGGTTGGCTCTTCGGCCAGCCAAGCGGTAGGATTGTGCGTATCTTTTGGGGCGGTCCGGAAGGGTATTTCCTGACCAATTATCAGGATATAGGAATTCCGCGGGCGATCGAAGTTGCGGCTGGCAGCTTTGGGGCGCAGCGGGAATTTTCTGCCGCGGTTCTCGCTGATACCGGTGCGATCCACTATTTGGCCCCCACAGCCAATGGGACCGGCCTCCATCTCGCCCAAACCGTCCAGTTGCCCGTCACGAGAGACGTTCCGGCCAAGCCGCAATGCATGCTCGCCCAATCCGGCACGGGCCTCCTCGGGGACACCTTGTGGGTAGGTACCGATTCTCCGATGCTTTTTCATGTTGGCGGCACGGGACTTTCGGACAACATTCAATCTATTGACGCCGGACCCGCTACCCACCTGGCGCTCGGCCGCCTCGACGACGACCGTTGGCCCGATCTGGTACTCACCAATTATCCCTTTTCAATTGCTGGAGCGATGTTGCACCCGCCCGACCCCTACCCTTCCGCCACAGTCCTTTGGGGCGCTGCCGAGGGCTTGAGCGCCGGGCGCAGCGCCTCCCTGTCAATTCCCAACGCGATATCGACTGCTATAGGCGACCTCAATGCCGACGGCCATAGCGACTTGCTCGTCTCGGTCCGTCAGGGCGATAAAACCATGAAAGCATTCTCGCGGGTGTATATGGGCGATGGCAGTCGCCAACTGCCCGCCACGGGCTTGCCCGTAGCTACCGAGGGCGCGGAAGGGGTGGCGGTCGCCAAAATCACTCCGCAGTCCCAGCTCGTCGCGATTTTCGCCAACAGCTTGGCCGCCACTCTGGATGCCGACGTGCCCCTGCATCTTTACTGGGGCTCGGCCGATGGGTTCTCCACAGAAGCGAGGACCGACATTCGAAATATCAGCGGTTATAAATCCAGCGTCTCCGATCTTAACGGCGATGGGTATGTCGACCTCATTTTAATCAATGCGAGTGGCGAAATGAGTGAAGCGGACTTTGCGCGCATTCCAGAAGGCGGCGCGAACATTTACTGGGGAGGAGATGAAGGAAGCATTCGCGGTCCCGGACCTACGCACTTCGATCCCGCCCGCCGCCAGATTCTCCGCGAGTCGGGCCTCGGCTCGATCAACGTCGCCGACCTCAACGGCGACGGTTTCCTCGACGTTGTGCTGGGGGCTTTTCCGGCCATATCCAATCTGGTCATCTACTATGGTTCGGCCGCAGGCTTGCTTTTCGAGAATCGAGTGGCGCTGCGCGTTCCCGACCGCTCGATCGGGTGCCTCATCGCGGACTTCAACCGGGATGGCAGCCTCGATATCATCGTCGGTGGCTACACCACCAACCGGATCTTCACCTATTGGGGCGGGACTGACGGCTATAGGGAAAGCAATAAGACCATTCTTCCCTACACGGCGCCCATCGACCTCGAGGCCGCCGACCTGAACAATGACGGCTGGCTCGATCTGATTGCGGCCAGTTATGATGACCCAGTGACCGGACACCGCGACACCGGACTGTCCATCTTCTGGGGCCGGGCCGATGGCTGGAGGCAGGCTGATTCGCAGTGGTTGCAGGGTATGACCCCGCTTGGGCTGGCCGTCTCCGACCTCGACGCCGATGGGTTTCTCGACATCGTCTCGCCGCACTATGCCGGGGATATGACGCGCGAACACATGCCTTCGTATATCTATTGGGGCTCCGCGCAGGGCTATGCGCCCCTGCAACGCACCTCCCTTACCGTCGACTCGGCCTCCGAGGTCGCCATCGCCGACTACGACCGGGACGGAAGACCCGACCTGGCGTTCACCGCGCACTCGGTCAATGCCGGCCACCGCACCGATACCCCAATTTACTTCAACGACGGCAACCGCTTTCATTCTCCAAAAGTCCAATACCTGCCGGTATCCGGGCCTCACTATATGTGGGTCCAGGATATCGGCAACATCTACCACCGCCGCCATGAGGAGATCTTTACCTCGCGCGTTTTCAGCTGGAATGAAACCCGCCGGCACGGAGGAATCAAGATCGACGCCGCCACGCCATTTGGCTCCAGTGTCGGCCTACATGTGCGTAGCGCATTTGATGAAACCGCTATCGCCTCGGCGTCTTGGCGCAAAGTCCCGGGCGAATCGTTTGAAGTCTCCGGTGACGATCGCGTGATCCAATACCGCCTCGACCTCCTCAGCGCCAACGGCGATGCCTATCCAGTCGTTCGCAAAGTCGACCTTTCCCTCAGATGACAGCATCGGCATGCAAGCTCGGTCAGTGGACTTGCTTTTCGATGGCTTCTATCAGACCCCTCATATAGCCCACCGCAAAGAGGCGGCCCATCACTGCGTAACCCGGTTCAGCATTGCTCTCACCTTCCATTGTAGGTGCGTGGTCGGGCCTCATGGGTCCCTCGATGTCGTGGTAGGCTTTCATGGCCTCGTACATGTCTATTTGACCGGCGTCATGGAAAGTCTCAACGAATTTCTCCCGCGTCCCTTGAATGTTTCGGAAGTGAACGAAAAAAATCTTCTTCTGCGCGCCAAAATGGCGAATGCAGGCAATTGCCGAATTTTCGGGATGTACTAATAATTCACCGCCTGTTGGAAGTTGATCCTTATCGTAATAATGAATCTGATTATTGCTGCTGGAAACCGCAGGAAATACTAGATATCCCATCTGGCTTAATCCGGAAAGTGTTAATGTTATCAAAACCAACAGTCGCATTAACAGTTCCTATTATTATATGAGTAGTATTGGCAATCTGGAAACTTTTTGGCAACCTATCCGTTTATGGGAAAGATAGATAGAGGGGAGGGCATTACCTGGATCAGCGTTGGGGTCAATGTGTGCCTCGGGGCAGCCAAGTGCCTGGTGGGCTGGCTGGGCCATTCGACGGCTTTGCTGGCGGACGGTTTACACAGTTTGCTCGATTTGAGCACCGACCTGGCGGTTATCGCGGGGCTGAAAGTTTCGGCTTTGCCTTCGGATCGAGACCATCCCTATGGACACCAGAAATTTTCCACCATGGGGACTTTGTTTATCGCGACCGTGCTGGTGTTCTCCAGCATCGGTGTAATATTTTCGAGTATACTTGTTTTATGGAAGGGAGAAACTAACTTACCCAACTTGTCGGTGCTTTGGGCGGCCTTGATTTCGCTATTGGTTAAAGAAATTCTCTTTTGGGGTACCCGCCGGGTGGCTGGGCAGCTCAAGTCCGGGATATTGATGGCCAATGCATGGCATCACCGCACTGATAGCCTGACTTCCCTGCTAGTGGTGATCGCCATCGGTTCAGTCTTGATGCTGGGTTCGGAGTGGGCCCTTCTGGATGAGGCTGCCGGAATCGCTCTGGGCGGTTACCTCGGGTTTGAGGGGTACAAAATGATGCGGCAAGCCTTCAATGATCTGGTCGATGCAGCCCCGGAGGCGGAAATCATCAACGACCTGAGAGAGCATATTTTGCCTAACCCCGGAGTAGTTGCCTATCATGATTTTCGCGCCCGGCGCACCGGTGATTTTTTCGAGGTCGACTTTCACCTACAGGTCGATCCGGCTCTCTCGGTCAAAGAGGGTCATAGCATTGCCAAGGAGGTTAAAGAAGACATTCTATCAACACATCCGGAAGTCATGCAGGTCCTCATCCATCTTGAACCTGCCACCGAAGAGCACCTTCTCAAACGCGGAATATCCGATGTAAAGTTTCCTGAATAGAAATCTTCCGATTACTGATTTAATAATGTCAATGAAGGTCCTAACACGATGAAGAAATTTGCCCTGATATCCGTCTACAATAAGGAGGGTTTGGTTGATTTTGTTCGTTCTTTGGTAGAGGAATTTGGTTTTCGCATCCTCTCGACCGGCGGAACGGCCCGGCTATTGAAAGAGCACTCTTTGCCAGTAACTGAAATCAGCGCCTTTACCGGGGTGCCGGAGATGTTGGGAGGGCGTGTCAAATCCTTGCATCCAAAAATATATGCCGGCTTGCTCTGCCGCCGGGATCATCCCGCGGATCGGGACCAGATTGTCCGGCACGGCATCGAATTGATCGATCTTGTGGCTGTTAATTTTTACCCATTTGAAGAAGTGGCATCAAAATCCGGAGCAGGAAAGAATGAAATCCTGGAAATGATCGATATCGGCGGCCCGTGCCTGCTCCGGGCGGCAGCCAAGAACCATGCCAGGGTGACAGCCGTTTGCGATCCCAGCGACTACGGGCGGACTTTGACAGCGATGAGAGAAGAAGGGAGCGAGTTAACGGAATTGCGGACAGAACTGGCGATGAAAGCTTTCCAGCGATGTGCAAATTACGATTCGGTCATTGAAAGATTCTTTAGCGAAGAAGCGATGGAACCGGATATGGACAACCTTTCCGGTTTCCCCAAAAAACTTCATGTGGAATGGGAAAAATCGGCCACATTGCGCTATGGAGAAAACCCTCATCAGGCAGCTTCTCTGTATGGAGATTTTTTCGATTGCTTTGAGCAACTTCAGGGAAAGCCACTGAGCTACAATAATATCCTGGACACTTCGGCGGCAGCTTTCCTGATTGGGGAATTCAAAGCACCGGCGGCAGCCATTTTAAAACATGCCAATCCGTGCGGCGCAGCTACCGCAGACGATATTAACGAAGCCTGGGAGCAGGCTCTTGAAACTGACCGGGAAGCAGCCTTCGGCGGTGTTCATGTTTTCAATCGGACAGTGGATGGCGACCTTGCGGAGAACATGCGTGATATTTTCTGTGAAGTGGTTATCGCCCCCGGTTTCCAGCCCGCCGCCCTCGATATATTTCGGAATAAGAAAAATCTTCGTCTCCTTGTGGCGAAAGG
>JAJFLV010000053.1 GCA_021772535.1 Opitutales bacterium | reverse complement strand
TGGTCAGTTTCCAGTCCCCCTGCCTCATGCCCAACTGTGCAGCGCCCCTGAAATTCCAATAGAGGCTTCGTTCCTCCGGCTCTTTCTCCTCTCCCGACAATAACGGCCAGATATCGATGCCGTCCCACCGGGGATCCTCATTGGGTTGCGCTCCCAGGAGGCGCGTAAAAGTTGGCATCCAGTCCACCATGTGAACGGGGTGGTCCATCGTGCCAACGGGCAGCCGGCTTCGCCAGTTGATAATGGTCGGGGTGAGAATGCCGCCTTCGTAGAGTTGGGCCTTGACGCCCCGTAGCGGTCCGTTCGAACCCAGCCTGGGGTATTCCTCCTGCCAACCCGGATACAAATCGGTTTTATGCAGCGGGCAATCGTTGAGCGCCCCATTGTCGGAGCTGAAAACGATAATGGTATTTTCCCTCTGGCCGGTTCGCTCCAGGGATTCCAGCAATTGGCCAATGGCAAAATCCATGTGGCTCGTATAGGCCGCATATTTTTTATAGGAGCGGTCTTTTAAAGGATCGTCGTCAAAGTTTTCAAATTGATATTTGTCGAGCCAGGATTGAGTCGGTTTGACGGGAACATGCACGGCCGTAAAGGGGACATAACAGAACCAGGGCCGGTCCCGGCTTTCAATCCATTCCTTCGCCTCTCTAACGATCAGATCGGTGACGTGGCCGGTGTCCTCCACTAGTTCTCCATCGCGATGCCAGGTGACGGAGAACTCTCCCCGTTTGTAACGGTGATTGTAGGGATCGACCCCTCCGGCGAGACTCCCGTAGGAACTGTTGAAACCAAAATGATTGGGCCCGAATTGCGGAGAGGAGCCCAGGTGCCATTTTCCAAAAATTCCCGTGTCGTAACCGCTATCGCGCAACACCGTGGCCAGGGTGGCATAACCATCCGGCAGGACGGGCGGGTTGGAGGGCTTGGTGGCATGGGCGCCGAATCGGCCAGGATGACGGCCGGTCATCAGGCAGACGCGGGTCGGCGTGCACATGGGGCAGACGTAATGCTTCCGCAATTCGATGCCTTCCCCGGCCAGCCGGTCGATATTCGGGGTCCTGATGGGGGAACCATGGAGGCTTATGTCACCCCAGCCCAGATCGTCAGCGAGAATAAACAGGATGTTGGGTTTTTCCACCTTCTCTTTCGTTCAACAATTCCTGGTCGTAAGGATTTCCTAACAAATGAACGGTAACCGGATCGGTGACACCTTTCAATTTAACGCTTTTTTTGCCGGTTGTTTTGGGCCGGGGAGCGGGAATTTTTTCATAGGCCGCTTCGGTTATGAGGAAATCGTTATTGAGGGTTTTTGTGGCCGCCTCCACCCTCGCTGCGAGGTTTACGGGATAACCGATCACACTGGTTGCGCCGCCCACCCCAATCCCGAGTTGTCCGTAGATGACCTTGCCGGTGTGGATGCCTATGCCGACGCGCAAACGGTGGTTAAAATATGGCTGCAGATAATCATCGTTAAATTTTTCCAAGTTCTTCAACACGGCATGACCGGCCTGGACCCCATCGGCGACCGCGTTGCACATGGGACACTCCAAACCAAAGGCCGAATAGAGCCCGTCCCCGGCGACTTCGACCACCGAGCCGTTGTTTTCTTCGATGGTCTTTTGCACCATGCGGTGAAAGCGGTTGAGAATGTGAATGACGTCGAAGGGCAATTGCGATTCTGCGAAAGGGGTGAATTCCCGAATATCGAGGAAAAACAGCGCCAGTTCTTTTTCGCAGCCAAGGCTTTTGGCTGAGGATACAGCCTCCTGGCAGCACATGAGTTCGAGATCGAGCTTGTCCCGGACAAGCCTGTGCACACGGATGGGGCCTCCGGTGACTTTGGCCTGGCAGGCGAGACGAATCTCCGGGGGAAATTTTTGGCGGAGGGCGAGGTCGCTTTCTTCCGGAGTTAGAGGAGAAAGGTTTTCCGCCCCTTCCCGGACGAGGACCCGGCAAGTCGAACATTTCGCCTGGCTGCCACAGGCATGATTATGGTCGATTCCGGCCTTAAGAGATGCGTCGAGCAGGGTTTCATTGGCCGAAACTTTCAACCGGCCCTCATTTATCAGTTCTACGTTGAACTTATTCTGAACTGGATTATTCATTTGTAGCCAAAGTATTTAAATGAAAGTCCATGTCTGTCAATTTTTGCCTGACTTCCTCGCTTTTGCCCGCTGCCCGTTATGGAGAGGAATTCTTGGGGTGGTTATGGTGATGGTTATGACGCCGGGAATCAGTTTGACGGCTCAGGCGGCCAGAATGGCTTCCGCCGACATGGTCCTGCGCAACGGTGTAATCGTAACGGTTGAGGACAAACAGCCCAGGGCCGAGGCACTTGCCATCCGGGATGGATTAATTCAGGCCGTCGGTTCGAATGAGGATATTGAACGATTCATCAGCAAAAAGACTGAGGTCATCAACCTGGAGGGCAAACTGGCCATTCCGGGATTTATCGAGGGGCATGCTCACTTCATGGGGTTGGGCTATTCCAGGCTGGTTCTCGATTTGAGAATGGAACGGTCCTGGAACGAAATTGTTGAAAAAGTTGCCCGGGAAGCCTCCTCACCCAATACCGAACCCGGCCAATGGATTGTGGGCAGAGGATGGCATCAGGAAAAATGGGACCGCATACCGGACATTACTGTTGAAGGCTATCCGGTCCACGATGATTTGAGCAAGGCGACGCCTCACAATCCCGTTATCCTGACTCATGCCAGTGGCCACGCCATCATGGCCAATGCCCTGGCCATGAAATTGGCCGGAATCGACAAACACACGAAGGACCCTGCAGGGGGCGATATTGTAACCAAAAAAGATGGCAGGCCGACGGGCATACTCCTCGATGATGCGGCAGACCCGGTCAACCAGGCTTATGAAAACTACCGTGCCGCCAGGTCCGCCGATGAGGTGGAAAAAGAAGATCGCAAAGCCGCCCGCCTGGCCGCCGAAGAATGTCTGCGTTACGGAATTACCAGTTTCCAGGATGCCGGGTCTTCACTGGCTCAGATCGACCTGTTTCGCCAATTGGCGGATGAGGGTCATTTGCCGGTGCGCCTTTGGGTGATGATGATCGATGATCTTGAGTTGTTGCGCGAAAAGGCCGTCGATTACAAATTGATCGGCTACGGCAATAACCAGCTAACGGTTCGGGCGATCAAGGCCTACATGGACGGAGCCCTTGGCTCCCGAAGCGCCTGGTTGCTGGAGCCATACACCGATTTGCCGGAAAGCGTTGGTCTGAACACCACGCCGATTGAAGAGTTGCAGCAATTGGCAAAGCTGGCGTTGGATAACGGGCTGCAAATATGCACCCACGCCATCGGCGACCGGGCCAATCGCGAGGTCCTCGATCTTTATCAGCAATCGGTGAAAAACAACTCAAATCTTACCGTGCTCCGTTGGCGTATTGAACACGCCCAGCATATCGATCCGGCTGATCTGCCCCGCTTTGCTCAACTGGGGGTGATCGCTTCGATGCAGGCAATTCACTGCACCTCGGACGGCCCCTGGGTTCCGAAGAGATTGGGTCCCAAACGGGCAGGGGAGGGTGCCTATGTCTGGCAAAAGCTCCTGCAATCCGGGGCCAGGATCAGCAATGGCACGGATGCCCCCGTGGAGAGCGTGAATCCCATCGCCAATTTCCATGCCGCCGTCACCCGGAAACTGCCCGACGGTTCCGTTTTCTACCCCGACCAACGCATGACCCGCCAACAGGCCCTAAAGTCAATGACCCTGGATGCCGCTTACGCCGCTTTCGAGGAAGACATCAAGGGCTCGCTCGCTCCCGGCAAACTGGCGGATATAACGGTCCTATCCAAAAACATTCTCCAAGTCTCTGAAGAAGAAATTCCGAAGACTGAAACAGTCCTAACCATTGTCGGAGGAAAAATTCTCTACAAAAAGCAATCCGAATATTTGAAGAATAATTAACACGTCCAAGCCAATCTCAGTAGTTATTTAATAGACACCGAGCCGACAATTTTACAGAAAACCACAACCAGTCAAGTATCAAGCATCGACACCTATTTCATCCAACTTTTGGAGGTTAGATTAAATTCCTCTTCTTATGCATAATTCCGGAGAAAGGGATTAAAGCCCATATTTTCCATTTCATCATAAGAAAATTTGCTTGAAATAATCGCTATGTGTTTAATAATAAGTTACTTAAATATACTTATAGTGAGCAAATTCTTAAAATCCAATGGGTGACGCAAAAAAGAGCAGTTTTCGGGTTCAATTTAACCGCCGAATCAAGCTGGAGTTCCACGGTGCGAAGGTTACCAGTGATGCAGGATTGTTACTCTACCGGGAACTCGATGAAGTTTTAGGACTGACTGCGATCGGAAGCGAAAATGTCGTGGAGGAGCGCACGGGCAAAAATATCCAGCACGGCAGAGCCGCTCTGCTTCGCCAGTCTATCTTTAGC
>JAJFLV010000052.1 GCA_021772535.1 Opitutales bacterium | reverse complement strand
ACAATTTTGAATATCCTGGGACAAGTAGAATCCGCCAAGGTAGATTTGAAGGAGATAATTGTGGTGGATGATGGATCGTCGGACGGAACGGGAGAAGTATTAAGGGAAAAGGAAAAATTTGATAATAATCTTTATCGCATTCTCACCCACGAGAAAAATCAGGGCAAAGGCGCAGCCATACGAACAGCCATACCGTACCTGAGGGGGGACTTGGTGGTCATTCAGGATGCCGATCTCGAATACAGCCCAAAGGATTATCCGAAATTGATTCAACCCTTTCTGGATGATCAGGCAGACGTAGTGTTCGGTTCCAGATTTATGGGAGGAAGCGCACACCGAGTGCTATTTTTCTGGCATATGGCCGGAAACAGGTTTCTCACTCTGCTCTCCAATATTTTTTCCAATTTAAATCTAACCGACATGGAAACCTGTTTCAAAATATTCCGCCGTGAAATTCTGCAATCCATCAAAATCGAAGAAAATCGTTTCGGTTTCGAACCAGAAATCACTGCCAAAGTGGCAAAAATGAAATGCCGCATATATGAGGTAGGAATTTCCTATTATGGACGTACCTACAAAGAGGGAAAAAAAGTAAACTGGAAGGATGGGTTTCGAGCCCTTTGGGCCATATTTAAATACAACTTCAAATCCTGATTCTAATAGTTTAATAACACTTAACTTATAAGGGGATTGTGTGCACAAAGATTCAAAGGTCTTTTTTAATTGCGCATTTCCATTACCTTTTGCCAGTTACCGTGATTCTAGGTATTAAACAGATTCCGACGAAAATTATACCTTTGCTAATACTCTTTGGCGTCAATGGATTGCTGCTTTCAACCACTCTTGATTCGGCCCCAGAGGTTTATCAATTGGCAAAAAACCGCCGTGTTGATAATCGCGTAGTTGAGCTGGAATTGCCGGTTGAAGGTAAGAACTTTTCCCTGATATGGGTTTCTGAAAAAAACAAGCAGTGGGGCAAGAATCTCAGGTCTCGCAAAGGTACCCATCTATACGAAATCAGGGATCACCCAGAATGGAAGGGCGAAGCCATCGGAATTTATATTACCAAATTTGAAAATGTGAATTGGAAACTCAAAATTCCCACTTTGAAAGAGGAGCTAAAAATTTTCATGACTCCAATGTCAATTACTCCTTCAACCATTAACGCTTTGGGTTTTCGTACAATAAAAGGTTGGAAATGGGATACTATCCTCATACTACTGTTGTATGGATCAACTGCATTTTTTATAGCTCTCCGAAAGAAAGTAATTTTATCACTTTATTTTGGATTTATTTTAATATGGGTATTGATGGATATAAGAAATACCTACGATTATTACCATATATGGAAAAATATAGATAGTAATACGTCCATTAATTATTTTAAGGAAATCAAGGTCTTTAGCGATGAAACAATCCAGGAGATCGGCAACGGTTCCTGGACTGTGGAAAAACTCAATTGGCCTGCCCGTTCCATTTTGCCTTATCACCTGGCAGAGAAAAAATTTTACAAGCATACTGAAAACCCCAATGCCGATATAATCATAAGGCAATCCGGGAATCGGCTCGTCCGGGAAAAGGACAGACAGAAATGATTACTGCAGCCGCTATTGTAGGCCATATTGTTTTAAATACCTGGCTTGGATGGATCCTTTTGAATTTCATTCCGGGTCGCCGAAACGTTGGAGAATTGCTGCTAACTTCCATCCTTCTAGGATTTTATGCAGAAACTCTAAGTATAGCCATACTTCTATATGCCGGTCTTCCACTAGGTTGGTCACTTATAGTCGTGTATCTAATGGTCGTTTTTCTGACGGTATATATCTGGAAAACCAAGGCCCTCTCACTACCTGGAATTGGCAGGATTGCACAAAAGCTGAAATGGTTTGAATGGGTATTACTACTATTTATTGTGGAAAAGGTCGTTTTCCTGGTATGGCAACTCGTTGAAATTCCTGTTTATTTTGATGACACCATGATGCACTGGGCGGGCCGGGGCCGTTCGTTATTTGGTGGTGTGAACTGGGGGTTTGATCCCGATAATGAGGATGCTTTTTTGGGGTTCACCGGTTACAAGCATTACCCTTTGGGAATACCTGTATGGCGTGCTCTGACGGCCCAATTAAATGGACAATGGAACGATACCATCGCGAGGGTTGATAGTCTGCTGTTTTACCTTTCATTACCAGGCACGGTATGGTTGGCAACCTGGAGATTTTCTCGAATCCGTTGGCTGTCGGGAGCCGCAGCTTTTTTCATTTCCGCCCTTCCATTTCAAGTTTGGCATGCGGCTAGTGGGTATGCAGACATTGCAGTAGAGGCATTCGCAGTCGCTGCCCTGGCAGCTCTCTTGCGCAAGGAGTGGCTACTGGCAGGTATTCTCTCAGCTGGAATTTGTTGGATGAAAAATGACGGATTAGTGCTGTTTGTTCCTGCTCTTACTGTGGCCATGATCCTCCTTAGATTTACCTGGAGGGATTTGGTTCGCTATAAATTTCTGAACAAAAAGAATCTCAGGGATCCATTTCTATTTTTGGCTGGACTGCTAAGTTTGCTGCCCTGGTTTATTTTCAAAGCGGTTTACTCTCTCAGGCTTTCTCCGGACAACCAATCCTTATCTTTTCATAGTGACGGTATTGCACTGATATGGAAATATGTTTTCATGGGATCAACCCATAGCATTTTCTGGATTTTTGTTTTGATTTCCATGGTCTTAAGCCTTCACCTGATGCTGAAAGACCAAACGGGCCGAGCTTTGATTGCCTTGTTGGTTGTGTCATTTTCGGCTGTCGTATTTGTTTTCAGTTTTACGGAAGCCTACAAATGGCTCCACAACCAAGGAACCATC
This sequence comes from Opitutales bacterium, assembly GCA_021772535.1. GTDB lineage: Bacteria > Verrucomicrobiota > Verrucomicrobiia > Opitutales > UBA2987 > JAJFLU01. The sequence goes on along the minus strand of JAJFLV010000052.1, from coordinate 1,444 downwards.
CACCGCAGTATATTGCAACTTTACGGAATCGCCGCAATGGTGCCAACCTATGCCGTCTGGCTAAACATTCAAAAGACGAAGTCCGGTAACAAATAACACCAGTTTTCCGCAATCGGAAGCGTTTGTTTGAGGAAAGATGTAAATATCTTTTTCTTCAGACCCGCTTTTAACACCTGATCAAGATAGGTGGCAACCCCTGCCGGGGTTGGCGCAATCTTTTATGGAGACCGGGAGGTCGTCGGGACCTAGCTCCATCATGGTTTTATTGCACCAGCAGTGGGGTGTTTCCGCAGGATATTCTCTTTCCTCCAACGCTCGCTCTGCCTGGGCGGGGATATACATTTTTTTGGTGCGAAGGAATCTACAGGGAATTTGCTTCATGAACCATCCTCTTCAAAATTCTTTCCAGACAATGCTGATAAAGCCCGGTGGACAAGGGCTCGGACCATCGGCTCCTTGTAACCGTTGTGTTCCAGCGGGACAGCTTCACTTAGAATCATGTCCGCAACCATATTGGCAACCCTTCTGTCCAGCTCTTTGCCCTCCAGAAAGTCGTTTGCTTCCTCCACCTCGTGGACCAAAGGGGAAATTGCCCCTAGAGCAATCCGTGCATTGCTTATGGTGTTGCCATTCACTGAACCCGCGGCGGCGCAACTGACCAACGCCCAGTCGAAATCGCTTTTTTCAGAAACTTGCAGGTATACGCAAGGTTGGGCTTTAACCGGTATATCGATATGTAGAATAAGATCCGAAGGTTGCAGTGAATTATGGGCGTAGGGGTTGAACCAGGCGTTCAAGTAAAATTCTCCCATTGTCATATTAAGATCCTGGCTTCCCCTGAGTATATTGACGGTCGCATTAAGGGTCGCAAAAATCACCGCCATGTTCGATACCACGGGGCTTATGCAGGGATTTCCGGAAAAAAGACTGTGGTATTTGTTTTCCGCTTCCCTGGCGTAACAGCGGTAGCCGCCATTTTTGAGGCATTGCACATCCTGGTGCCGGTAATACCAGCAGCGGGAATGCTGCGCCAGATTACCGGCCAGGGTGCCCATATTGCGGATTTGCGGAGAACCGACCCGTGCTGCCGCCTCGGCCAATCCCGGAAGATTTTTTTGCAGGCCGGAATGTCCCGCAATTTCCGCAATGGTTACATTGGCGCCCAGTTTCCAACCGGTTTCCGTCTCCACAATATCCCGGGTGCCCGGAAGATGCTTAATATTGACTACCCGGCCCGGTGCCGACACATGGTCCTTGATCTCGCCGAGCAGATCGGTCCCTCCGGCCAGGAATTTGTCCTTTTTCCCACAAAGTTCGAGAGCCCTTTTGGCAGTGGGCGCGGTCACATATTGAAAAGGTTTCATCAGTGTCCCTCCTCCTTTGCCTCTGCGGGTTTAAATTCATCCCAATGGAGGTTTTTATGAAAATTTCTCCAATTTCCGGC
>JAJFLV010000051.1 GCA_021772535.1 Opitutales bacterium | reverse complement strand
AGATGCCAGGCGGCTTTGCGCCCGGATGGGCTGGACGCCCCTCGGGCGCAAACCAACGCCGCAGGTGCTGCCGTGCCGCACAAATCCTTTGGACAGAGGCAGTTATGTGTTTGAGCAGCGTTCCGGCGGGGCAGCAGGGCTGCCAGCCCGGCAAGCCCCGTCGCGCATTGCTCAAAATGCATAATTGCTCTCTGCATCATCATCATCGAATTTGAGATAGGTTCTAATTAATATTCGTCCTCTTCCTTTGTCTCCCCATTTCACCGTGGCAAGTTGACCAATGCTCAACGTCATCTTATTCCAACCGCAAATCCCTCAAAATACCGGAAACATCGGCCGACTTTGCGCGGTCACCCGGTCCCGGTTGCACCTCATTCACCCGCTAGGGTTCGAAATTACGGATCGCCACCTCAAGCGCAGCGGGATGGATTATTGGGATGCCCTCGATGTAATCCATCACCATTCGGGGGAGGATTTCCTCAAAAGCCCCGAAAAACCCGAACGTATCTGGCTCTTCACCACAAAAGTCTCTAAATCCTTCTGGAAAGCTGATTTCATCGACGGCGATGGACTGCTTTTCGGCAACGAAACCTCCGGTTGCCCCGATTGGCTCCACCAGGCGGTAGATCAAGAAAAAAGAATCACCATTCCCCACTACAATCAAAGCCTGCGCTCTCTCAACCTCTCCACCAGCGTCGGTATCGCCGCCTACGAAGCCCTCCGGCAGATCGAAAATGGTTCTGGTTCAATTCAAATTTCCACTCTGGGAAATATGGAATGTAAATAAGCGAGGAACGGTTCCTGGGCGGGGGGAAGGCTTCGGTAAGCGATATGCCCATCGGGTCGGAGTAAAAACAGGGCGGTATCGTGTGTCCCGTAAAGATGATGCACGGTGTGCCGTGGGTCCAGAAAGGTTTCCTCCTTAAAATCGGCCAGTTCCGATCTTACCCTGCGACCGCAAACCAGGCGAGAGTTTAAATAAAGCTCGAAATTTTCGGAGCAAAGTCTCATGATTTGGGCCAGGTGGGCCACCACTTCAGGCTCGGTGGCAAAGGTGGCAAAAATGAAAAGGGTATGCTTGGAAGTCCGGGCTACCTCAAACAGACGATGCGGTTTGCCGGTCCTGGCATGGGTAAGAATTCCATCCGGAGCGCGGTCTCCGGCCCGGGGCCCTTTTTGGAATAGCCGCCGGTCGCGCCGTTTGGCCGAGGGTGAGAGGAATTCGCCCACCACCGGGCTGTGCCGGTAGGAGAGGTCAAGCTCTTCCAGCTTCCCCACCATTCTGGCCTGGATCGGTTCCAGATTGGCCAGGAGGGGAACCAGGCGATTGCGCAACCCTGCGCTGAATGGATTTTTCAAGTTGACCACTTTGGCCAACAAGCCGGTCATACGGGAAACCTCCTCGCCCACCGGTTTTCTTTCCGCGTGATAGCTCTCAAGCAAGCCGGGGAGAATTTTCCCCTGGCAGGCCAGAGCCAGTTTCCAGGCCAGGTTGAAAGCGTCCTGAATTCCGGTATTCATTCCCTGGTTTCCCTCCAGGTTGTAATGATGGGCGGCGTCGCCCGCCAGAAACACTCGTCCCTGACTATAGGATTTGGCCTTTTCGTGTTGAATCCGGCACAGGTTCAACCATTGAGGTTCGAAATGAGTGCTCTTGTGGCCCCCCCGCTCCTCAATCAGCCGCCAAAGGTATTCAGGAGTTTCCTCCGGCTGGTCCTCGGGGCGGACACTGGCAACGACCCTCCACAAGCGATTCCCCAGCGGAAGAAACAATAATACCCCGTTGTTGTGGCAAAAAAGATGCCATTTATCCTCATTATGCTGCCAGCTCAGAACCACATCTGAGACCAGGTAAAGCTTTTCCTCTCCTACACGTTCGAGAGTGATGCCTTGTCCCTGCCGGACCATGCTGTTTTCCCCGTCGCAACCTGCCAGAAAGCAGCCCCAAATTATCTCTTCCCGGCCATCCGGGTGGCGTATCTCGACCCTGACTCCATCGTCTTTTTCCTCGAACCCGGTGCATTGCACTCCTCTTTCGACCTTGCCTCCAAGAGAATTCAGATGGCTTTCGAGCAGTTCTTCGGTCTTGCTTTGAGGAAGATCCAGCAGGTAAGTGAAGGGACTGCGCAATTCCTTCAGGTCGGCTTCCAGGATTTTCTCGCCATTGGCGTAAACCCGGATCGAGTTTACTTTCACCCCGTTGACCAGGAATTCCTCAACTGCACCCATGCTTTCAAGGATTTCCAGGGTGCGGACATGAATCCCGACTGCTTTGGATAAACGAGAAATCTCCTTTGATTTGTCAAAGATTCGGCAAGAAGTTCCGTGACGTAAAAGTTCCCCTGCCAAGGTAAGACCCACAGGGCCCGCTCCAATGACTATTACCTCTGCGCTACCGGAATTTTCGTTCTCCATGGGGTCAGGCAAAATTGTTTCCTATCATTCTTTCTACTGCCAACTCGTTTTGCTAAAGAGATACCACCGCAAAGGTCAACCCGCAAACCAAATACCCAAAAAAGCTGTTAGAGCCTATCTCAAATTCGATGATGTTGATGCAGAGAGCAATTATGCATTTTGAGCAAGGCGCGACGGGGCTTGCCGGGCTAGCAGCCCTGCTGCCCCTCCGGAACGCTGCTCAAACACATAACTTCCTCTTTCCAAAGGATTTGTGCTGCCGTGGCGCTACAAACATCAATCATCCGCGAGTTTGAGATAGGTTCTAGCCTCCTCAATTCATTTCGAGCAGACCTTGGATCTCATGATGCAGGCTATTCCTCAAGCCCGCCGACTTGGGGCTCCCGTTTTGACAACTCCGTCAATTCACCTCATGAGTAACCTTAATATTAAAGCGAAAGATTTATTGTGAATATTGATCGCCAAAAACAGAAAGCCCAGGATTTTCTCTCACTCCATACACAAGAGGATCTCCTCATCCTGCCCAATGTATGGAACCCGATCGGTGCCCGGATTTTACAAGCCAAGGGTTACCCAGCCGTTGCCACCGCCAGCGCCGCTGTCTCCGCCAGTCTTGGCTATAGGGATGGAGAAAAGATCAAGCGATCCACCCTCATTGATCTCCTCCGCCGTATCGTCGGCAGTGTTGATGTTCCCGTCACCGCCGACATAGAGAGTGGTTATGGCGACTCCATCTCGGAGTTGGCCAAGACTGCCTCTCAGGTGATCGACTCCGGGATCGTGGGCATAAACATCGAAGACAGCCTGGAGGAAGGCGGGGCGCTGCGCCCGGTCGAGGCGCAATGTGAGAGGATCATGGCGGTCAAACGAATTGCGGCTGACCGGGGGTTGCCTCTGGTCGTAAATGCGCGTATTGACAGTTACTTGTCCTCTACCTTTACAAAAAAAGAGGATGCCACGGAAGATGCCGTTTCCAGAGCCGGGGCCTACTCTGAAGCGGGGGCGGACTGCGTTTACCCGATTGGTCCGGGTGACGAGGAAACCATCCGTTTCCTTCGGGCCCGTATAGACTTACCCATCAATATCCTGGCCACACCGGGCGCCGTTTCGCTTTCGCTGCTTCAGTCAATCGGCATCAATCGCGTCAGTTTTGGCCCATTCGTCTTCAGGTCGTTGCTGAATAAGTTCAGTGACATCGCCGATTGCCTTAAGAGCAAGGGAGACTCTTCCTGCTTTAGCGACATGTGGTCGAAAGAACAGACCGAAGAATACCTGTTCGACGGGCACGAAATCTAACGGGGAGTAGAATCCGCGACCCGGTTGCGTAGAGAAAAATGCGCAAAATTGGGCGTTTACAGGATTGGATAGGGCCGTCAGAATTGCAATTTGGGCTTATGATTTATTTGCATACAGCAGGGGTGCCTGGGAATAAAAAAGGAGTGAGCGATGGACCTGTATAAAAAGATAGCCATTCGGTGGTCCCTTTTTTGTGTGGCCGGGTTTGTCGTCAATTTCCTGATCCTCGTTGTCAATCATTTCAATGCCTTGGTGGAACATCACAATTTCAGTATTGGGGCGCGTCTCTTGATGGTCTGCTGGATTTGGATCGGTATGTGGGTCGCCATTGCCGGGCCCAACGCATTGATTTTTTTTATGACCTTAAAAGGCCTCTCCAAATGGGAAAACCACCCGCAAGATTCCGCTACCACGGAATTAAAGGATTGATGCTTTTGAGGTACATTGGACCGGTCTCTATTCTATCAATAAGCATTCAAAACGAGAACAATTCTACCTAGTCATGCAGCAATTCATACTTATCAATAAAACCCTCGCGATTGTGTTAATTTGTGCCTGTTTAACCCAACTGGCCGACCCTCCGGCGCAAGCCCAGGCACAGCCGGAACTCCAATGGTTTAAAGGCAACACCCACACCCACTCCCACAACCGCGGCGGCGACAGCTCGCCGGGTGAGGTTGCCCAATGGTATCGCGATCATGATTACGACTTCCTTGTCATAAGCGACCACAACTACCTCGCCAACATCGATGTCCTCCAGCAGGAAATGGATCGCCTCAACCAAAGGGAAGAAAGAAAAGGCTTTCTCCTTGTCCCCGGAGAAGAAGTTTCCAACTCCGTCACCGTCGCGGAGCGCAGCTACACTATTCATGTTAACGGGATCGACACAACAAAAACGGTGGGCCAACTCGAAGGCGATTCCGTTCAACACCTCATGCAAAAGACAATTGACGCGGTCCACGACGCCGGCGGCTTCCCCCACGTCAACCATCCCAACTTTGTTTGGTCCATCACTGCCGACGACCTTTACTCCATGAAACGCCTGCGCCACTTTGAAATCTACAACGGACATCCAAAGGTCAACGTCAATGGAGGCGGCGAAGTACCCAGCCTCGAAGAATTGTGGGACGACCTCCTCAGCCGGGGCCGTGTCTATTACGGTGTGGCCACGGACGATGCCCACGACTTTAAAGAATGGGGGCGCAATCGCTCTAACCCTGGGCGTGGGTGGATTGTTGTGCGGGCGCGAGAACTGAGCCGCAAAGTCCTCGTCGAAGCCATGCGCGCGGGCGATTTTTACGCCTCCACCGGAGTTGTCCTGGAAGACCTTTCAATGGCTGACGGCGCTTTGCGATTGAATATCAAACAGGTTCGGGCGACCGACAACAATTTTGAGCTCTACCGCACCGAATTCATCGGACGCGGCGGCCAGGTGCTCAAAATCGATACCTCCCTTGAACCCACTTACCAATTCCAGACCGGCGACCTCTACGTCCGCGCCAAAGTCGCTTCCAGCAACGGTTCCCACGCCTGGACCCAGCCCCTCTTCGCACCCGGCCAAGGCCGCTTCGAATAAACCATCAACTGTTGGAAAATTATTTTGAGAGCAGATAAGCCAATCGATCATCAACCGGTTACATCGCTCTTATTTCTTGGCGCAATGTTCTTAATGGTTGCAACGGTTCTTACAATTTTTCTCCTTCCCCAATCCAAATTTAGGATTATATCCTCCATCGTATTGTGTATTGCAACAATCGTAACTATATTTCTTGCATGGTGGGTGGATAAAATAGAGAGTAAGGAAATTTATATTCGGGCACCGACCGCACGATGGGTCCTAGTGGTTTTATTTTTTGGTGGAGCAATTGTTTGCAGTTCTACTTGCATACTTATTTCAGAAGCAAATCTGGGGTTCGGATATTTTCTATTTGCTTCATTTTGCTTGATTATCATTGCAACGCGTAATGCGGCGAATGCTATCAATGATTCAAGAAAATATACCACAATTAATCTACCCAACTAGGCGTTTCCGGAAAACAGCGGCAAGCCTTCAGCTCAAAGCTAATTGTTTCTCTTAAATGAATATTTTTGTTAATCTTTACACTTTGGCGCTTTTCTTCGCCTGCGCAAATTTCCTGATCTCTATCCCGGCCACAAGCCAGGCTCAAACCATGAATAACGATAAAAACAATAACGACAGCAGTGAACTCCAGTGGTTTAAAGGCAATACCCACACCCATACCCTCAATTCCGACGGGGACAGCCCTCCCGGAACTGTGGCCCAGTGGTACCGCGATCACTTTTACGATTTTCTCGTTCTCACCGACCATAATTACCTCACGAAGATAGATAAGCTTCAAGAGGAATTCGACCGCCAACTGGAGCGCCATGAGGGGAAGTCTTTTCTACTCATTCCCGGCGAGGAGGTATCCAGCGATATCACGGTTGAAGATCGCCGCCAGGTAATCCATGTCAACGGGATCGATACCCATAGGTTGGTCGGTCGGCAGGAAGGCAATTCAGGCCGGGAAATAATGCAGAAATCGATCGATGAAGTGCACGATGCCGGAGGATTTCCCCACATCAACCATCCTAATTTCTATTGGTCGATAAGCGCCGACGACCTCTATTCGATGAAGCGTCTGCGCCACTTTGAAATCTACAACGGTCACCAGAAAGTGCATGTTTCCGGAGGGGGCGGAAAACCGAGCCTGGAAGAACTATGGGACGATTTGCTCAGCCGGGGCCGAATCTATTATGGTGTGGCTGTCGACGATGCCCATTACTTCCGCGATTGGGGTCGTCATCTCTCCAACCCGGGTCGTGGGTGGATTGTGGTAAGGGCCGCGGAATTATCCCGGAAAGCCATTGTCGAGGCCATGCGGGAAGGGGATTTTTACGCTTCCACCGGCGTCGATCTGGAAGATATTTCAACAGAAAACAAGACCTTGCGTTTAAGCATAAAACGGGAGGAATTCGAGAATCCGAGAAAGGGCCAAAACGCCGATCGGTACCACACGTATTTTATTGGCCAAGGGGGCAAAATTCTCAAAGTCGACGAATCCATGGATCCCTCCTACAGCTTGACGAAGGGTGACCTCTATGTTCGCGCCAGGGTTCTCTCCAGTAACGGTGCCCATGCCTGGACCCAGCCCCTTTTTGCCCCTGGAAAAGGTTCCCTGGAGTAGGATAATAATAATCCTTTTTCCTTGGCCGGATTTGAAGTGAAAGGACATTTCGGGCATGAACAGCGATGACGGGTTGAGTCTTCATTTTTTGGATCTGCTGATTTTAATTGCCTACCTGGCCGCATTGGTGGGGATCGGCATTTATCATTCTCGAAAGCAAAAGGACTTGCGGGATTACTTCCTGGCGGGCCGGGAGATGCGGTGGCTGGTTGTGGGAACCTCTTTGATGGCTGCCCTCAACAGCGGGATCGATTACCTCATGCAACCTTCGGCCATTATCCGGTTTGGCGCCTATACCATGGTGGGTAATTTTTCCTGGCTCCTTCTTTATCCCTACGTCTTTTTTGTAACCCTGCCGCTCTACCGGCGCATGGGTATTATTTCCGCCTACGAATACCTGGAGCGCCGCTTTGATGTCAGGGTGCGTCTTCTCACAGCCGGTATATTCATGCTTTGGCGATTGGGCTGGCTGGCGACCGCTTTGTATGTTCCAGCGCTGGCCCTGACGGTCGCTACCGGCCAGCCGGAAAACGCCTGGCTGGTCATAGTATTTCTTGGTGTGGTTGTTACCATTTACACCATGCTGGGAGGAATCCGGGCGGTTGTTTGGACCGATCTGACCCAATTCTGCATCATGTTTGCCGGACTCACTGCGACAATAATTGTAATCCTTTCCAACATCGAGGGCGGTTTTGGCGAAATAATCCAGCAATGGATGGAAGTAGGGGAGGAGAGCCTGACCGAATTGAGTTCAAAAGCCGCGGGCGGAAGTTTTTGGACCAAAGCGACCGGTTATTTTCTTATTCCAATGACCCTCTGGGGCATGTTTATCGCTACCTTGGTGGCGCGTATTACGACTTATACCAGCGATCAGGTCATGGTGCAGCGTTTTCAAACCGCCCGCACCTTGAGGGATGCCCGGCAGGGTTTTATCATTACCGCGGTCAGCGATGTTGTCTGGATGCTTGCCTTGGGCTTTATCGGTTTGGCCCTTTTTGCCTATTACAAGGCCAATTTCGGAGGTTTGCCCGAATGGGCGAAAGAATCTCCCGACCAGCTTTTTCCCTATTTTATGGCCAAAATTTTTCCCGCCGGTCTGACCGGCCTGGTCATTGCCGCTATTCTGGCCGCCTCACTTTCCAGCATCGATTCGGCCCTCAATTCCCTCACCTCGGTGGCCATGGTCGACTTTTACGGACGCCTTTGGGCAAACCGGCCTGCAGAGGTCAATCAGGAAGGGGAAAAACAACAGCGCCGCCAGGTTTTTATTTCCCGGTTGTTTACTATCGGAATTGGTTTCATCGGGATTGTTCTAGCTTGCAACGTGGCCAAACTGGGCTCTCTTCTGGAAATTTCCAATAAACTGATCAATAGCTTTACGGGACCCATTTTAGGAATTTACCTGCTTGGGATGTTTACACGCCGGGCAGGAGCAAATAGTGTCCTGGTGGGCGGTTTAGCCGGGTTTTTCGTTACGTTATTTGTCGCATTTCAGGAGCAAATCTACTCCTTGTTGCAAATACAATCCGAGGAATACATCAGTTTTTTGTGGCCTTCGACATTTGGATTCCTGGCGACTTTTTTTGTCGGTTACGGGGCCAGTTTTCTGATCGGCGATTCGCAATCCGAGAAAGGACGCCGCTGGAACTGGTTTTCGGTCATCAAGGAGAAATTAGAGGAAGAAGAACAAACCTGATGCCATATCAAAATCATCCACTTCACATTGCTGGAATTATCAGTATAGTAGAAATATGCGCTTATTTATTAATTCCCTCCTCAATGATTTAACGGGTTCACTCATAGCGGCGATTTTACTATCCGCTGCAATGTTGCCTGAAACCCCTTTACAAGCAAAACCCCAAGCCACCTGGACGGAGAACTCTTTTGAGGATTTTCGCGACGGCGAATTTCTGGATGCCGGGAGCAACCTTTATGTCTCCAAAAATGGCCGTCTGCAGATGATTAACCGATGGGATTTGAATCAGGACGGATTTCCCGATATCGTTATCCCGAGCGGCCATGGCCATACCGAAAAAGAAAACATCTATATCTATGCCAACCGGGACGGCGAGATCGATGGACGCTCACGTACCGAACTTCCCGGTATGGGAACCCGCAAGGGTTTTATCGAGGATGTCAACAAGGACGGTTATAATGACCTTGTGACGGCTAATTTCTCCGATAGCCAATACTACCAGAAAGCGGTCTGGGTTTATTATGGCTCTGAGCAAGGGTTTTCTCCCCAAAACCGGGAAGCCCTCCCAGGATACAGGGCCACCTCGATTGCCGGAGGCGATTTCAATGGCGATGGCTGGACCGATGTGGCGGTAGCCTGTATTTGGCAGCCAAAAACCGGTGGAGACACACCCTCGGCCCCTCGCAGCATGATTTACTGGAACTCCGGCAACGGATTTAATGCCGCCCGTAAAACCGATCTTTTCTTTCCTGAAGGATTAGCCCGTGGTGTCGCCGCCGGGGATCTTGATGGCGATGGAACCAGCGATCTAGTCGCTACCGGGACGGTGGGAACCTATTTATACCTCTCATCTCAAGGGGCATTTTCGGACACCGATGCGCGGGTGATGATGGAACAGAACGGCTATGAGGCCGCCATTGGCGACGTCAATGGAGACGGGCAGGCGGATCTGGCTCTTTGCCTTGCTGAAAACGTCGAAATACTTATTGGCCGGGGCGATGGAAATTTTTCCGTCCAACCGATCACTTTAAAAGTAGAAACGCCCCGGGACCTTGTCCTTGCTGATGTAAATCTCGATGGCAAGGACGATGTAATCATAGCCAATTATGCCTCTGCCGGAGGCGCTACCTGGACGGATTCCCTGGTTTATGTTTCGGATGGCGAAGATTTTTCCACCACTGATGTTCAAACCCTGCCCACCCTGGGCGCCAGCGGGGTGAGCGCGGGAGACCTCAACGGAGATGGATATCCCGAACTCGTTTTCAGCAACCGCCATGTGACCAACGAACTCAGCTTGCTCTCCTATGTTTTCTGGAATGAAAACGGGAGCTTTCGCTTTGGAAACCATTCCCAGTTTCCCACCCGGGGTTCCTACGGCAACACCATCGGTGACATCGATCATGACGGCAGCCCGGAAGTCATTTTCTTCAACGGCGAGGGCGGATTCCGCGACGGGGCCTCTCAAACCCATATTTATTGGGGCGACGGCACCCGCGATTTTTCCATCGAGCGGCGGACCGAATTCCCCAGCCACCACATATCCGGGCACGCCCATGCCGACTTCGACGACGACGGATATGTCGACCTTGTCTGGTGTAATTCGCGCTTTATCGCCTGGGTCGATCATGTGCAGAACGGTCTCGTTTTTCAATGGGGAGGTAAAAACGGTTTTACCGGCCCTACCAACCTGACAATGGGCAGCGCCTATGGCGGGGTGCGAGTTGCCGATATCAATAAAGACGGCTACCTCGACCTCTTGGCGGGAGGTGTGGCCCCCGACCTGGAAAATCCCGGTCGCCACGGGTTCCCCATTTACTGGGGTTCGGCCAAAGGCTTCCGGCACCACAATCGCTCCATTATTCCCTATCACGTCTCCATCATTCGCGCACCCCTTCTGATGGACTTCAACCGCGATGGCTGGCTCGACATCGCGGGCCAGCTCGATCCCGGAGTCATGACTTTCTGGTGGGGAGGCCCCGATGGCTTCGATTCCGACCGCAGTCGTTTGTTCACCCTCGAAAGCAAGGATGTCCTCATGTTCGTAAAAGGCGCCGATTTCAACAAGGACGGCTGGCTCGACCTCTTTCTTCCCTTCCGCCGAAACCCGCAAAATTATGAAAACACCTCCTACATTTACTACGGCTCCTCCGCCGGTTACTCCAGTGAGAATTTCAGCGAAATCTCTACCTATGTGCCTTATCAGAACACCATTGCCGATTACGATAAGGACGGCTGGCTCGATCTCTTCCTCACCAGTTATGGCGGCGAGGTCACCGGAAACAAACCGGCCCTCCTTTATTGGGGAAGCGAGAACGGCTTCGGGCAAAGGCCTCGCACCGAGCTTCCCTCCTACGGCTCCTCCGGCACGGAAGGGGTGGACTACGACGGTGATGGATGGCTGGACCTGTTCATGGTCAACCACCGCAGTTCCGGCTCCGTCGACAAACCCATTCCCTTCATCCACAGCACTGTTTCCATGCTCTATTGGGGAAGTCCGCAAGGATACTCGCCTCAAAACCGTTCGCTCCTTCCCAATACCGGACCCGGCGGCCTCAGTCTGCGCGACCTCGGCAACAGCTATGACCGCGGCCTTTACGAGGACTATCAATCCTCCACCCATGCCATGCCGGAGGGCCTCCGGCCAGCGCGGATATCCTGGAAAGCGGACGCCCCTCACGGGACAGGGGTCCAGTTTCAATTGCGTTCCACCGATTCGGAAGACCGCCTCCCGGACAGTCCCTGGCAAGGACCGGACGGGCCAGGCTCCTGGTATGAAGAATCAGGTGCTGTCGTCGATAAATTAAAAGGAAAATGGCTGCAATACCGCGCCCGGCTAACCACTCCCAACGGGGCCGCATCCCCCTACCTGACTGAAGTAACGATTGAATTTGAGTAAACCTCTTTCCAATATTTCTTAAATCCGAAGATTGCGCTGATAAGCTTTAGTAGGTACAACTTGACCTGACAAATTAGAGCTAACTTACAGCGGTTTGCAAAGCCCTGTCGATTGTAGGGGTTCCAAACAATTTCTCTTCCTTTCGGTTTTCCTCTAAATTTGTGGATCGATGTCCGCTATTTCCAGTCTACAGTAGGTTTCAACTATTGTTATCCAATACTTTTAGGATTGTGCTTCCGAGTACTTCCTTAGTGACCGGTTTCTTCAAAAAATCGCTGAAACCCATATCCCTGGCCAGCTCCTCATCAACAGTATGACTGAATCCGGTAATCAATATGATGGGTAAATTTGGCTCAATATTCCAGATTTCCTGAGCAAGTTTGACACCGATCATTCCCGGCATGGTTTGATCGGTAACAACAAGGTCGAAACTATCGGCGCTCGATTTTACCGTTTCGAGAGCCTCCAAGCTGCTCTTTGCTATAGTCACCCGATAGCCATAGGATTCAGCTACGGACTTTTCCATCTGAACAACCGATTCCTCATCATCGACAAATAAGATTCTTTCGTTTCCTCCTTTTATGATGGCTGGCTCTACTTCGACTGGTTTAATATCCTCTTTCGTTGCGGGGAAAAATATCTCAAATTTCGTGCCCTCGTTTATTTTGCTTTCAACTCGAATGGCGCCTCCATAACCATTGACAATGCCGTGGACGACGGACAATCCCATGCCGGTTCCTTCCCCCACGGGTTTGGTTGTATAAAACGGATCAAATATGCGATCGAGTATTTCCTGGGAAATGCCACTGCCTGTATCTGCAATGGTTAATTGAACATAATCACCGCATTGCATATTCGGTTGAGGCATATTTTGATCCGTGATTTCAACATTCATCAATCCGATCGAGAGCCTCCCGCCCTTTTGCCTCATGGCATAATCGCTATTAGTGCACAGGTTCATGATAATTTGGTGAACCTGGGTGGGATTGGCCAAAATGTCTTTGCAGTCCTCGTCGATGTTTTGGTCGATTTTAGTCGTCGTGGGCAAGGATGAGCGTAAAAATTTTGTTGCTTCTTTTATCAGGGGAATGACTGACATTACCTCGTATTTGCTTTGTGACTTGCGGCTGAATGTGAGTATTTGCTTAACCAAATCTCTGGCCCGGATTCCAGCATCGAAAATAGCCTGCATGTAGCCTCGAGATTTGTCCGTTTCGGGCAATGCAGCAATACCCAGTTGGGAGCAACCGATAACAACCTGTAACAGGTTATTAAAATCATGGGCAATGCCGCCAGCGAGTGTTCCTATCGCTTCCATTTTTTGGGATTGTTCCAATTTCTTCTCTAATTTCAAACGTTCTGTACTTGCTTTAATCCTTGCGGAAATGTCTTCGATAACAAATATTAAATAGTCGGGTTGGTCATGGTCCAACCGAACTAACGAGACAGTTTGATTCACCCAAACAGTTGAACCATCTTTCCGAAAATATCTTTTTTCCATTGAATATGACTTGATTTCACCCTTTAGTATTCTCTTTACATATTCTAATTTGATTGCAATGTCCTCTGAATGGGTGATTTCTTGAAAAGTGAGATTAATAAGCTCTGACTTATCATATTGGATCATATCGCAGAAACGCTGATTTACCCGCAACCACTTTCCATCTGCAGATACATGCGCTATCCCTACGGCAGCTTGTTCAAAAGTGGACCTAAACCTAATTTCGGATTCTTCCAGTTTCCTTGTTCTTGTCTGCATGGTTATTTCAACACGCTTTCGTTTCGTTATATTAATTTGGAGAATCACGATAATTATAATAAGTATAAACATGAACACTAAAGTTACCAAAACCAGAGTTTTATATTCTTTATAAAAAGAGAATGGCATATTGAGAACAATACTCCCTTTGGGTAAATCGGATAATTTGATGTTAAATCGTTCCAACTGGTCGTAATTGAACATAAATGGTGTATGAGAAATGACAACGGGAATACTTGACGTCTTATCTCCCCGTAAAATTCGTATAGCTATGCTAGCTGCTTCCTGACCATGATATTTTCCATCTAATACTTTTCCGCCAATAGTTCCATATTGTAAATCTTGACTATGAAAAGTGGGTAGTGTATAAAAAAAGAATGTTATTTTGTATTTTTTGCTGTACAAATAGCGTTAGGCAATTTATTCTTAGTGCATGGTTACTAAAATTATTAATTGTCGGCACTGTGGAAGTGAAAATATCATTAAATTTGGCAAGACGCCCAACCATAAACAGCGCTACCGCTGCCGTGATTGTGGTAAACAAAGCCGCGAAAACCCCACAGTGAAATACACCGAAGAGCAAAAAGAAATGATCCTTCGAGCCTATCAGGAACGCAGCAGTCTACGCGGTTTACAGCGCGCCTTCGGGGTGAGTCCCAACACCGTTTT
>JAJFLV010000006.1 GCA_021772535.1 Opitutales bacterium | reverse complement strand
GGAAAAATGGGCAGAGCAAGCGTCTCCTGGGCAGCTTTTTCACTTTGAGGAAAATCACCTCGACGGTAGCCAAGGAAGGAAAAACAATCCTGCAAGTGGAGGGGAAGAGGATAATAAACCTCATGGCCGATCTCACGACTTTTCAAATAAAGGGATAGGTCGTCCCGCCTGTTTGCCCGGATGATGTATTGATTGTATATGTGGCGATCAGTTTTGGCAACAGGTGTCCGGATCAATTCTTTTTCCGTCAATCCGGTTTCCTTGAACAAGTCATTGTAACGGTGGGCATTGGCCTGGCGCGCTTCGGTCCAACGGTCGAGATATGAAAGCTTCACATTGATAATTGCCGCTTGCAGGGCATCGAGACGAAAATTTCCTCCAACGGATTGGTGATGATATTTCTTTTTTTCGCCGTGGTTTCGTAATGATGCCAAAATATCAGCTCGGATTTTATCGTTAGTTACCACCATGCCAGCATCACCTGCAGCTCCTAAATTTTTGGAGGGGAAAAATGAAAAACAACCATATTGGCCAAGCGATCCCGCCCTCTTTCCTTTATCTTCGGCTCCGATGGCCTGGGCCGCATCTTCAATCAGGATTAGATTATTTTCCCGAGCCAGAGAAACAATGGGTTCCATATCCGCCATTTGTCCGAATAAATGGATGGGGATTATGGCTCTCGTGGCATCGGTAATCTTTTCTTCGATACCAGATGGATCGATGGTGTAGGTTTCCGGATCAATATCTACCAAAACGGGACGGGCCCCTAAACGGACTATCGAACCAACAGAAGCGAAGAACGAATAGGGAGTGGTAATCACCTCGTTTCCTTTTCCGATATTTTCGGCCATAAGGCTAATGATGAGGGCATCCGTCCCAGAGGATACTCCGACGGCATAGGAGCAATTGGAATAGGCCGCGATCGCTTTTTCACATTCCGCAACTTTATCGCCATTGATAAACATTTGGGAGGAAAAGACTTCCGCTACAGCGGCATCGATCTCCTCTTTGATGGTGGCGTATTGGGCTTTAAGGTCGAGTAAGGGTATATTCATAAAATAAAAAGTAGAATGACGAGAATCAGATATTCTCTGAAGCAGAAGTTATGGCAGGCAACCAGCTTCTGTTTTCCAAGTGCCATTGAACGGTTCGGAGGAATCCTTCAGTTGGATTAATTTTCGGCTCCCAACCAAGAATTTGACGCGCTTTAGTGGTATCGGCGCATGTTTCCGGCATGTCTGCCAAAAGACTGGGGCTTCGTTCAATAGTTGGTTTTTTACCGATCAGTTCTTCCAGCAATTCAAGCAGATTGTTAACGGAAAGTGGATTCGCCCCGCAACCCAAATTAATGATCTCGTAACCGACCTCCTTCATTCCGAGGACCGTTCCTTCGGCAATATCATCGATGTAGGTGAAATCACGTGAATGACCTCCATCGCCGAATACCCGTATGGGCACCCCTCCGAGTATCCATTCGACGAAGCGAAAAGGGGCCATATCGGGTCGGCCCGCTGGTCCGTAAACGGTAAAATACCGCAGAACAGAAACGTCAATACCGTAAAGATGATGGTAAGTATAAGCCAAGGTTTCGGCCGATTTTTTGGAAGCTGCATAAGGCGAGAAAGGAGTATTGGCAGGGAAGGATTCGGCAAAGGGAGCCTTCTCTCCTGCATAAAGGGATGATGTGGAGGCCAAAATCAGTTTCCTGGTTTCGTATTTTCGCATAATTTCCAAAATATTGAGAACACCCATGGAATTTGTTTGGAAATAGGCTTGAGGGTTTTTTTGGCTTCCCCGAACCCCAGCGCGAGCGGCCAAATTGAATACAACTTGAGGACGATGCCGGGAAAAAATCTCCTCCATGTCATTCTTGTTTTCAATGTCAGCCTGAAAAAAAATAAAATTTGAGTTTTTCCGCAATTGGTTGAGACGGTATTCTTTCAGGTTTTTTGGATAATAATCGCTTAAATTATCCACTGCGATTACCTTGTGGTCCCGCTCCAATAATTTTTCCGCGGTTCTTGCTCCGATAAATCCGGCGGCTCCGGTCAAGAGTATATTTTGCACAGCGTTTTATTCCTTATTATAAAATTATTTAAGGCCGGTTCTTTTTTAAGAATCTTCCATGATTTCAAGCTGCCGCCCCTGGCCGTTCGGCATTTCTGCAGAAGCCAGTTCGTATTTCAGGTTTTGACTGTCAGGATTCACAAAATCCCGTGGAACCGTTTTGATTTTAATTATTTCGCGAATGAGTGGTGGCAAAGTAATCTTCGGTTGGATCAAGAATCGATAAATTTCAAAACCCAGGGTAAAAGCCCCCTTGCCTTTTTGTTCCAGGTGCTAAGATAACCCACTCTTTCCTCCAAAATTTTACAATTTTCTGAAGGGTTCTGGGGAAGTAGTTCGTGCAGATTGGCCAAGCGCTCTTGACCATTTTCGAGATGGGGAAGAATCCGCTCTCTCAGAAATCCAGCGGAAAGATTTCGCAATTGGAGTTCAGCGACAAAATGGTCCCTGCGATCTCCCGCAACATAAATGGTTTTGACAGCCTGTATATTGCGTAGAAAACGAAGGCCCTGGCTGGTTGAGCCTTTGCTAATTTTTAGACGACGCATGATTTCGTCAAAATTGAGAGGTTCCATGGCACAAAAAAGCAGTCCATAGATTTCGCCGACAGATTTGGGGAGACCCAGAACCTGGGCAGTCTGGACAAAAATATGAATAACCTCCTGTTCAACCGGAGTCAAAGGTGGAAGCCGTTCGATACCAGAAGGAATACCTGCTAAAGACGAAGGGGAATCCACCTCCTTTTGTATGTTCAGGGACATAAATTCAGGAATAATAGAGAAACCCGGCCAAAGTTCAAGAAAAATTGAACTATATGAACAATATAATCATTGAGCGCAAAAAATGGAAATTGGGCTAATATAATAGGAAGTAACCTATCTCAAAATTATAGGTTAGAGGGTGTCTAAGGCGATTTGTTGATCCAACTTGGTCAATTTGGAAGTCTTCAGTTTATAGTATAACCACATTCCCCCCTGATAAAAAATGGTGACCGTTATTATTATTCCGTAAACCGAGTAATTCAAGAGGGTAATATATTGGCCAAACTCATAGTGGTTCATTCCGAGAGTAAGTTCAAGCTGCTCCACTATATCGGTGGGCAAGTCTTTTAAAGGATCCGAGGTGTCGAATGAGAGCATTTTGAAACCAGCATAGGCGATAATCAGAGCCATAAGCCAGAGCTGGCTGCCTTTGAGCCATTTCTCGGCTCCATCCCGACTTTCCAGCAATAATTTACGGCCCTTCAATTCCATCACTCCGGAGGCTGCTATGGCCAACCCGAGTAGAGCATAAAGCCAATCCTGAAAGGCCAGTGAAAACAAGGCGCCTAAACCGGCCACAAATGCAATGCTGGTTCCATTCAATTTTGAGACAAAAGCTACTTTGCGAATAATTTTTTCTCTTTCTTCCATACCTCTACCACTGTTAAAATTCAGTCTGCAACTCTTTATGAAGGAGGAGCCAGGATGGCCACCAACAGTGTTCTGCGACTGCCTCCATTAATCAACTTGAATACATAAGAGCAAGAAGTCTAAGGCCACCGGAATGGCAATGCGAGCTACATTTTGGAGAACCAGAGTATTGAGACCTTTCCTGGAAATCGAGCATTGAAAAAAACAAAAAAGACACTCGAAAGTCCAAGGGACTAAAAGTAGATTTAACAACTGATACCCGTCAAATGGGAAATCCCAAATGAATTACCCCATAATATTCAGGCTACTGGGCATGATTTTGCTGATTGAGGCAATTGCCTTTCTGGTCAGCCTCGGGGTTGGCTATTCCTATCGTTCTTCAAGTGCAGAGCAGAGCGCCCTGGCGGGTTTCAGCATGAGCACTGTTATCGCCTTTGCCATGTCCATCGCCTTTACCTACCTGGGCAGGCAGGGGGACTTAAAAATGTTTCGCAAGGAGGCACTAAGCGTAATCGGGCTGGGTTGGATATTGGCCAGCCTGATCGGCGCCCTTCCCTATTTTCTGATTATTCCAGGTTGCTCTCTGGCGGATGCCATTTTCGAATCGACCTCAGGCATAACCACCACCGGGGCTTCGGTATTTACAAATCTGGAACAATTTCCACGCAGTCTGTTATTCTGGAGGAGCATAAGCCAGTGGATTGGGGGATTGGGAATAGTGGTATTTTTCGTGGCCATATTGAGCTTCCTGGGTGTTGGAGCGAAAATCCTCTACTCAAGCGAATCTTCAGCCCATTCCACGGACCTCGATTCGGGAAGAGTGCAAACGGGTGTTTTGCAGATCATGGGCCTTTACTTGGGCTTGTCGGTAATCTGTGCGATAAACTACGAATTGTGCGGATTGGATTGGTACGATGCTGTATGCCACATGTTTACCACTGTAGCCACTGGAGGATTCAGCACACAGAGCGCCAGCATAGGCGCTTTTCAAAATCCTCTCCTGGAATGGATGGTCATTCTCTTCATGGTCCTTGGGGGAACCAGTTTCATAGTCATGCTCCACTTCCTCAGGGGTAATTGGAAAACTGTCTTGGAAAGCACTGAAACGGGCGTCTTTTTCCTTATTTTGGTGGTCGTATCTCTGGTAAAAAGCTGGCACCTGATAGTTTTCGCTGAAAGCGAGTCCTGGCTGGAGGGATTGAGGCTGGGCGCCTTTCAGGTGGTCTCCCTTTCGACCGGGACCGGGTATTCCACCGCCGATTTTGATGCCTGGGCGCCCTTTACGCATTCGATTCTCCTGATTCTCATGATGATCGGAGGAAGCTCCGGCTCCACGTCCGGGGGCCTCAAGGTGATCCGCATTGTGGTGGCGGTTAAAGTATCCCTCATCAATATCGAAAAAGCTTTTCGCACCAGGGTTGTTCGTTCCATTAAAATCAATGGGAGAAATCTCGACCGATCCGCACAGGAAAGCATTATCAGCTACTTGGTGCTCGCTGGCCTGGTGGCTTGTGTGAGTTTTATTTTGGTGGTGTTTTTTGAGCCAATGCTATCGGTGAAAGGGGCCGTTTCCACCATTCTGGCGTGTCTGTTCAATGTTGGACCGGGCTTTCAGGAGATTGGTCCAACCAATACTTATGCGTTTTTCCAAGATTACACAAAATACACCCTCTCCCTTCTCATGATCATGGGGAGGCTCGAGCTTTTTGCCATCCTGGTTCTCTTCTCGCCTTCCCTTTGGAAACGATTTTCCTGAAGAACGGAACGCAATTGAAATAAAATCGCCACAAAAGTGCTTGCTATTAATCAGCAAAATAAAGGAGGCGCATGAAAAATCAAAGTGTAATTACTGTAATCTGTTGATAATCAACAAAAAAAGTGGCGGGATAGACGGGACTTGAACCCGCGGCCTCCGGCGTGACAGGCCGGCGCTCTAACCAACTGAGCTACTACCCCGTTCCATGCAAGAAAGGGATAAAAACTATGATGTTACCGTAGCCTGTCAAGTGGCGTTTCTCGACTTTTTATGAATTCTCGCCATCAGGTCACACTTTGTGGTCTGCTCATGGCCGGGAATTGTCTTTTGCCTTGTCTTGCACGGTTTGCGGGGCAGCATGGGGAGGGTCTTTCGCTCTTATCATGAGTGATGTTAGTTTAGGTAAAACACTGCGGCTGAAGGTCGGCAAAGCCTGGGAACTGAAAACCGGTCCCTTATTTCTAGCCATTTTGCTACAGGTTTTAATATTGGCCGGGACGGGTTTTGTGGTGGTTTTAGCTCCCCGGCTACGCAGCGAGCCGGAATTCGTGGCCAAAAAAACCATTTACCTTCCCCAACGGGAATTGGAACACAGGGCAGCTATAGCTGAACTGAGGCAATTTTCAACTCCGCCAGCAATGCTGAGCAGGTTGAGAACCTCTGCCCTGCTGCCTGATGGTTTACCCCAAATTCCCGAGTTGCCAGTTTCAGAGGCAAGCGTGTGGGGGAGTGAAATGAGTCCGATTCTGGGAGAGTCGCTACTCGGCCAGAGTGGTCTGTTAAATGGTTTGACCAATATTAACCTGGAAGTTTCCAGATTTTCCATTTTGGGCATTTCCGATGAGACGAAGCGCCTCGTCATCGCCTTCGATATTTCCCGCTCAGTAGTCGATAACATGGCCAAAAGTGGAATGGACATTTTAAGAGTTCGGGATGAAACAGTAAAAGCGGTCGAGAGTCTCAGCGCCAATAGTCTATTCGGATTGATCCAGTTCAGTCGAAAATATGATCTTTTTTCCGAATACCTGGCGCCGGCCACAAAGGGAAATAAAGAGGCGGCCCTGGAATGGCTCCGGACGGAATTCAAGACAACGGGCAACAGCGGTCGTAATTGGGTGCAGAAGAATCCCAATGGCATACAATCGGTATTGGAAGCGGCATTTGCGTTCAATCCCGATGTTCTTCTGCTCATTTCCGACGGATCATTTCAAAGAAATCATGCGGAAAAAAGTTATCAAAATGTGCCTTGGGATGAGCTGGCAAAGGACTTGGAGAATTTTCAGGAGAATTTACCTGAAAAGGCGCGAATTCATTTTATCGGTTTCGGAATGAAGGAGGATAATGCCAGGGCAATGAGGGAACTGGTTCACCGCTACAAGGGCAGATTCAAAAGTTTCTGAATCAATATCATATTATATATTCCAGAGTGAATTTGTTTAGCGCTCAATCACTGCCTGAGGTAATTTGTAATCAACGACGACTTGCCATGTTTGCAGTTCATCCAAGATTCCATGAGTTTTCAATCCGGCGGCGATTTCACATTTTTCCGGTTCTTCTATCCGATGTTTTCGGTCCGGTTCAAGGTCAGGCCTGGCTTGTTTGACAATATACCAGCAGGCCCAGGCACGCCAAGAGATCTGGCAGCGCCTTTCGCCACGAATGCGGCCAGCCTGATGCTGATAGCTGATTCGCGGGTTGCCCAGGAATCCGTATTCTTCCCGGTAATTCAAAAGGAACCATTGCAAGGCCCGGAAAGGCAGCGGCCATTGCCCTAGTTGGGATTCAGAACCATCGAGGTCGGCATATAGTCCACGAGTCATGGCCAGAATAGCTCTTCCAGGATAGCCCTTCAGCCAAAGGTACTGGGCGTAGCGCAAGGCGGTGAGGTAAAATTCGATATCCCGAATACTTCCAAAGGCGTTCAGACATCTCCAATCCATATCAGGGAAAGCCTGAGGAAGATGGGGGCATGGTTTTAGGGATTCGGACATTTCAAGAAAAAAAAAGGGTGCGGACAGAATAGGTGCGCTGCATGGAGGGACAAGCATTTAGCAATTGCGGAGGTTTTTAGAAGTCCTCTCGGAAATTACATTAACAAAAGGTTACTGGTAAAAAGTTGCCATTGGCCGAATTGAGGCTAAATCCTGTTCTTTCAGGTAATTTGGGATGGAAACCGTTCACGAGATCTCCGGTTGGCGCAAGCTGGCATTATGGCCATTGAGTCTCCTGCTGCGTGTCTGGAGCGCCACGATTCGGATTAAAATCAGCCCGCAGGAGTTGGAAGTCCTGACTCGAAAGGACGCCCCCGCAATCATCATTTTATGGCATAACCGTCTCTTTCTTGCCGCCGGTGTGGTCCGCCGGTATCGAAAACACCGGCGGGTTTGCGGCTTGATCAGCGCCAGCAAGGACGGGGCATGGCTGGCCGCCTTTTTTTCGCTCATGGGACTGGATTCGGTTCGTGGATCAAGCAGTCAGCGGACGGTAGAATCTTCACGAGAGCTGTTGAAAGCGCTTGAAGCGGGCAAGGACATCGGTCTGACGCCGGATGGCCCAAGGGGACCGTGTTATAACTTCAAGAAAGGAGCAGCACGCGTTGCAAAACAATCTGGAGCGCCCATCATACTGATCTCCGGCCGACTGAGGAATTCCTGGCGTTTAAAAAGTTGGGACCGCTTCTATTTGCCTGTTCCCTTTTCAACGGCAGAGATGAAGGTGCGATATTTTCCCAACTATGACTCGCTGGGTGCGGGCAGCATCAAAGAGGCCGCAGAATTTTTGCGGAATGAGTTGATGGCGATTTCCCCCGACCCAGAAAACTTAACCGGGAAACCAGAAAACTCCTGAAAATTCGTTAAGAAAATTTCGGCTCAAAGACCAATTTTTCTCCAGCCTTGAGGATAATATTTTCTCCGGTGGACCAGACACGGTCATTGATAAGGAATTTGCACTGGATATCCTCCTGAATTTCACTGGAACTCAGTTTCCATTCATCGGGAGTGACATTATCCATCTCAATGCCCTGATCCCAATTGAGGTTGGATCCATCGCCACGGATGAAAAGCTGATTGCCGAATCCAACATTGACTTTCGCAATCACAGTGGTAACCGGCGACTTGGACGAAGGTTTGGCAACCGCCTTTATCATCTTGCTGGGCACAGCAGCGGTTTTCGTTGCCACTTTGCGGGGTTTGCTGGTGGCCGTTTTTTTGGTAACAGCTTTTTTCGCGGCCGTTTTCTTGGCAGCGGGTTTCTTGACCACTTTTTTAGAAGTGGTTGATTTTTTCTTTAAGGGTTTGTCATTCATGGTGTTATGTAATAAATAAACGGTATTCAGTCCCCGTTTTGTCATTTTTTGAAGTTTAGATTAGTAATTATCCTAGTGAAATCAAAGCCAGCGTGGATAGCGGATTTGCCCACAGGATCAAGCATTAAAAGCAAACTAAACAAAAATATAATTTTCCCACATGAAAAGGACCGGCTTTCAAATCAATAAACCAAACATCGGATTGACTAATTGGCGGCGGGAGGCTACAGGATGAATTTATCCGAAAAATGGGGCCGTAGCTCAGTCGGAAGAGCGCGTCGTTCGCAATGACGAGGTCGTCGGTTCGATCCCGATCGGCTCCACCAATCCTCCCAAAGGCATGGCGTTATAGATAAATTTTTTTTTGAGAATTCTTCTCGTTACTCAATCATTTTGAGGATGCCGCCGAGGTATTGGCTGTAGAATCCCATGATTTTGATGCCGGCGTAGATGGCGATGATGAGAAAGATCAGTTTGGGATACCAGGAACTAGCCACGGCGAGGCTTTGGTCTGCTTTTTCCTGGAACTGTTTGGTCAGCATGAGGAGGTTGGTATCGAGTCGGCCGGTTTGCTCACCGGTCCGGTATAGCGTCGTAAATTCCTCCGGAAATACTTTGTATTGGGGAAGGTAATTGCCAGGAGGTTGGCCGGTCTTGATCTGGTTGGTGATCTGGAGGGAGGCGTTTTGCAGGTTGGGATCACCAGAAACCATACCGGAGGCGAACCAGGACTCGGCCATGGGGGCTCCGGCGTTGAGGAAGGACTCCAGGGCAAAGGAAAAATCGGCAACGGACTTTGCTTTGCTGTAGCCGCGCAGGCCGGGCAGGGAGCGCATGAGGAAAAAGATGATCGGGCTGCGCCTTTTCGAGAGGAAAACGAGCGTTCCCATGATAGCCCACAGGGGGAGGAGAAATACCAACACATTGCCGATATAAGCCTCCGGGTGAAACTGCATGCTGCCGCTTTCGGAGAACTCGACCAGGTTGAGGACCGGGAAAATAAGCGCTCCGAGGTGAAGCACCCCAAGCGGATAAAGAGTGGCGAAAACAGCCCGGGAGATATTTTCGGCGGCTAATTTGTGCCGTTCGCTCAATTTTTTAAGCGCGTCGGGTATGCGTCCGCTGGTTCCGGCTGCAGAAATGAGGAACCGGTCGGCTTGCGGCAACCATTTGGGGGCATTTTTAAAAACCTCGTCGATGGAGAGCCCGGCCAGCAGTTGCTGGGCCATGGCGGCGACATCTTTGGAAGGAGCCCCGCCGGCGCTCTGCATAGCTTGACCGAAGGAAAGGCCGGCTTCCAGGTTTTGACCCGTTTGGAGGTACCAGCGGGAAAGGTTTTTGTGAGAGACTCCCATGCTTGAAGGGCCTTTGGAGTATTCTCACATAGCCCTGTGTTCAAGGGCCTGGAATATGTTAAAGGCGTGATTGCCGATTTTTTCGAAATGGCTGAGAATGTCGATGTAAAGCATTTCCGCCTTTATCTCTCCACTTTCCTGGATTCGTTTGACGGCTTTTCTGCGGAGACTGCTGAGAGATTTGCCAATATTCGCCTCCATTTCTTTGGCAATTTCCATGTCCTTGGCCGAGAGTGGGCCTTTTAACTTTTGGCGGTAAAATTGAATAAAATCGAGAACCTGCTCCGAATATTCGCGAATTTCCTGACGGGTTTTGGAAGGCAGTTTACGTTTTTTTCGATATTTTCGCTGCGCCAGGAGCACCAGCCGGTAGGACCAGTCGCAAATGTCCTCCAATTCCGTAACAATACGCATCATGGCGGTCACCTGGACGGCACCATGGACACTGAGTTGGTCGGTCGAACACCGTATCAAATAATCGGTCAGATCAATATCGTACTGGTCGCTGATTTCCTCAAGGTTTTTGAGTTTTTTAACCAGATCGCCCATATCCTTGTCGGGATTATCGTAAACCTCGATGAATCCGCGAAACATCTCCTCGGTCAATTCAGCCATGCGGGCTACCTCGTTTTGCGCCTCGGCAATGTTCAACTCGCCGGTATGTATGATTTTACCGGAGAGGTAAGGAAAACGTTCCTCACTTTCTTTGGCCTGGTTGACCGGCAACAGCTTCTGCACCAGTTTTGAAATTTGCGGAACAAAATTGATCAGGAGACAGATATTGCAAAAGTTGAACATGCTGTGAAAGAGGGCCAGATGCTCAGGCAAATGAGAGGCGTCGTTGATATCACCCGGCATGATGGAATCCACTATTCCAATGAAATAGTTGAAGACCAAGAGGATCCATAAAACTCCGGTAAGATTGAAGATGAGGTGAGCGGCGGCGGCTCTCTTGGCATGAGTGTTGGCACCGAGGGAGGCCAGTACGGCGGTAATTGTGGTGCCGATATTTTCGCCCAATATAATGGCGGCGGCAGTGGGAAAGTCGATCCAGCCTTTGCTGGCTAAGGCCAGGGTGATGGCCCCCGCAACGGAAGAGGATTGCACCATGACGGTGAGCAAAATGCCAAAAATGAGAAAGAGAATGATGGAACCAAACCCAAAACCGGTCAATTGCTGGACAAAGGCAAAGGCATCGGGATTGGCTTTTACGTCGGGAACGTTGTTTTTCAAAAGGTCCAGACCGAGAAAAAGAAGGCCGAAACCGATGAGAGTCTCTCCTGAATCGCGAATGCGCGCCCGATTGAAAAACAACATCGGCAGGCCCAACCCGATGGAGGGCAGAGCAATGCTGGTTAGGCTGAATTTAGCGCTCAGACCGAGATAGGAAATAATCCAGAAAGTGGTCGTAGTTCCGAGATTGGCCCCCATGATGACACCAATCGCCTGCCTTAACCGCAACAACTGAGCATTGACGAAACTGACCACCATGACCGTGGTAGCGGATGAGGATTGCACAATGGTGGTCACGAGCAAACCTGTCATCACCCCGTAAAAACGGTTTTTGGTCATTGAGCCCATGATTGAGCGAAGCCTTTCACCGGCGACTTTCTGAACCCCCTCGCTCATGACTTTCATGCCGAAGAGAAAGACCCCCAGGCTCCCCAGTATCTCGAAAACAGCGAATATTGCAGACATCGGCTAACGCTCGAAAGAGGACTTAATAATTAGCGGTCGTTTCCCTCAAAGATTCCAAGTATCGGTTGATGAAAGAATTAGGGACGATTGACAAACATTAAATTCAAGTTCCAATTTTATACAGATTCCAGAATCGTTAACTTGAATTTTCTTGTAGGGGAGGAAATAATTCATTTCAAAAAATCCATGAAATTAATCCGTTATCTGGATCAGGAGGGAAAAACAGGATACGCCAGCCAATCGAAGAAGGGCGAAATCTTGCGAATCGAGGGGGAAATCTACGGTGATTTTGAAATTACCGCCGAAACGGTTTCCCCGGTGCGTTTGCTAGCCCCGATAAGGCCAAAGGCTATCCTGGCAGTGGGTCTGAACTACAAGGGACACGCCGAAGAGGTAGGCATGCCTCTTCCGGAACATCCAATGATTTTCATGATGCTGCCCGGCGCGGTGCAAGATCCCGGAGGCCCAATTCTCCTGCCACGAGGGTTGCGTAGCGACAGGGTCGATTATGAAGGCGAATTGGCGCTTGTCATCGGCCGAAGGTGCAAAAATGTCTCTCGCGCAGAGGCACTTGATTACGTGCTGGGGTATACCTGCGCCAACGATGTCAGCGCCCGCGATTGGCAAAAGAAATGGGGCGGGGGGCAGTTTTGCAGGGGTAAAACCTTCGATACCTTTTGCCCATTGGGACCGTGTCTGGTGACCAAGGATTCCATCCCTGACCCGCATGCCCTGAGCATCAGCACTTTCGTCAATGGAGAAATGAGGCAGAATTCCTCGACCAGCGACCTTATTTTCGACGTTCCGACCCTGGTTGAGTTTCTCAGTGGATCGACAACCCTCGAACCCGGAACATTGATTCTGACGGGAACCCCATCCGGGGTCGGAGCCGGCCGTAAGCCACCAACCTTTTTGCAAGCCGGAGATGACGTTACGGTTGAAATAGAGAATATAGGCCGATTAACCAACCCTGTGCTGGAAGAAGAAGTTTAACCCGGAAAGCCCGGTGGCAAGGTAAGTGTTGACGCCTGTCGGGTTCGTCCATAAACGTTGGCTTCCGAAATGGAAGGGTGCCTTACGAAGCGCGTACTCGTGCTCAACCGCCTCTGGCAGGCGGTAAACATTATAGGGTCCAAACGGGCCTTTTCCCTGCTGTTTCAAGATCATGCGCGGGTTATCCATTCCGCCGAGGAAGATTTTCATGTCCTTCAATTTACGGAATGGATCGACTACTCCATCACGAATTCGTCGAATGACGGAGGCGAATACGTGCATACCGTTCGCTGGGAAATTCGGGTGCCCAAAATCCTGCTGCTGACTCACTACGACCGCCTGCCGATGAAGGAAGTGAAGTTCACCCGGCAGAATCTTTTTGAGCGGGATAACTTCACCTGCCAGTATTGCCGAAAAACCCATTCGCAAAAAAATTTGAATCTCGACCACGTAATCCCCCGTGAGCGTGGAGGCAAGACCACTTGGGAAAATATTGTGACTTCCTGCCTGCGCTGCAATTCACGTAAAGGCAATCGCCTACCCCACGAGGCCAGCATGCATCTCAACAGGAAGCCCCACCGGCCAAAATTTCGTCCCTTTATCAATTTCGTGCTGGGGTCCGACCTGGACGAATCGTGGCTCAACTTTCTTAATTTACCCAACAAGAAACTGCGGCAGGCCGGGTAAGAGGGGATTTCCGCGGAATTGCCCCTCACAGTAATGACTTGTGGCTCATCCCCGCGAATCTGAAACTTCATCAATAGGAAATTCGATGCAAAAAACAAAAATTAACCATTTGGCGGTATGGATTTGCGCCGCCCTTCAATTCGGTATCAGCGGAATTTGGTATTCTCCGTTGTTGTTTCAGGACAGGTGGCTGCAATTGATGAATAAAACCGCCGAATACTTCCAACCAACTTCGCCAATTCCCTTTGTCCTGGCCATTACGGGAGCCATCCTGGCTTGTTACGCCATAGCCTGGCTCTTTAAAGTTCTCCAGGTGAATTCAGCGGTGAATGGCTTGAGGTTGGCAGTCATCATTTACGTTGTTTTTCTGTTTTTCCCCCACCTGGTGTATACGGGGTTTTCCATGATAGGATATAAGCTGGCAGTCCTCACCACGGGTGACGTTTTAATCGCCTACGCAGCTACTGGGTTGGTGTTGGGAGGATGGCGAAAAACGGAATCACCCGGCAAAGAGGAGTAAGCTGGCAGTGGGAAAGATTGTTGCCCGGGAGTCGGAAGCCTGCCGCCACATAAGAGGCCTACTCGACCGGCAGGAGTGTGTTATCCTTGACGGGGGCCTGGCCACCGAGCTGGGGTTGCTGAGCATCCCAGGCTATGAAGTCGGCGAAAACGGGCTATGGGGCAGCTGGGCGTTGTATAATGCGCCAGAAGAGGTTCTGGAGGTACACCGCAGTTTCCTGGCTGCGGGATGCGATGTTATTTCCACGGCGACCTGGGGGCTTATGGATGATCCGCAATTCGACCCCCGCAATGTTGCCGGCAGTGAAGAGCCTGGACATTGGATGGAGGCCGCTCGCCTGGGCATTCGAGTGGCCCGGAATGCAATTGAAGAATCTGGAAAAAGCGGACAATGCGCGGTGGCCTATTGCCTCAATGGCGATATCGATACTGAAGAACGGCTGGAACGCCTTCGTTTGCTGGGTCGAATTTTTCTGCATGAGGCTCCCGATATCATCCTGATGGAATCCATGTCGCTGATCCGGGATGGGCTGACAATGGCAGCGGTGGAGTGCATGGTGGAGACGGGTATTCCCGTCTGGCTTTCCTTTCGACGCTGCCGATATGGCGTTTGCGGCGTCTATGGGCAACATTGGGGCGGACCGGAGGGCGACCTGTTTGGCCGGGCGGCTCAAAAATTCGAGCGTATGGGGGTGCAGGCCTTGCTTCTGAGCGGTATTCCGGCCGCACATGTCAACGGAATGATTCCCTGGCTTCGGGACTTCACCGATTTGCCGCTTGGGGCCTATCCGATTCTGGGTCTTTTTCGCGATCCCGGTTGGAAATTCGATGAATCCGTCAGCCCGGATGATTTTGCGGCGATGGCTGCCCAGTGGAGAGAGGAAGGGGCGAACATTCTTGGCGGCTGTTTAGGGGTAAGACCCGAGCATATTTCGGCCATGAGGGAAAAATTAAAGGGCACACTAACCGGTCCAACCGTCAGGACCCGCGTTACCTCTACCCCGACGCCGTCAGCGGAGATTGAACCACCTTCCGGCAAAGCGAAGGATGACTCCTGGACGGATGATCAGAATCGCTGCCTTTTTCCGCTGGAATTTCCGCAGATTGTTTGTGATCCCGAAGTTTTTCAGCCCACACAGGGCAGTTTCCTAATTTGGAAGCATCTTTTTCGCTCCGGAGCGGGAAAAGGAAAACGATGCTTGGACGTTGGTTGCGGAACGGGAATCCTGACCGTCCAGCTTGCCTTGAATGGAGCGCGGCAGGTTCATGCCATCGACATCCAATCGAAGGCGGTGGAAAATACTTTGGCCAATGCTTTCCGCAACGGGGTCTCGAATCGTGTGAGTGGAGAGGCCATCGATCTTTACACGGCCATTCCGGATGAGAAATACGATTTGATCGTGGCCAGTCTTTACCAGACCCCCGTCAATCCACATGAGGGTGAATCCTGCCTGCGCCCGGCGGATTTCTGGGGCCGCAATATCTTCGACCACTTGATCGCGCTGCTGCCCAAATTACTGGAGGCGGGAGGGATTGCCTACCTAATGCAGATTTCCGTCCTCAGCCGAGAGGAGACCGTGAGATTGATGCGCAAGGCCGGCTTGCAATGCAAAGTCATTGATTTCAGCTTTTTTCAATTCGGTGAAAGTTTCATGGCCAATATCGATCATATCCGCCATGTGGAGGAATTGTCCGACGCCTACCACTTGAGCCTGGCCGAGGAGCAAGTGATGGTCATGTACCTGCTCGAAGTGTGGTGTGAATAGAAGTGTGAGAAAAACAGTATCGCAGAAAAAACCAGAACAAAACCGACCAATATCAAAAAGATAGGACTGACTTCTTTTTCTTTTCCTGCCGGTCATCACCACTTTTACCACGCAGTCTGTGTCCGACCGCATAGCCCAGCTCCCCGAACCATTCGAGGGCGACGTCTTCGACAATGGATTCATTGAGGCTCATGGTTTTGGCGGGTCGGGTTTCTTCGGCCTCGGTAGTTTCTCCAATGCTTTCATCGCCTGATCGAAGTCCGCGTCCACCGGACGTGGCTCAGCAGCAGTGAGGGACTTGAACTTGTCGTATTCCAGCTCGGCTTTGGCCTGCGCCACCTCATGTGAAATGCGCCCGGCGTGCGTAAGGATGTCGCGTTCATTCAGCGTCAGAAACGCATCCAGCTTCTTGATCCAGTCCGCCATATGCATCGACACGCGTCGCATGGCCTGACCTTCTGCAAAAACCAGATATTGCTCCACCAAGTTATTGAGTGCCGCCAACTCAGGTTCGGTGAGGTAGTTTTTGGCGATGGCGACATCCTGTTTGCGGACCACCGCCCCCCGCCAGTTGCTCAACCCCAAGTTGGGCTTGGCTGCGTCCACCCGCTCATGGACGATCTCGGCGGCAGTCTGGCCAGTGATCGCCCAGTGCACCTTGTTCTGCACAGTCTTGAAAAACTGAATGCTGACCTCCTGGGTGGGGTCGTAATCAATGCTCGTAGCGTAAATATCCGTGATCTTTTGGTAGAACCGCCGTTCGGAGGTGCGGATGTCCTGAATCCGGCGTATCAGCTCCTCGAAATAATCGAAGGGCTGGTCGGGGTTTTTCAGTCGCTCATCGTCGAGAACGAAGCCTTTGACAATGAATTCCCGCAAGCGCTGAGTAGCCCAGATGCGGAATCGCGTGGCGACACGGGATTTGACCCGGTAGCCGACGGAGATGATGGCGTCCAGATTGTAAAAGTTGGTCTTGTAGTTCTTGCCGTCGGCGGCAGTGGTAAAGAAATTCTTTACTACTGAATTTTGGGAGAGTTCGCATTCGTCAAAAATTCCTTTCAAGTGCTGCCCGATGTTCTGCTTGGTCGTCCGGAAAAGCTCCGCCATGTGCTGCTGCGTGAGCCAGACGGTTTCGCCTTCGAACCGCACGTCGATCTTCAGCTTCCCGTCCTCGGTCTGATAGACGATGAACTGTCCGCCCGGGGGCGGCGATGTCCCGGATTCTTTGCTCATGATTTCAACTTTGTTGAGGTTGAGGTGAGGCTTGAGCTATCCAGTATCGCCGGATAACTGACCGCGTCTCGTCGAGAATGGTCTGTAAGGAAGAAGAGTAAGTGGTGGAAAAAGAAAAAGGAGATCGGCTCCGAAATTTCACTCTTCCAACGCCCAACTCCCCGAACCATTCGAGGGCGGCGTCTTCGACGATGGATTCGTTGAGGAACATGCTTTGGCCGAACTAGGGACGCTTCACGAACGCGATAACACGGTTGACAAACCCGGTCAACTCAGCGGCATTGATAACTTCGGTTTCCCACGCGGGGTTCGTGTCGTGATGGAACCGATTCGTATACTCCACTATGTCCCGTAACTCTTGGATATCCTGTGCTCCGAGAATCTGCCGCGGTGTGTTCACTCGCTGGACACAAAGCCCACGAAATTGTCCCAACAGTGTTCCAGGCGGAAAGTGCTCGGGGCACGCAACCCGGAAAAACGCCTCAACGTGAGGACGGAGAGAACGTACAATCTCGCACTCGTTACCAGATCCGTTAGCCAGGTAATCTCGAAGAATCGCGTTCCTTCGGTCATGCTCCGTAACTGAGTCGTGATCGACATTCCACAGCTGGATAGTCGATCCATTTCCGTCGCGAACAACGTGGAGCGCGACACGGGTGGCAGTATCCGCACCTTCCCATATTCTGCAGAGGAACGGTTTGCTGTGTGAAAGAACGACCACTTGGGAAACGCTGGTTGAAAGGCGTCGGAGTTCCTGAACCGTCGTCAATGAGCGATGTTCGTCGAGGCTCGAAACAGGGTCGTCGATTACGACGGTCTTACTGGCGATGTTCGGATCCATTTCGATTGAGGCGAAAAAGAACGCCAAAGCTAGAGCGTTCCTGTCACCTGAGCTCAAAGTGTTCTTGAACGAGTGTTCTCCTGGCTGCGGATCGCCGCCGGCCACAGCTACTGCCGTGTTGTTGATGACGATATTGTAAGTGCAGGTCGGTCCTCCCCGCGTGTTCGTTGCCGTCACAGCATCAAGATGGAAACCAACGTTGAATCGCGCGAGGTAGCGGTTGAGCGCTGCCTGATAGTTCGGAAAGACATTTGTTCGATACTGCTCAAGCGCCGTTCGTGCTTGGTCGCGCAGTAGCTCAGTTACAGCTTTTGCCTGTTTCTCGGTCAAGTAGTCCGCGCAGAGCGCCGCCGTTGCTGCGGTATTACGGGACCGAACAGCCTTGAGGCGAGTCAATGTTGCAGTGATTGCTGCCGGATTTGCGTTCGCGGCCCGTTGTTTTACTGCAGCAATAGCTTGATTCGCTTGAGTGAGTTGCTGGTTGAGCGCGCTGATTGCAGCGATATTGGCCTCGTGGGTCTGAACGGCCGCACGCACCCCGTCAGAAACCGTGACCGCGTCGAGAGGAGATGCCTGCTTCTGAGTCAGCAATACAGTCAGTTGGTTACGGGCCGCCTGCCAGTCACGGATAACGACCGTAGTGTCAATTTGCAGGTCCGGGATTTCGGCGAACTGGGACCAAAACTGTCTGCGCTCACTCAAAATACGGACTGCTCGCTCAAGTCCGGCAGCGGGATTGTCACTGTGCGTTTGATTCAATGCGGCCGCAGTGCCAACGATGCTGCGCTGCAACGCCCGATAGGCTTCGCTGAAAAAGGCGCGATAGTGACCGATTACCGGTGAGCCAGCGAGGTTCTGCGCGCAGAACACGCATTCTCCGACAACCTGCGGCGGACGTTCTGATTGTCGGCGCATCCCCTCTCCAATCCATTCTTCAGCACCTCGTCCTGATGTCGCCAAATGTTTTTGGACACGAGCGGCGGCCACTGCATCCAGTTCGGGAACACCCGCGCGAAGGACAGCCTCAATCCCAGCGATGTCGAAAGTAGGAAGGCTGAGCAACTCAAACGCGGGCGTATTCCGCACTTGGTCTTGAGCGCGTGCAGCCGCAAGGTTTCGCTCTGCGCCCTGAATCTCCTGCTCAACATTCGGGTTCGCAGGCAGAGCGCAGAACTGGTCAACGGACAACTGGCCAAGTTCTCCTGCGGGAATTGCTCTCTCGCGTTGCCGGAGCGTTTGATTATGAACTTCGATGCGCGCGATGAGGTTCTGAAGCTGCTGATTCAGAGCGACGCCGTGGGCACCCAAGATCAATTCGTGCAAATTCTGTCGGTGATCGACCCCCACCACGAGCCCTGAATAAACGTTCTGGTCGATGAACACGTCATCGAAAAAAACCATGTTCGCGAGAGTCCGGCTCCAAGCTCCATTCACAAACATCGCCGCCGGTGACCCACCCGCACATCCGATGATGACATGCGGAGGATGCAGTGCAGCAAGCCGCCTGCGCTCCACAATCGAAATTGCATCGCCCGTCGCGAGAGATCGAAGAACTGCAGCGAGCGTTGTCTTGCCACGACCGTTCTCCGCATAGATCAAAGTGGTACGTCCAAGCGCGATGTTCCCCACTGTTGTTACCGAGTCAAAGAGCCCGACATTTCTGATGAGTTGTAGGTGGTTGATCATGGGCGGCTCTGTTTCTCAATTAGTCATACTATCTACGCTCAACTCCCCGCTCAGCGGCTTCGGCAGCAGGGTGTCGCGCAGGGTGCAGGATTCGAGGGATTTGTTTTTGATCATTGGCATTCTGCTAATTCAAGTGTAACAGGCTTGTTCCCCGGAACGTGATGCAAATTGAGTTATTATCCCGTCAACCTCACTCCATTCGAATAGTTTGTGGCTAGATGGGCCAAGATTTGAAAGAATGGAATGGTATAAGGGTAATGACAAGAGGGAATTACCAGTGATCGGGGCATCACCCAACCTATGTCTACGCCATGCGAAAGGCAGGTTTCAGGATGCCAGGACAAACTGCTACGCTCCGACAGGCCAAGGAATGGCTGACCGAGTATCTCGAATTCAAGGTGAGCATCGGTAAGGTAGGGAATGGCACACTTTCAACATGCGCGGGTCATGTAATTTATCGAATTACGCTGAATTAATACAGCCCCGCTGGGGACAGCGGGGCCCACCTTTGGATATGTGGATGGGCCTTGCTTTTTCTCGGTCTTACTCTGTTTTTGTGTAAGCTGTTGTTATTAAAAGAATACGGGACGAAGAGAAAGACAAAGAGGAAGAGGAAGATTATTTAAGGATGGGCTTAGAGGGTGTCATTTGGATCAAGGGGGAGTTTTATTTGGATGGTTGTGCCGTTGGGTGTGCTTTGGGCGATTTCGATTTGGCCGCGATGGTCCTGCACGATGCGTTTGACTATGGCTAACCCCAATCCGGTTCCTTCCTTGCGTCCGGAAAAACAGGAATCAAAAATATGCTCTCGTATTTCCGCGGGAATGCCGCTGCCGTTATCGGCAAACTCCAATACTGCGGCGGCTTCACCCTCCCCTTCCCTTTCTTTCCTGTAATGCGAAATATTGATCAGTCCATCCTGCGGCGCGGCGGCATAGGCATTAAGAATTAGATTGAGAAATATCTGCTGTAACTGACCTTTGTGGCCAACAACGACCGTCGGGTCCGCGTCCGGCTCCGGCTCGTAGCAAAGGCGGATATTTTTTTGGGCCAGCTTGAGCCGGACAAGGGCTATGGTATCGCGAAGCAAAGGGTCGAGATCCAAGGGTTTATGTTCGGTATCCTCACTTTTTCCGTAGCCGAGAACGCGGCGCACTATTTCATCAAGCTGATTCAGTTTTTCCTTGATGATTTCGGCATCCTTGTGGCGAAGGTCTTCGATGGGAAAATCGAGTTCAAGCGACTCGAAAAGCAGTTTGATGACGGTTAGCGGGTTGCGGATTTCGTGGGCGATCTCCGAAGTGAGGAGTCCAAGCGCCCCCAGCCGCTCGCTCCGGCGCAGCACTTCCTCACCAGCCACTACCTTTTCATAGAGACGGGCATTCTGGATGGCCACCGCGGTGAGTCCGGCGAGCGCCGCGTAGAGACTTTTTTCACCGTTATCGAAACGATGACTTGCCCCGGTATAAACATTGAGCACCCCGATTGCCTCGCCTTCGTAGGTTATGGGTGTGGCCAGCATTGAGATGAGGCCCTCGCTCTGGACTACGGGCACAAAATGGTGCTCTTCGGTTTTGGGGAGATCCGCTACTTCCACCTGCTTCCGGTAAAGGATGGCCGATCCGAGGGCGCTGTCCTCAAGGTTCAACTTTTCCGTATAATCATGCAGGCGTGGAGTCCCGGCGGCCACTTGAAGGGTGAGCCCTTTACCATCCGGGTTAAGCAGGAAAAGGGCGCAGACCTTGCAATTCATAATTTTAAGAACTTCCCCCGGAATAGTTTCGAGGACTTCACCGAGACCATGTCTGGAAACCAGATTTTGTCCCGTTGCCAGGAGTGAACCCAGTTGCCGGGCCTTGTTCTCCAGCCTTTGAACCAACCAGAGCCTATCGAGAACCCGGCCCGCCTCAGTGGTTAGTCGGGCCAGTTTTTCAATATCGGTCCCGGTAAAGTTTTTGGCCTCACGCCAACCAAGGTTAATCGCTCCGATAACATAATCTTTTTCCATTAGCGGCACCGCCATTTCCGACCGGATGGCCTCCGTGGAGGGAAGGAATCGAGGAGTTTTAGCAAAATCAGCAATGGCCCGTGGTTTTCCGTGCAACCCAACCCAGGCTGTCAGGCCATTTTGCAGGCTTGGAGAGGGGGTTCCGTTTTCGGTCCAAAGGCCGTAACTTGACTCACACTCCATTTGGCCGGTATCGGGGTTTGCCAAGGTCAGATAAGCTGCCTCCGCCTCGAAAAATTTTGCCATGGTGGCTAAAATCGTCTCGGCTGCCCGGTCGGGATCAACATCCTCCAGGGCCAGGGAGCTGATTTCGTAAAGGGAGCCGATGAGGTCCGAATCTTCGTCAAATCGATTCATCGCGGACCGTTCTTCGGCTCCGTTACGACCGGAAAATTTTCGGAGGAAATAACGGATTGCAGATCTTTTTGCAAAGCCGTCAATAGATTCTCATCGGTGACCGAAGTATCATCAATTCCGTCGATGGTAAAGGTGTCCACGGCGACTCCTCTCTCCGTCATGATCCGCCCGAAATCGATGTCAAAACCATGATTGGTAATGGTATTGGCAATTCGATAAAGTAGGCCGATGCGATCTCTTGCCATAACTTCGACATAGGTGCGACCCAGGCGTTCGTCATGGTAAACTTCCACCGTGGGATGAATATCCGCGGGGAGAACCTCCTCTTTGCGCAGATATTCAGGGGGGCTCAATTTCTCGGCTTTTTTGACGATTTCCGGCAATAGGTCGCGATCATGGAGAAGGGTCTCATTGAGTCCTTCTAGAAAAATTTGGAGGGCTTCTTCACTCTGGACCACTCCCCCACCCGGTTCGCAGACGTAGAATGTGTCGATGGTGATATGATCGGTGCGGGATATGGCCTTGCTGCTGATGATGTTCAATCCCGCCAAGCTGAAAGCTCCGGCAAGTTTGTAAAACAAACCCGGCCGGTCCCAGGTTA
Organism: Opitutales bacterium; assembly: GCA_021772535.1. Lineage (GTDB taxonomy): Bacteria > Verrucomicrobiota > Verrucomicrobiia > Opitutales > UBA2987 > JAJFLU01. Next base: position 10,755 of record JAJFLV010000006.1, on the reverse strand, counting down.
CAATTTGCACAACCGTTATGCTGAGATTGAGGTCGTCGCTCCAGTCGATGACAGGCTCGAGCGATTCCAGGGCCTGCGCCTGGGAAAGGTGGCTCAACAGTTGGTGGACCATTCGCAGGTGCAGTATCACCTCCTCATTGTCGTTGCTGGAAAAATAACGCTCCGGGAGGTTTTGGTAGTGGGCCTCGACCTCTTCGGGAGGAATTTCTGGAGCCAGCATTTGCAGATCTTCCTTAATCGAATCCGCAGACCTGACCGGATCTGGGGCTTCACCCAGTACGGCCAATGTGTTTTCGAACAAGCGGGTGTGCAGCATGTCCTTGAACCCGTTCCACATTTGTTCCGCGGTACCGCGGGAGTCGCAATAGGTATGAACGTAGAGCAACCGCAAACCTTCGCGGTTTCCGGCCAGCTCGGCAAATTGTTCCGCCGTTGCCGGATCGTCCACATCGTGCTTTTGCCAGAATCGAGCCATTTCGAGGTGATTTTTGATAACCCAGAGCGTTTGCTCCTTTTGCCTTTTGCTCAATTGCAGACGATCGACCACCCCGGCGGCCAACTGTGCCCCTCGGATGGCATGACCTTCTATACCGACTCCTTTGCCGATATCATGCAGCAGTAGAATGATGTAGAGAAGCCCTGGAGTTTGTGTCTGGTGAATCTCTCGGAAATAATTTTTGGCGTAGGGTGATTGGCCGGTGAATATTCGGTCGAGCCGGTGGATGGTCTCCAGGGTATGAATATCGGCTGTGTAGCGGTGATAATATTCATGCTGCACGAGGCAGTCGAGAGCCCCGAATTCCGGCAGGAAACGCCCCAATACTCCCAACTCGTGCATCGCGCTGAGCGGCTTGAATACCTCCCCTGATGTCAGCAAGAGAGACCGGAAGCTGCGATTGGCGGTTGGAGAATTGATGACTTTCCCGTCGATCAGAGGCAGTGAGTGATTCACCAGGTTGCTCAATTCGAAATCGAGCTCGGCCTGAAACTGCTGACTGTGCCGGAATACCCGGATTAGCCGTTCCGGCTCTTCCTCGAAAACCGTGTCCTGGGCGAAGGTTAAAACTCCGTCCTTCAAAAGAAATCCGTCCAGCGGTTTTCCTTTTCCCCCTCTTTTGGAGGCCTGTTTTCCGGTTTCGTCAATTGGCCGGGTCAATCGTTGTTCCAGAAGGACGGAGATTCGGTATATTTTTCGCGCTGCGCTGTAGTATTTGCGCATGAAAGACTCGACCCGCTCAAAGACATTCTCCTCTCGATTCCCGAGGTTAAGGGCGACCTTCGGCTGCCGGTCTAGGCTGAGGACATCGCCCCTCCTTTTGTTCTGAAAATGTAATTCATTGCGCACACGCAGAAGAAAGTCATAGGCCTGCTCGAAGTCCCGTTTTTCATCTTTTCTGAGGAAGCTCTTATTTTCCAGGGTTTCGAGGTCTCCCGTGCCGAGCTTGATGCTGCTCATCCAGAGCACGCTTTGGTAATCACGCAAACCGCCGACGCCGTTTTTAACATCTGGTTCCTGCAAAAAAACGGTCCCGCCGAAGCGTTTGCGGCGGGCAACCTGGTCTTTTATACGATCCTCAAAGTAGCGGTTGGGATCGTCCTCCGCGCAAAAGGCTTTGTATTTATTCTCAAACTCGGAGTAAAGAGCCTTTGAACCGGCCACCAACCGGGACTCCAGCATGGCATTTTTCGATTTGATGCTGTTTCTGGCTTCTTCGATGGATTCCTCGATCGTCCTGGTGGAATGGCCTACATTAAGCCCCAAATCCCAAAGCACATAGAGAAGCGTTTCGGAGAGGGCCTTTTGCAGGTTTTCCCATTTCCCGTCATTTTCTCCGTCGGCATGGAGAAACATCAGATCGATATCGCTGAAGGGGCTAAGCTCGGCCCTTCCGTAACCGCCCAATGCCATCACACAGACACGCCCTCCGGCCCCGGCCTTGCCCGTCCGCTCTTTCCAGGCCTTCAATGCATGAGAAAAGAGGCTCTCGATGAGGACATCCAGCATGCAGGCAAGGGCAAAAGCGACTCGCCTTCCGCCGTCTCCCTTGCGATGGTAGCGGAGGCTCATCTGGTTTTCCAGGCGCAGGAAATCCTTGCAGGCGCTCAAAGTAAGCGTCCGGTCGCTGCCTGGCGCAAAGGACAGTTTTTTCTTTGCGTGCAAGCGCAGGCGTTTGAATAGCGGGTCTTCCATCGGATTTCTTCCCATCAGGACTTGGTCATTTTAATATAATGTTCTTAAGCGGGGTTTTATCGATTTAACTGCGGTTATTAAAAGATAGAGGATAAATATTAGCGGTTTAGGTAAAGGATTTAATTCTGAGCTGTGGTCTTGCGGTCTACAATTTCCACATCAGGTGGCATATTAACAGAAAATCGCACCACCGTCAATGGATAGGTTGGCTGCGTTGGATGCGTTGGGTCAAAAACGAAAAAAAAATGAAAAAATACCCGAACGAATCCGTATTTCATAAAAATCCGCCAAAAATCTTCCTCTTCTTCCTCCATCCAGCATCAAGCATCTGGCGTCCAGTATCCCTCTTCCATCCAGCATCAAGCAACCAGCATCCAGTTCCCAGGATCTACGCTGCTTTCCCCGGAATCGGATCAAGTTCTTGCCCTTTTCAGAAAAAAATCAAATCGCCCTTGATGTCGTTATGTTTCTGCGTTATCTTACATTGCGAATCCAATCGGATACTCACCCACAGTTCAATTCACCAAAACCAAGGCACCGACGAAGAAATCTCCTGGTTCCGTGCAAGGGCGGTAGCTTGATCCCAATTTGCTACATTTCTGAAACAATGGCCTCCACAGCTGGTAATTTCAAAAACCGGACATATTTCAAATAATCATATTAGATCTTGATGAAACCTATATCAATATTCTTGTTCTTGTTGGCAGTAACGTTGTCTGCGGAGGAAATTCCCAGCTTTCCCTTTATTTTCGTTCGCGGAAGAGCGGAGATTGAGGTGCCACCTAATTTCTCGGAAATTAGTTTCGATGTATTGTCGAAGGGTTCCGATTATAAGGTTGGAAATGAACGCCTGCGAGAGTTTACAGGGCGATTGCTTCAGTTTCTTCAAAAGTCTGAAATCTCAGAAAATGATATTCGGTCTTTTGAAGTGGATATCCAAAGGGAAGAGAACTACGAGACAGGTAAACTCAAATACTATAAATTTACGCGTGATTTCACAGTGCGGTTTGACAAATTAGATCACTACGGTGATTTCATTGATCAGCTTCTTGATCTGGGCTTTATTGAGAATCTAGACGTCGATTTTGATCACACGGATTCAGAGATTCTCAAGGAAAAGACGATTGAGGATGCGACAGCCGACGCGGTTGAAAGGGCTAAGAAACTAGCTTCCAGTCTGGGCACGGCCATTCAAAATGTTCATGCGATTTCCGAAGTGAATTTCGATCGAGTAATGGATAACTTAAAACCTAGGGGCGAGTATTATAACTCAACAATGTATTCATTGCGGGCAGGTGCAGGATCGAGTTACTTCATACCCGAGAACATAACTATCGATGCAAGTATTTACGTGCTTTTCCGCCTGAAAGAATAATTTCAGACAGGTTGTTCCACTCAACTCCGGCTTGAAACTCCACGGTTTTGCCTAAACACCCGATTTAAAATATTTGGAAAGAAAGTTGTTATATCAGCGGATATTAGCCACCGTGATAGATTACGGAGTAATTTATTTACTCTCTATATATTACGTGACGCTTGTCGGAGAACCAAACGAAATTGGCAATTACACAGTCCAAGGTCCGTTGGCTTTGGTTCCGCTTCTTGTTTGGTTTTTTTTATTACCTTTTAGTGAAGGAATCACAGGATATACTCTGGGAAGAAAACTCGTGGGAATTAAAACACTAGGAGCCAATGGAACTCCGATCGGCTGGCGTAGGGCATTGAAAAGAAGATTCCTCGACTTTTTTGAAATTTGGATGTCATTCGGTATTATCGCATTAATTATGGCGCACAAGCATCCGCAAAAAAGAAGAGTTGGAGATTTATGGGCAGATTCTTATGTAGTGCCTAGGGCTGAAACCCCTAATAAAATATACGGGGTTGAGGAAACAGAGGATGAATTTAGCAAAGGCAATAGAACTATAAATATTGCTTTAATAATGATTCTTTTATCAGTAGGCGCCTGTTCTGCGGCCCAAGGATTAGGCGATAAGGGTGATAATTTAGGCGCATTGGGTGTATTCACTTTTTTGGCGGGTTTAATCACTTACTTGATCGGCGCGCGAAGGAAAAGAAATTCGAGCAAGGCAGTGGATACATCGCCTGCGCCTTAGCGCGTATCACTTCAATCGTTCGATGACAAGACGATTAAAATACACTGTTGGTGTAATAACTGTAATCTTCGTAGTCGCTTCATGCCTTATCGGCTATAGATTTTGGCCGCGACCATCTTGGCATGAAATTCTTGCCGAACAGATTTCCAAAAACAGGACAACTAGTTTTTACAAAGCATTAGAATTTATACAGTTAGATTTTCCAATTGGATCCGATCCACAAGAGTTAATCAAATATCTGCGTTCGGTCTGTTTTGACACGAAAGATCATACAGCGGATCTCTATCTGCTCAACAAAGATCGTACAGAAATTGTGGCAAATGAAGATACCAATTTAAGGCACATCCAAGCTGTATTCGCTACAAAGAACCCAGCCACTGGATATCATTGGTATCAATTTTACGAAGCGATCCTTATCGAATTAGACGATAAAAGAAAGATTGCAAGATATCTCGAAGATAGAGGCGGGACCCCTGTTGATGATGAACCGCCCGAGTTTAAGAGAGAGAGGCTGGAGAAAAAAGTTGAGAAAATAGCTGGCCCCAATATTCATGATACTGCACCAAAACTTGCTCAATTCGAGAATATTTCCATAGATTCCAGTCTCAAGGATGTATTCCTGGCAGTTGGGATTCCGAACTGGGAAATCGAAGGATATAACGCATATGTTTATCATCTGCCTAACTATATCTCTGTAGTCGTTCAAACTGAACCGGATCATAAATTAAGATATATCAGTTACCAAAAGGCCATGAATTCACCAGTAAAAATGGCAAGAACCGACAAAAATGCACAAATCTACCTCATGGAAGGCCATAGGGGTTGGCTTGCTACGTTCGAGGGACTTTGGGACATTTTGGATCATAATAAAGACCAAACACCGAGCCAAATTGAGAACTCAACGTCGGCTAGCCCAATCGAGGGCCAGTTGTGAGGTTGGGGAGAGAAAATGAAAAGTAATGGATTTATAAATAGAACTGTTCTGTATTTTGTATTTGCTATATTGATAGTTCCACTTGTTGGTTATATATATTTGTATATTAAGTTTGGAGATATGCTAGATGATCCGGTCGCTCGCATAGAAATTACGCCCTATGAACCAATCGAATATATACAAAATCAAAAGGAAATTAACCTCGGTTATGGAAAAGTATTTCTCCCAGCTTTTGTCGAATTCGATTTACGCGTAGATGATTACTCTCCTACTGTGGTTGTTAATTTCGATGGCGGCCAAATTGCATTCTTAGAACCGTTCGACGGAAGTGATGTAAAAGACTTTTTCGATGAAAAAGAAGCTGAGTTGTTAGGAAACCCACGGAATGAGTATGATATTTTCAAAGCGCTATTGAATATGCAACCTTTAGGATATTACGACCTTTTTAGTACTGGATGGAATAGGTTCATGGTTCACCAAATGATGGTCTTGATGAAGGTGATATCTCACAAAAATACTTCTTTTGCAAGCTCTTACCATAGAGGGGATTATGAATTCTTGTTTTTCGATATTGAAAAGGATATTTACAATATTGTCGTATTTAATCGTTCAATCGGATATGGACAAAGTATTCTAGTTAGTTTCGATAGTGATCATTTAGGCCTGCATTCATTATTGGATAGTCTTTTATTAACATATATTCTTTACGAATTAGACGTGTTTAATAAAGATAGCTTGATGACAGTCACACAATCCCTTGGTTACAAATCGCTATACGAGGAAAGCGTCCAGTGAGTCCAAAAAAAGGAACCAGCCCAACACTTTTATAGTAAGCAATATGAAGAAATATTTTCTGCATATTGTTCTCGGTTTCTATACTAGCCTAACCGCGATTGCGGTCAAACGTGGATGAGAACCTAAAATGAATATAGAGGAATATTTTCGTTCCATATATACTTATTCCTGGGCTTGGATGCTTCTATCGATCCTTTCAACGTTTTTACTAATTCGATATAGGGTCACCAAGTTAATCATTGGACCGCTTCTTGCCTTTTTCTTTCTAAGCCATTTTTCCTTTCTTCAAGAATTTCCCAAAACAGGTGAACAACCACGTTTGAGCTATATTTCCGGAGCTGTAGCGTATGGGGCAGCAATAGGAATCTGTCTTGGGCTGTTAAAGGATTTTTTGAAGATCCGGAAAAAATATTTACTGAATTACGTGCCTTATGCAGTGGTTGTATTGTTACCTGTAATAGTTCCTCTTGACAGGTATGCATACTTTAAAAAATGGTCAGCAAAGATACCTTCAAATCATGCTTTGAATGTAAAATTGAGTGAGGCTGATCAAGCAAAAGTATTTCTCGGTGGTTTCAGGTCGGTTAATGAAGATGAGCTTCTGTGTGAGATTACCGATCCTAAGGAGCTGAGAGAGCTGATAACCCTGATAGAAGTTGTGAATGAGTGGAAACCATTTGAATATTTTGCTCCTCGACCCCACAACAGCATCACATACTGTCTATGCATGGGTGATTTAAAGATTACCTTCTTAGACAACACTAAAGAGGTCGCTACCGTTTCTATACACCACGAAGTCGATCTGCGATGGCGTGATGGTCCATGGTTTACGGATGCTACTCTCACCAACGGTAGAGCAGTGTATGACTATCTTGGACGCCACGGTGTTACCCAAGTCGAGGAATGGCAAAGACCAATAGACAGTACCCAATAAGGCAAGGAATGGGCACTGCTATAGATTGATCTCCTCCTTAACGGCTCTCAGGGGGGCACGGAGACGCCAGGAAATAAAGAAATAGGATTACTCGGGGATTTAACATCACCCCTGGCTGGTGAATTTTGCCCTTCCAGGGCATTTCAATGCGTTCCGACAGCCCAAATCCGTCGGAATTAAGATTTTTCCGGTTTTGGTTTTCTCATTTCTCAATGAGTGAGAATTACCTTCCCGACGATATCCCATATAATCTCACGGGATTGCCATGAACGACTTTCTAAATCATGTTATCGATCACACCGCGCAGCTGTTTCCTGGTTTCCTCTGTAATCCTGGCTTTGTCTATGATTAATTGGAGGCCATCTTCGTTGATTGACAGTATCTGCGCATCATCCTCCATTTTTACCTTAAAAAGTTTGACGGGAAGGGAAAATCCTTTCGGTGTCACCGATGTAGCCGGACAGCAATCAAATGTGTCCCTCACCAGTAAAAAGGTGTCCTCTGAAATAAACACATTGCCCGGTTCAGCATTCGATTCAATGCGGCTGGCGAGATTCACTGCCGATCCGACTATTGTATAATCCATTCTGTTTTCCGTTCCAAAGTTACCAACTGTACAATAACCGGTGTGGATGCCTGCACGAATACTAAATGGTTTAATATAACCGTTTGCCTGCCACTCGGACTGCAGTTCCCTGACCCGATTCTGCATGGAAATTGCCATCTCTACGCACAGTTTGGCATCCTCTTTCAAGCCCTGACTATCCGGATCCCCAAAAAATATCATTATCGCATCGCCAATATATTTATCAATGGTGGCGCCATACTTGAGCGCTATATCCGTCATCTCCCTCAGGTAATGATTCAAAAGCTGGGTCAGGTCTTCAGACTCCATTTTATCCGTAGTGCCGGTAAAGTCCACAATGTCCGAAAAGAAGATGGTCAATTTCTTTCTGGAAGAGGAAAGTGTCACATCTCTCTCACCGGAGAATATGGAATTAAAAACCTGTGGGGAAAGGTATTTTGACAGCTTAGTGGACAGGTTTTGCAGCATTTCAGAACGATTCTTTTCCTCAGCCAGCTTAATCCTGTTTTCACTTTCCTCATTGAGCCTGACTAACATCTGCTGCATGCCACTGATCATTGAATTAAAGGCCAGGGACAACTGCCCAATCTCATCGGTTCTCTCTATCGTTACCCTTTTGCTGTAATCTTGCGTCCGGGTGATGGTGTTGGCTGTGTTTGACAGCAGCAAGATGGGCTTCAGAATGTAATTGGCTGTGGCGTAAGCTACCGCCGTTATGAGCAACGTTCCAATAATCAAGGTCATGTAAAAACTGCTGGCCAGTTTGTCCAGCACTGCAAACGCGAAATCATAATCCTGCTCCAGTAGCACGGTGAGCTCCGGCCTGTTTTGCAGCGTTCTCTTTACTATCAATTGGTTTTCCGGATAAGTTACTTCCCCCGAAGTTAAGCTCGTGTCATACAGTGAATATCTAAGATGCGTATCATTACTGAACAACCGGCTCAGATTGACCAAATCGTAGTTTACCAGCAATCCGCCCAACAGGCTTTGATCAAATGTTGAAAATAGTGGTATTCGCATGAAGTTTTCACCATCTGAGGCTTTCCCGATACGTTCCGTATCGCTAGAGGCAACTATGATTGATTCTGTGTTAATCACGTCAAAGCTGCCAATCAGATCCATGTCTTCTTTCTTCATGGACAAGAGCTTGAAAATCCTTCTGTCGAGATCATCGGTCAGGACATCATTCATTATGTCAAGCGAAGCGATAAACCGAAGATCGTTCTCCAGTATCTCCAAACTCTGATCCAGCCTGTCCGTCGTAATCAAAAGCTGGTGATTCATGTCGGATTTTAAACGGCTTTCGTAGTCGCTGCGATACGCCTTGCCCAGTATGATCATTGTGATCACATAAGGTATTAAGCTCAGCGTAATGAGCAATAGGATCGTTTTGGTCTTAAAACTCATAGATTATTCTCAGGCTATCATCCACCATCTCTCTTGGCAGGTAGCCGATGGCTCCTTTGACTTTTTCAACAAAGCTTTTAACTGACTGCAACGAGGCTTGAGTCGGCGGGGGCGAAACTCCTTGAAAATGGTTCACCACCCAATACCGCTTGATTGCTTCACGATTCATTTTCAGCACGCTGCTTTCAAATTCCTGACGGACCGGTTTTTCCCCGATAAGATTAATGGGCAGTAGCCGCGTGTGGCCGTCGAAGTTGCGTTTTTTTAGAAAAACATCACGAACCATATCCGAGTCCAACGCCTCCACTGTGCTATTTTTAGATACCACCACAACATAGTCCGACACCGCAAGCAGTGGTACCTGCGCCAGTATGGATATAATAAAAAAAACTACCCTCATCAGAATAATACTGAAAAGGAACTCAACAGCCGATTATCCCGAGAGTCATCATGCCATTGGTACTCAATTTTAAAGGAGACAGGAAAAACAGGCCGATAACTATAACCGATAATCCCAATGCGTTCCCTCGTATTTGGAAGGTAGTCTTCGAAGTATTCCGCTCTGGCAATCACTGAATGTTGGGCTCTTAGACGGTACTCGCTCTGAACATAAATGGCTTTCGACGTTCTATTGCCGTCCATGGAGGATTTGTCGTAATTCAAAACGGATTCCGTAAACAAAGAGAATTTCTCGGTTTCCATTTTGGCATTTATCTGAAAATAGGAAGTTTCGCTTCCGGAATCAGAATTCTCATAGTGCCCGATGCTCCCTCCAATATTAAATGTGGAGTTGAGTTTTTTCTCCAGAGAAACCCCGAAATGGCTATCGACTGCGATGTTCGTATCGGTGTCATCCAGATCTTCTGTCCCTTGCAGGTAAATGTGGTAACTCAAGCTCTCATCAAAGGGAGTAAAACCATACACATCCACACCGCTGAGGAACTTGGGGAACATCCTGTTGCTGTAGAGCGGGTTCGAAGTGGTCTCCCTCAGGACGTTTATTGGTTGCAGGTTCCAGTATCCAATGGGAGTTATTTGTTTTCCCACGCGTAAGGACAGATAGTCGGAAAATTTGTAATCAACGTAGAGGCGTTCGATTGCGAATGCTGTGTCGGTTGTTGTGGTATCTGTCTTGAAATCCGTCTTATAGAAGTCTGTGGATTCCAACTCCATCAGATACGAAAAGCGCGGAGACAATTCCCCGTATGTCAGCACAGCCAGATCATCCAAGGCCAGAAATTCATCATTCTCTCCATTCGCATACTCAAGCGAGAAATACCCCCCTACGGTTACATATTCACTCAATTTAAAGCCACTTCCCAAATTATAGCCTTCCTGCTGGGCATGTATTGGCACGACATGCAGAAGGCACAGTAAAAGGATTTGCGAAACCGTTCGTGGGACTTGCATTTTCAGAGGGCTTTTTTACTTCCACAGCAGCAATCAATCCGCTCACCTGCATGGAGGGTTGCGGCGAGGATCAGGCAGCAGGCGAAAACGGCGGATGGGATGAAGGCACACATTTCAAGAGGCGTAGCGGATATCAGGTATCGACCTAAATAAGTTAGGCTGGTTTATGGAAAAATCAAGTTCCGGAGGATGATTTTGGGTTGTGGGCATACCCAGGAAATGTAGACAGTTGTAAGACGAGAGTTTGAGTTGTTAGTTGGACATTAGTTCAAAGTCAATGGGGGAACGATATGCCAGTGCCGAGTGTCTCCTTTTGAGGTTATAAAAGCTTTCCATCCACTCGAATATTTCGCTTCTGGCTTGGGCCCGGCTGTGGTAACGAGT
>JAJFLV010000050.1 GCA_021772535.1 Opitutales bacterium | reverse complement strand
TGTGGGCTGCCTCCAGTGAAGCTCGCACCCGCCGGTAGCGGTCCGCCTCGGGTCTTGTGGCGATGGTGTCAATATAGGCGATCGTCCCCTCTATCTGGCGGAGAATATCCGAGGCATCCTTGGGAGAATAGATCGGTTTTTCACCCACCAATACCTGCACCACACTGCTGTGTGCGGCGATATCGCCGGGCCGGTTTTGGTAACTGCCCCGCACCCGCAGTCCCAGCCAGGTTGAATCCTCAATCTTCAATTCTACGCTGCCTTTAGATTGTAGCTGGCCATCGACGGATTGCTGATGCCGAACCAATCCGCCCTCAATTATCTCGACTTCTTCGATGGGCAAGCGAACCGACTCGACTTGCCAGGATACATTAACCGTCCCACCGGTTTTTGTGAGTTTAATTCGGTCTCCCGGCATTTTTCCTTCCACTTGGAAGTTCACAAGCGGACCAACGGTGACGAACGTGTTTCCAGCTCGGACCGCATCCATCCAGTTTTCATAGTTGAAGGGGCGGTCTCCCATTTGGGTATAGGTTCTCACGCCGCCCAAAAGGGAAGCGGCGCTCATTTTATCGCTTCCTCCCACCACCGGCAGGTGATAGCCGAGGTTGAGGAAACGATACCAGTCGGCCAAGCCGTAGGGCCGGATCTGGATATCGTAGGGGGTAAAGGTCATCATCTCCACGGCATTGACCAGTCCCAGTACGATATCGGCGGCCCGCTCACATTGGGGATCGGGGGCATGAGGCATGACAACCAGCCCTCCCTGATCGATGCACTTTTGCGCCCACTCCGCCATGGTTACTTCCTGGGGATCACCCAAAGCCGATTCTGTGGGCCCGCCACTGCAAAGCGGATGTATTAATTCGCCCGAATAGCCCAGGAGTGAAATATGCCCCAGAATCTGCATCCTGTTTTCGGAGCCAACCCGCACCAGAAATTCGCCGGAGGAACCGCTCTCAACCGATCCATAGGTGCTTTTGCCATCAAAATCGCCCACGTTGGAAAACATTTCACCCCATTGGCTGGCCAGGAGATTGACCACATTGACGTCCTCGGCCGATCCTTCCAGTTGTGCGGTTATGGGACTGAGAACATGGACATGGGTATCGGCTGTAACCCAGCCCCGGCTCCGCCAGTCCAAAACGCGTTCCAGCTCGAACTCGATGGACTCTGCTTCATGGGTAATTTCAATTTTTTTGCGAATGGGGCTGACTTCGTAGCCGCGGGTGATTTCGAAGTAGACATCGCCTAGTGGAAGATCGGCGATGCAGGACCCGCCGATGTAGGCGTACTGGTTGTTTTGATTGATGAACTCTGCGTAGTTATCCTGAAACCAGCCCGGGTTCACTTTGCGGTGGTGGCCGCGGGGCGGCAGGTATTCCCCAGCCTGCCCATGGATATGGAGGCGCACGGCGACCGGTTGCCGGGTAGTCCCGTCTATGACACGAATTCTGACCGGGCGGGCCGCAGGGGGAATCTCCGACACTGTCTGGCCGGATAAATTCCGAAGGTCAAAGACCTGGGGAGATCCTCCCTCGAGACCGACGTATAGTTTTGCACCCGGATGGGCGGCGTATTCCACGACAATCTTGTCGCTAGCTACAATCGGCTGCACATCTACCTCTTCATCGGACCATCGATCGTCTGGATAAACGAATTGGCGGCGGGCGGAAATCACCTGACCCATATCGATTCCAATGTCGTCAAGTTCGCCGATGGCATTTAGTTCCAAACCTTCCGGGAGAGTGAGCAAAAGCTTCCGACGTGGTTCAAAACGCAAGGGATGCTCCGGTAAATGGGCGGCGGAAATACCAAAAATAACAGACCGCTCCTCCCTTGCGGTCAACCGCAGCGATTTAATCTCTTTTTCCGGATGGGGATTGGGCAAAGCATAGAGCCAGAATTTTTCCGGGCTGATTGTTTTTCCCGAGGCGGTGCGGCATTCTCCCCGGCCCCAGGTTCTCGGAACAAGACCCAACTCTATGTCTTCATCGTTGGAGCGAAAAACGACATTACTTTGTCCTGGCACGGCGGCGAAAGGGCTCGATCCCCACCGTATCGCCGATTGCTGAATGGCGAAGCGCCGATGTATGTGATGCGTGTGCGATTCGCTGTCGGCATATTCGATAGTGTAATCGGAAACGAGATCTCCGGAATCATAACCTCCCAGCACATCGTCGGCAAAACCCTCAGCATAGACCGATACACGATTCTCGACCAGGTGCAGAAAAACCACGTAATTGGCCTTGATGCCGCCAAGAGGCAGTTCGACTTCATTTTTATTGAGAAGAATGACATTGGGTCCTCCTTCTTTTCCCAGGTCGAACGGTATGCCCCGAAAGGGGAGAATATCTTCCATTCCCAAAAAATAATCCGGCGCCTTTAACTCTTCAGGTAATTTTTGGCGATGCTCGTTGGCGGCATCCCGAATTGAGAGGGGAGTAAAGTGTGAAGATGGAGGAATATTCATCAGAATGATTTTTTATGCTGATATCTCGATTTTAGAAAGCAAATGAAGTCCTGCCAATGTGAATTTTGAAGATCGCCTAGGAAATAATTTCACAATTGCCGCCCAAACATCCATACATTTTCAAAGAATAATGGCGGAAATTTGGCATGGCGTTATGAAATAAAATTTATCCATTATAGTGCAAACACAGTATTGGATTTTAAAGTAATAAATTTTTATGCCATGCTATGAAAGGCTACCGATTTGTTGACCGGCTGAATGAGAACCAGACTCGCGACCTTTGGCAGTTTTACCAAGAGGAATGGTGGACGAGGGGCCGGAGGCTGGAGGATATTGAGAATATGCTGGGTCACTCCGACCTGATATTTGCGTTGGTGGAGGAGGCGAGCGACAGGCTGGCCGGGTTTTCCCGCGTATTGACCGATTATGTTTACAAAGCCTTGGTGCTGGATGTAATCGTTGGCCGGGATTTTCGAAATAATGCTTGGGAGTGGTCTTGATGGAAAAAATTCTCAGTCATCCCGACCTTAAAGAAGTGCGAAATTTTGAATTATACTGCCGGGCGGAAATGGTTCCCTATTACCAGAAGTGGAAATTCAAGGCCGATCTCGGCGATCTGCAGCTTATGAGGCTGGACAGGATTACTTAGAGGGTGTCTAAGAAGTGGAAATGTGCGATGGTGCGCGGCGGAATCGAAGCAGCGCAAGGCGGTTTCGCACCTAGCGGGCTGCAAGCCCGTGAGCGCGAAACCAACGCCGCGACCTTCGATGCCCGCCCGCATCCCATTGGGACAGAGTGTTTTGAGGCATCAGCGGCGTTGCATCAACCGAGTCAGGGCTTCCAGCCCAAACTTCGATTGATGCGCCTTGCTGAATGTCACAAATCATCTCTGCCATCGTCATTTCGA
>JAJFLV010000049.1 GCA_021772535.1 Opitutales bacterium | reverse complement strand
GATCGTCCGATCAAAGCAACGACTTTATTTAGAACCTATCTCAAATTCGCAGATGAATGATGTTTGTAGCACCACGGCAGCAGATGCCAGGCGGCTTCGCGCCAAGATGGGCTGGAAGCCCCTCGGGCGCAAACCAACGCCTCAGGTGCTATCGTGCCGCACAAATCCTTTGGACAGAGGCAGTTATGTGCTTGAGCGGCGTTCCGTCGGGGCAGCAGGGCTTCCAGCCCGGTATGCCCCGTCGCGCCTTGCTCCAAACGCATAATTGCTCTCTGCATCAACATCATCGATTTTGAGATAGGTTCTAATTATCCTTCTCCACTAAGATCGCCTACCTTTCCGATGAATCCATTGATCGTTTCCCAATAGGCGGAACCGGCGTAATCCATCAGGTTGTTATGCCCGGACCCTTCGACCCAGAAATAGGATTTGGGCTGAGAGGCCCGGTCAAAAAGTGCTTTCCCATGCCAGAAAGAGATTACCTCGTCTTCCGTTCCATGGATGACAAGGAGCGGACTGGAAAAATGGGAAATATTTTTCAAATTTCGAAATTTATCCCAAGGCAGCAAAGGAACTGTTGTCATGACCCGGAAAGCGGTCACAAAAGAGCTTTCCAGAATAATTCCGCCGAGGTTTTCTCTTGCCGCCAGGTAAGCCGCGGGGCCGCCCCCCAGAGATCGCCCGTAGGCAATGATTGAGCTGGACGGCACCGATAAGTCGTCGGTTATAAATTCATAAACCGCGTCGATGGATTCGAATACAATTTTTTCATTGGATTTACCCTCACTCGTCCCATACCCGGGGTAGTCGTAGGCGAAGACGGCATAACCGTTTTGGTGAAAGTCCTTTAAATGGGGAAGGATATGCCCGAGGTCCTCCGCGTTTCCATGGCTGTATAAAATGAGATATTCAGCCCTCGCATTGGGCAAATACAGGGTCGAGATAACATTTCCATTGGAAAGGGGGATTTTCAGTATTTGACTGTTATCGGAATAACTCGAGGGGGGCGCTGGAAAGATCAAGGAATCGGAAAAAAAGAGGGCGAACAGCCCCAAAAAGCCATAGGCGATTAACAGGCTTACCGGGATGATAATCAGAGATTCCATGAAGGCGATTTTGAGCTTTTTGTGAAAAGTCCCCATAAGACAGGTCAAGCTATACATAACAAGCACATCTATCCTCCCAGGCAACCCGTAATTTTCATTGCCGCCCAGCGATAAGGATTGCCTATTCCCTGCAACTTTTCAATTCTTCGATCCAATGGAACCAGCAGTTCTCAAGCAATTACGCTTCTCTACCATGGGTGAGCGGCTCACCGATCCGGCCATCGTCCATCTCATGGCCAATGCCCTGAGCAACCCCGAGATTCTTTCTCTGGCCGCCGGTTTCACAGATAACACGGCTCTTCCCCTCGATCTCGTAAAAGAGGTGGTGACGGAATTGGCCCAACGGCCTGATGGCTCCGAGATCCTGCAATACGGAATGAACTCCGGGCGTCCCGGTCTGCGCCGGGCGGTTGCCGGGTTGCTCAAGGGGTATTCCGGAGAGGAGTCCATCGGGATCGATGAAAACCAAGTCCTGATCAGCAATGGTTCCCAACAAGCTCTCTATATCGCAACCCAGGTGTTGTGCGATCCCGGCGATATTGTGTTGGTCGAGAAACCGAGTTATTTTGTTTATTTCGAGGTGCTCAAAGGACTTGGCGTAGAGCCCCTTTCTCTTCCCTCACTGCCCAACGGGAGGATTGACTTCGATGGATTGAACACACTCATCGACCGATTGTGCCGTAGCGGAGATATAAACCGGTTAAAAGCCCTCTACCTCGTTACCTACCACGCCAATCCTTCAGCCCGCTGCATGCCGGAGGAAGACAAGAGAACCCTGGGCAAGGTCTTGCAATCACTTGATATTGCCCTGCCGGTGATTGAAGATGCGGCCTACCGTGATCTTTATTTCGTGGACCCCTATCCAGCTCAGAGTACTTTAAGCCTCCCTGAATATGCAGGACTGCCCATTCTTTACGCGGGGACGTTCACCAAGCCCTTTGCCACCGGGATGAAGGTGGGCTACACCTGTTGCACGGACCAGCAGTTGCTCGGTAAAATGCTTAATGTAAAGGGCCAGCAGGATTTCGGCACGGCCAACTTTACCCAGGCGGTTATCGAAACCGTTATGCATGACGGACGCTACCAGGAATATTTGAGCAAAATACGTCCCCATTACGGCCGAAAGATGAAGATTCTCCACAATGCCCTGGAAGAGGAGGGCTTGCGCGAACTGGGTTGGAGCTGGGATGAGCCCACCGGCGGCATACTCCTTTGGGCGGGCGCTCCCGAGGGTTTTGATACCCGGTTCGGCTCTACCTTTTACAACTCTTGTTTATCGGAAGGAGTGCTTTATGTCCCCGGAGATCTCTGTTTCGCAGAAGGATCTCCCACTAATTTTGTCCGCCTCAGCGCCGGAGTTCTCTCCGAAGATCGTTTGCGGGAGGCGGCCCGCAAGTTCGTTCGGTCTGCCAAATCGACCGGGCAAGGCGCCTGAGCTAATCTCCCTTCGGGTATCTAATATTGATTGTCATCCCGATATTTTAAATTGTCTATAATTCTACTTCTATAATACTAATACTATGAAAATTTGTTGTATTGGAGCCGGTTATGTTGGGGGCCCCACCATGGCCGTCATCGCTCACAAGTGTCCTCACATTAAAGTGACTGCCGTGGATATCGACGCGGAACGCATTGCCGCCTGGAATTCCGACAATCTCCCTATCTTCGAGCCGGGATTGAAGGAAATCGTTGAGCAGGTGCGCGGCAAGAACCTCTTTTATTCCACCGATGTTGATTCCGGTATTCGGGAAGCAGACATTATTTTTGTCAGTGTGCCGACCCCGACCAAGACCTATGGAATTGGAAATGGACGGGCCGCCGATCTCAAATATGTGGAGCGTTGTGCCCGGCATATCGCCAAGGCGGCCCAGAGCGATAAAATTATCGTGGAAAAATCGACCGTTCCCGTCCGTACCGCTGATGTAATCAAACGCATTCTGGATGAATCCGACACCTCGGTGAATTTTCAGGTCCTCTCCAATCCTGAGTTTCTGGCTGAAGGGACCGGTATCCATGATTTGGAGAATCCGGACCGTGTGCTCATTGGCGGCGAAGAAACCGAAGCGGGCCAAAAAGCAGTGCAAACGGTGGCCAGCATTTACGCCCAATGGATTCCGCGCGATAAAATATTGACCACCAACCTTTGGTCCTCCGAGCTTTCCAAATTGGTCGCCAATGCCTTTTTGGCTCAGCGCATCTCTTCCATCAACTCCATTTCCGCTCTTTGCGAAGCCACCGGCGCCGATGTGGGTGAAGTGGCCATGGCCATCGGAAAGGATTCCCGCATCGGGCCCAAATTTTTGCAATCCTCGGTTGGGTTTGGTGGTTCCTGCTTTCAAAAAGATATTCTCAACCTCGTTTATTTATGCGAGGCATTCGGTCTTTCTGAAGTGGCTGAGTATTGGCTTAAAGTCGTTTCCATGAACGATTATCAAAAATCCCGGTTTTCCCGTTGTATCGTCAATAAGCTCTTTAACACGGTATCGGATAAACGCATCGCCATCTTCGGTTTCGCCTTTAAAAAAGATACCAACGATACGCGCGAATCACCCGGTATTTACGTTTGCCGGGACCTTCTGGAAGAGCAGGCCAACCTCGCCATTTATGATCCCAAGGTCCCCTCCGAACAGATTTTAAGCGATTTGAATGGAAACTTGGATTCGGATGGAAAGTACGGCGATGCCTCTATTGAGATCGCTGAGGACGCCTACGCTGCCGCTGAAGGTGCCCACGCCATTGCCGTCTTGACCGAGTGGGATGAATTTTCCGGCCTCGACTACGAGCGAATTTACCTATCCATGCGAAAACCCTCTTTCATTTTTGATGGTCGCAACCTGCTTGACTTGGCCAAGCTCCGCCAAATCGGCTTCGACGTCTACGGAATCGGAAAAAGCCTCCCGGCACTGTAAAAACAGGTTAAATTAGGGTATATACGTAGGAAAACCTCATTGATTAATCATAAACTTTGAGCCATTTGATTAAATTTCTGTTATAATGCCGAGAAAAGTAAGAGAACTCATAAAAGACCTTTCTGATGCCGGTTTTTATAGAATTGTTAGAGGCGGAAAAGGTTCGCATAGAAAGTTCGCACATGCAAATTACCTTGGAGCAGTAACAGTCAGCGGCACCGATGGTGAAGATGCTAAACACTACCAGGAAAGGCAGATCAAAAAAGCTATTGAGGAGGTATCAAAATGAAATTAACCGACCAGTACCACAAGTGGGTTGAGTGGAGCGAAGAGGACCAAGTTTACATAGGAAAATGCCCTGATATTATTACTGGAATCCATGGAGATGACCCTGTTGCTTTGTATGCAGAGCTATGCAATGAAATTTCGGATGTCATTGAATACTTCAAGTCGGAAGGACGGCCTCTCCCTAAACCCATCGTCCGGCCGATGAAAGAAGTCGTGTAATTATTAATTTGCCGGACAATGTTTCCAGCTTTTCAACAGTTGAGTGATGGCGGTTTTAAAAGTATATTCTAAAACTGGTTATGAAAGTTTCCGCTGAAAACAAGTTTCAAGAAAATGAATGAGTCAAAATATGAAGTGATTCTCTACTGGGACAAGGAAGACGAAATTTTCGTTGCCGAAATCCCCGAATTGCCCGGATGTATGGCGCACGGTTCCACCAAAACCGATGCCGTCAATTCCGCCGAGAAGGCCATCGCACTATGGCTGAATACCGCTCGAGACGATGGAACGACCATCTCTGAGCCACGAGGCAAGTTGATGTATGCCTTGAAACTGAGGCCATTGGGCTAAAAGAAAACCTGGCCTTTGCAGCGGATGCTGCCGCTGAAAGGAATAATATATGTCAGTCTATTGAAATAACTGTATTCTTTTCCAATTTTTCAACTGTTGTAAAATAGGTGCTCCCTTACAAATGAGATAGGCTTTATCCAACAGTACAAAAAGCCTAGCAAAACCCAAGGCGATTGGAATATGTCCCTCTTGTGGGGCAGGTCTAGTACCCAAATGCGGAGAAATAAAGATTTGGCATTGGGCGCATAAATCTGGTGATTGCGACCCATGGAGCGAACCGGAAACAAAATGGCATATTAATTGGAAAAATCTTTTCCCTAAAGATTGGCAAGAAGTTACAATTGGAGATCACCGAGCAGATATAAAAACACCGAAATATGTTGTTGAGCTTCAGCATTCGAGCATTTCGACTCAAGAGATAAGAGAACGTGAGGAATTTTACGGAAATATGCTTTGGGTATTCGACCTACGTAGTGTTAGCCACAATATTTCTTCGTGGACACAAAAAGAAAAAAAAGAAAAAGGAATTTTCATCTACAGATTCCATTGGCCATGGGCACGTATAAGTATCCTTTCATGCACAAAGCATGTTCTCCTTCACTTGGGGAAAAATCAATTATATAACGTTTATGAGTTCAATTATGGATATGGTTATTGTCACAGTCTTTCGAAAGATCAGTTCCTATACGTTGCTGGACATCCCGAAAGTAAGCTGATTCGAGGAGCAAAGGTATTTCCCCTCAATTATGAACCTAAAAGGGTTTGTGAAAGAGCAATGCTGCTATCCGAAAGAACAATTCTGTTATCAAGAAATAAAGAACCAGAATGGAGGGATGGACCAAACGACACTAGGTTGAAACCGGAAGATCCTTTTTAGAACAAAGATATCGGAGGACAGGCTACTCAGATTTATAAGAGAGGGTATCTGCGTGCCTTAAGGAAGCTCGGCCGATCACCCTTAATTGGTTTATTGACATTTTAACGTTAAAACGTTTTATTAAATGATATGAAAAGGGCGACTATATATCTTGAGGAAGATTTGCATAAGGCTTTGAAGATCAAGGCTGCGGAAACTTCTTCATCGGTTTCGAATTTGGTTAATGAGGTGATTAGGGCCTCGCTTGCGGAAGACATCGAGGACCTTCAAGCCTTTCGGGATCGCGAGTCTGAACCGTCCGTTGACTTCGAGGAATTCCTTAAAGGCATGAAAAAGAATGGCCGGCTATAGAATCGAGATCAAAAAGTCGGCTGCGAAGGAACTTGAGAAGATTGTCCAAAAAGATCGAATTCGCATAATCGAAAAAATCAGAAGTTTGTCCTCCGATCCGAACCCTGCCGGATCAGAAAAGCTTTCCGGCGACAGCAAATACAGGATTCGGCAGGGAGATTACCGGATTTTATACGAAATATTCGAAACCACCCTTATCATCGTTGTCGTCCGCATTGCTCACCGGAGGGAAGCCTACCGGAAAAATTAAAGGTGGGCTTTTTCAAAAGGGTCATGTCGCTATTTTTTGAATTCTTTTGTAACTCATCGTTAACTAACGCGATAAAGCTCGTCCAGTTTTTGCCAGGCTGGGAGGGGGAGGATTTCGGGACGGCTTTCAAGAGAGATCCCGGCGGCCTCTAAATAATTCACCCAAGGAGCCAACTCGGGGTATTTACGGCAGAGCGCGCCGATTTGTTTTCGTCGTTGGGTAAAAAGTCCCCGGATTTTAACAACAGATTTCTCCGAAAACTTAAAGGGCAACTTTTTTCGCACCAGCTTGAGCAAGACGGAGTCTACCGCCGGAACGGGGTAAAAGCAGTTGCGCGATACCTTGTGCTTTGCCGCCAGATCGAAAGCGGATCGAAGGAAAACGGTTATGGCTCCGAAACTCTTCGATCCAGGTTCCGCTGTGTAACGGTCGGCGGTTTCTTGTTGCAGCATGAGCGTCATGTCGGAGGGCAGGGGACCGTTCAGAACACGGTTCAGCCAGGGTGAGGAGATGCCGTAGGGCAGATTCGAGACGATTTTAAAATCAAATTCTTCTCCACCGCTGTTCCTTGCGCCAGGATCGAAACCCGCTAAAGGATGGTCAACGGCGTCTGCCTGCATCAAATGGAGCTTTTTGGGATAATCCGGGAGTAATTCACGTTCAAGGTAAGCTGCCAAAACAGAATCTGCCTCGATTGCAAAAACTTTGCCACCAGTCTTCAAAAGCGCTTGAGTGAGAGTGCCCAAGCCGGGGCCGATCTCAATGATCGTGTCCTTTGATTGCAGTTCGGCCAAACGGCACGATTTGCGCACGATATTACCGTCGATGAGGAAATTCTGCCCCAGTCTTTTTTTCGGACGGTGCCCCAGGCGTCGCAGGATTTCTCTTGTTCGACTCGGTGTTAGCGGTTCCGCAGGCATTGCATGTATTCAAGGCAAGTTGCGCAACTCCTTGATCAAGGGCTCTGGGTCATCCAACTCCATGAGGGCCTGCCCCACCAAAACGGCATCGGCTCCGGCCTCACGAGCACGCCAGGCATCTTCCAATTCGAAAATCCCGCTTTCGCTCACCTTGACAATTTCGTCCGGGACCAGAGGAAGCAATTTTTCGGAAATGCCGAGGTCGGTAGTGAAGTTGGTCAGATTGCGGTTGTTGACGCCGATAATTTTCGCCCCCGCCTGAAGTGCGCGATCCAGTTCTTCCTCCTCATGGATTTCAAACAGACTATCGAGACCGGCCAGGTTGGCGGCCTCGTACAGCTCGCTGATTTCGTCGTCGGAGAGGGCTCGAACGATGATCAGGATAGCACCGGCGCCCGCTTCGGCCGCCTCCAGAATTTGTATGGGATGGATCATGAAATCCTTGCGTAAAACCGGCGGCGCATCTTCTCGCAATTGCAAAAATTCGCTCACCTCCCACAAATCCCTCAGGCTCCCCGAAAAATATTTTTCATCGGTTAATACAGATACCGCATCGACCCCCGCGTTGTAATAAAGGCGGGCTCTCTCCTGTGCCGCCGCGCCCCCGGCGATATCCCCTGCGGATGGTGAGCGGCGCTTGATTTCAGCGATCAGACTTAGATGGCCGGGGTCGGCCAGGGCTTCCCTGAAGGTGGGGCCTTTTTGGCGTATGCTGGCCAGCCGGGCAAATTCCTGGGAGCGAACCGGTCGCAATTGATCGGCTATTTCCCTTCTTTTCCAGGCCATGATTTCCTCAAGTTTGTCCATCGGGCGAAATTGTGGTTGGCAGATGTGCGGAACTTTTGTGATAAAAAAGAAAATGTAAGGAATTAAGCGAGCCACAATGACAGCCTTCCCCGACTCCATTCAAGAATTAAGAAAAACTGTGGCCCGTTTGCGCGCCCCCGATGGTTGTCCCTGGGATCGTGCTCAAACGCATCAATCCCTGGCTGACTGCCTGGTGGAGGAGTGTTCCGAATTGCTGGATACAATCGACCGTGAGGACATGAATCACATGCTGGAAGAGCTGGGGGATGTGCTCTTGCAGGTGGTCATGCACGCCCAGTTGGCCGAGGAATCCGACCAATTTGACCTCAACCAGATTGCCCGGGAGGTCAATGAAAAGCTGGTTCGGCGTCACCCTCACGTCTTTGGCCAAATGAAAGCCGGAAGCCCGGAGGAGGCCCTCAGCCGCTGGGAGGGAATCAAAGCCACTGAGAAGAAAAATAATAACAATGAAAGGTCGGGTTCACCCTTCGAAGGTCTTCCCCCCCAATTGCCCGCTCTTCTCTACGCCCGGGACGTTTTTAAGCGAATTCAAAGAAATCAGCTTTCTTCCGATGGGCACATCGATCCA
Source organism: Opitutales bacterium (assembly GCA_021772535.1). GTDB lineage: Bacteria > Verrucomicrobiota > Verrucomicrobiia > Opitutales > UBA2987 > JAJFLU01. Next base: position 180 of record JAJFLV010000049.1, on the reverse strand, counting down.
GCAAAATTGAAAACATTGGGTGAACATTTGGATGAAGACTTGGCTGGAGCCATGCTATTTGAACTGGCTGCGGCCTGTCGGTTTGCCAATATCGACCCTGAATCGGCTCTCAGGCGTTACACCAGCCGATTGATCGATAATATTGAAAATGCCTGCGCAAATAAATAATGAGATCAACTT
>JAJFLV010000048.1 GCA_021772535.1 Opitutales bacterium | reverse complement strand
CTGGGCCGGGATTCGATCTTGCTCAGATTCAAACCGCGTTTGCTGAACGGTTCCAGCGCTCTGATCAACGCTCCCGGCTCATCTTTTATGGAAAAGACGAATGATGTTTTTTCAGGGCCTCCGCCTTCCGGGTGCGCCGTTGCATTTTTCCCGATGACAAAAAAGCGGGTGTAATTTTCAGTCCGGTCCTCAATTCCTTCCGATACTACCGGAACGTCGTATAACTCCGCCGCAATACGACTGGCAATGGCCGCGGTACCAAGATTTTTTCCCGCGTATTGCACGGCCTGAGTGGTGCTGGCCGCCTCTACCCGGGCTGCTCCCGGCAAATTCCGGCTGAGCCATTGGCGGCACTGCCCAAGGGCATTGTCCTTGGAGTGAACGGATTTGATATCCTCCAATCCCGATCGTGAAATCAGGCAATGCGAGATTTCCAGGTGGATCTGGGCGATGATTTTGAGCCCGGTCTCGACCAGCATATCAAGAGTCTCTTCAACGGCCCCTTCGGTCGAATTTTCCCTCGGAATGACTCCGTAATCCGCCTCCCCTCTTTCCACCACTGAGAATACATCACCGATAGTTCCAAGAGGTTGATATTTTACACTGGCCCCAAAGTTCTTCATGGCAGCCTGTTGGGTATAAGTCGCTTCCGGCCCCAGATAGGCCACAATGATCGGTTTTTGCAAAGCGGTGGCGGCTGAAATCACCTCGCGATAAATTGCCCGGATCGCTTTTTCGTTGAGCGGGCCTTCATTGATCGCGGCCAGTTTGGCAAAAACCTCCTCCTCCCTTCCGGGCACGTAGATTTCCTGGCCATTCTTTTCTTTGATCCGGCCAATGGCACAGGCCAACCGCACACGAGCGTTGAGCTGCTGGATTATTTCGCGATCAATGGCGTCGATTTCTTGGCGAAGCTTTTCAAGGTCCATGGCAATTAACTTGTTAAAATAGATAACATTAAAAACTTCCCCATTCTATATCCTGTATTCCATCATCTTAATCATTTAGCATCCAGCATCGAGCATCCATCTCCCGACATCAATCTTTCGCCAGGCCCATATCGGAATCCTGTAATTCCCTCTTCGGCCCGGAGGCTTCCCGGATCCACTCGCTTAGCTGATTGGGTGAAAGAACATCGGAGGCCGGCAATTCCTCCGCTGAACGTATGCCGCAAAATTCCAGAAATTTGTCCGTGGTGCCATATTGCAAGGGCCGTCCCGGTAATTCGGCCCGTCCTGTTACAACGATGAGTTCATGCTCCAGCAAGGTATTGAGGGAACTGTCTGAGGAAACACCCCTGATGGATTCGACTTCCGCCCGGGTGATGGGCTGCCGATACGCAGTGATGGCCAGCGTCTCCATGGAGGCGGGACTGAGCTTCAGCGGCCGCGGTTCTTCCCGGAATAGCCTCACCCAGCCGGAATAATCCGGATGCACTGAAAGTCGATACCCTTTGGGCCCCTGCACCATCCGATAGACTTCCTTTTTCTCGATAAGCTCACTCGCAATGGCATCCATGGCGTCCCGAATTTGGGTCGAGGTAAGGAGCGAGGGCACCTGGTCGATGAGCGTTTTCATCAGGCCCTGGCCATTTTCCTCACTAAGGGCCTCCTTACCCGTACGAATTTCAGTTCCCCCGGTTCCCGTCCCAGCCGCTGATGTTTCGGATTGGCTGGATTTGTCATGGTAACGGGTGATTACTGCCTGAACATCCTTGATGGAAAGAGGCTCGGAGGTGGAAAAGAGCAGTGCTTTGAGGATTTTTTGCAGGTTAAATTGCATGTATAAATTCAGATCATGAAAAGGAAATCCTATTCAAAACGTTACCATACAAGAAGCCATTTCCGCCCCAACATTTGGGAGGCAGTTGCTTGTGTAATGAAAAGGATTGTCATTGGGCTGTGATTGATTGAAAAAGAATATTCTCAAGAAATTGTCTCTTTGAGCCAATCCATGCAAGCCCGCATTGAAACACTCTCATTTTTAACTCGAAACAAGGAAAATTTGTGAATTCGGATAAACACGAACCAAGAGCCTATTCTTCGGAATTTGTGGACGGCTACAACCGCGCGGGAAACCGCTCCATGCTCAGGGCTGTCGGCTTTGAAGACGAGGATTTTAACAAACCGGTCATCGGGGTGGCCTCCACCTGGAGCATGGTTACTCCCTGCAACATGCATATCGACGAACTGGCCCGGGAAGCCGGCTCCGGAGTCGATTCCGCCGGTGGCAAATCCATTATTTTCGGCACCATAACGGTATCCGACGGCATTGCCATGGGCACCTCCGGTATGCGCTACTCACTGGTTTCGCGCGAAGTCATTGCCGATTCCATCGAAACGGTGGCGTGTGGCGAAGGTTTTGACGGAGTGGTTGCCATCGGAGGCTGCGATAAAAACATGCCGGCTTGCCTGATGGCCCTGGCCCGCATGAACCGCCCTGGTATTTTTGTTTACGGCGGAACCATTCTGCCAGGAATTCATAAGGAAAAACCGGTCGATATTGTTTCGGTGTTTGAAGCGGTCGGCCAGCGTGCCAGCAATAAAATCGACGATGATGAACTAAAGCAGATTGAGTCATGCAGTGTGCCCGGGCCTGGGGCTTGCGGTGGTATGTACACGGCCAACACCATGGCCTCCGCCATTGAGGCGCTCGGAATGAGCCTGCCCGACAGCTCGGCCCGTACCGCCGTTTCCAAAGATAAAAGAGTGGAATGTGTGGAAGCGGGTAGAGCAGCCGTCAATTTGGCTAATAAAGGCATCTGCCCACGCGATATTTTGACCAGGGAAGCTTTCGAGAATGCCATCACTGTGGTGGTGGCTCTGGGTGGCTCGACCAATGCTGTCCTGCACCTTCTGGCCATTGCCCAGGCCGCCGAAGTTCCCCTCAGCATCGATGATTTTACCACCATCGGCAAACGAGTGCCCGTTTTGGCGGACCTCAAGCCCAGCGGTAAATACAACATGGTCCACCTCGTGCGAATCGGTGGTTTGCGCCCGCTCATGAAGACTCTGCTCGACGAAGGCTTACTCCACGGCGATTGCTTGACCGCCACCGGAAAAACGATGCGGGAAAACCTGGAAAATGTCGGACCCTATCCGGAGGATCAGGATGTCGTTTATCCCTTCGATAAACCATTGAAGGCGGACAGTCATCTTCGCATCCTCTACGGAAACCTGGCTCCTGAAGGCTCCGTGGCCAAGATTTCCGGCAAAGAGGGGCTCAGTTTTACCGGTCGCGCCATCGTCTTCGATTCGGAAGAAAATGCCCGCGAGGCCATCCTCGACGGAACCGTGCAGGCCGGACATGTGGTAGTGATTCACTACGAAGGCCCCAAGGGAGGCCCTGGCATGAGGGAAATGCTGGCGCCTACATCGTCTCTTATGGGTCGCGGGCTTGGAGGAGAGGTGGCCCTCATCACCGATGGCCGCTTTTCCGGCGGAAGCCACGGATTCGTGGTGGGGCATATCACCCCCGAAGCTGCTGTCGGCGGCCCCATAGCCATTGTTCAGGATGGAGACACCATCACCATTGATTCGGTTGCCAACGAACTGAACCTCCATTTATCGGAAGAAGAGTTAAAACAAAGGCTCGCCTCCTGGAATCCCCGCCCTCCAAAAGTCACCCGGGGAGTCCTCGCCAAATATGCAAAACTGGTCAATTCCGCATCCCTCGGCGCCGTCACCGACGCCGATCTATAAAATAACCCTCCCTCTCCTGACTCCAAAATATTTTAAAATGTCCTGGGATAGATTCAAAAAATTCCATCTGTGCGAAAGGGAACTGGGATTTTCCCTCGACATCAGCAAAATGAATTTCCCGGATTCGTTCCTTGAATCCATGGGGGAACGGATGAAAACGGCCTTCAGCGATATGGATGCGCTGGAATCCGGAGCTATCGCCAATCCCGATGAAAACCGCATGGTGGGCCATTACTGGCTGCGCAACCCAGGATTGGCCCCTTCCGCCGAAATCCGTCAGGCCATTGAAGACGCCTTTGAAAAAATTCTTCGCTTTTCCGAGGAAGTTCACGCAGGGAAAATCGTTGGTCAAGGCGGTCCTTTCCGCAACCTGCTCTTGATTGGTATCGGCGGTTCAGCCCTGGGGCCTCAATTTGTCAGTCAAGCCCTCGGCAATTTTGAAACCGACAAACTGAAACTCTACTTTCTCGATAACACCGACCCGGACGGCTTCGACCAAATCCTTGGCACATTGAAAGACCAACTTGGCCGGACTCTGACCGTGGTTATCTCTAAATCGGGTAGCACGCCCGAACCACGCAACGGCATGGTCGAAACAAAATTGGCCTACGAAAACGCTGGTCTGGAGTTCGAGCAACATGCCGTGGCCATTACCGGAGAAGGCAGCTTGCTTGACCGTATGGCTGAGGATAACAACTGGATCGTGAGGTTCCCTCTCTGGGACTGGGTAGGTGGAAGAACCAGCGAAACTGCCCTAGTGGGTCTCCTCCCGGCAGCCTTACAGGGCATCGATGTTAAGGGCTTTTTGGAAGGCGCAAAGGCCATGGACATTGCCACCCGCCGACACGAAGCAATGAGGAATCCCGCCGCCATGCTCGCACTCATGTGGTATCATGCAACCGATGGTAGAGGCGCCAAAGACATGGTTGTGCTCCCTTACAAGGACCGGCTGGCGCTTTTTCCAAAATACCTTCAGCAATTGATCATGGAATCGTTGGGCAAGGAGAGGGATTTACAGGGAAATGTCGTCAATCAGGGAATCGCTGTTTACGGCAACAAAGGTTCGACTGATCAACACGCCTACATCCAGCAATTGCGGGATGGTGTGGCCAATTTTTTCGTCATATTCATCGAAGTTCTCAAGGATCGTGAGAAAAATTCCAAGGTGGAACCAGATCCGGGAAACACCTCGGGTGATTATCTGAACGGATTTTTTCTGGGAACCAGGGCGGCTCTGAACGATAACGGACGGGAGTCCATTACCATCACCCTGGATGAAGTTTCCCCCTCAACGGTGGGAATGCTTATTGCCCTTTTTGAAAGATCGGTCGGATTTTACGCCAGCTTCATCGGTATAAATGCCTACCACCAACCCGGTGTCGAGGCGGGGAAGAAAGCAGCCGCTTCATTTCTCCACCTGAAAAATAGTATCAGTGATTTTTTGCGAAACCACCCAACTGAAACCTATACCGCGGAACAGTTGGCGGAAAGTCTCGGGGGAGAAGCGGATACCGAGATTATCTTTAAGATTCTTGAACATCTGGCAGCCAATCCGGTCAGTGGAATCAGCAAAAAGGAAAAGGACAATATTTTTGAAAGCAGTTATAGGTTTGATCCCCACGTATAATCTCGCTAACAAAGGATAGTTTTTCATTTTCGCTATTCAACCTACCATGCCGGTTATTGGAAAAAATCGACTGAGCTTTGCCTCCACTGCCGCGGCGGCAACTTTTGCCCTTATTTTGCTGTTTACTCTAATAGCGAAAAGCAATCTATCCCAGGAATTGGAAATATCCCGGCAATCGTCTAAACAGATGAGGACGGGCAAGGATAATATTTTACAATCTAATACCGCCTTGAACCAAAAAATCGATCGTCTCACCTTGGAACTGGATACCGCTAAAGTAAGAGCTGGCGTCTTGTTTCAGGAGAATTTACAAGCCAGAAAGGAAATTTCCGCCCTGACCGGCAGAATGGAGGAAATGGAAGTCCATTCCAGCAACCGCGATGGTGAATTGAATGAATTCAAACGGCAGTTGGTAGCGTTGAAAACGAGCGCTCCCGAACCTTTTGAACAATCTTTGAGAAAAGAAGCCGCGGAACAAATTACTGATCTCAATGAGGAGATCCACCGGCTTAAAGCTGATTTGCGGGCTTACCAAAATCGTTCCTCCCATCCCCTTTCAAATTATTCAAACAGCAAAAACCTGATCTCCAAGGGCGATCGTTTCCTTGGCCATATACTCGGTGTGGATCCGAATAATTCGGTTCTGGCTATCAGCATGGGCGGCGACAATGGAGCCGCCAAGTCCATGAAATTGCAAGTGGTCGATGGTTCCGCAAATCTCGCTCAAATCATTATTTCCCGGGTCGAGCCGCAATTCAGCGTCGGCTATGTCGTTCCCGGCTCTGAACCGGACCGTTCGCATCAATTTTTTAAAGGCGAAAAAGTCTCATTTATAATCCAATAGGAAACTGAAACATGAAAAAGTCCACTACCAAACTTATTGCATTGATCCTGCTGGCTATCGGCCCGCTGCTTCTTTTCTCCGGTTGCGAGCAAGACCCGAACGCAACACCGGTTCCCTGGTCGCAACCGGCTGACTGGGAAGGCCAGGTTCCCGGCATGGGACGTTAGAGCCTCCCCCAAATAGCACTAGTGCAAAAGCGCAAGTCCAGTCTGAGAACCGATAATCGGGATCAGCAGATTGGCCCTGGGTGCCTTTATCTGGTAGCCACACCGATCGGCAATCTGGGAGATATTACGGAAAGAGCCCGGGAAATCCTCGCCCGGTGCCACTTGCTGGCCTGTGAGGACACCAGGAAAACCCGGCGCCTCCTCTCCTATTTGGGAATATCCGCCCGGACAATCGCTCTGCACAACTATAACGAAGAAAGTGAAGCCTCGAAAATTGCCGACCTTATTGAAAAGGGGAAAACCATAGGCATTGTCAGCGATGCGGGCACCCCTGCCATTAGCGATCCGGGTTTCCGGGTTGTGCGGGAATGCCGTCGGCGTAATCTGCCGGTCATACCCATCCCCGGACCATCAGCGGTAATGGCCGCCCTCTGTGCTTCCGGCCTCCCCAGCGATGGTTTCTTATTCGCAGGTTTTCTGCCCCCAAAAAAATCAGCCAGAATACGATTTTTTGAGCGTCACCGGGATTTCGATTATACTCTTGTTCTCTTCGAATCGACACACCGCATAACCAAGTTTCTGGAGGATTTGATCGAGATTCTGGGTCCCGAAAGGACGATTTGTGTAGCGCGAGAAATGACCAAAATTCACGAATCTTTTCACACCGGAACGGCCATCGAGGTTCAGTCAAAGGTGTTATCCGGAAGCTTGAAAGGTGAATTCGTCGTCCTCATCGCCAAATCCGGATTTTGCCTTTAATTTTGATGACTTTGGATAAGATTACCGCAGCCTTTATCGATGTGGGCAGCAATACGATTAAACTACTGGTTGCTCAATCCGGCGCGCGGCTGAAAGTTCTCCACCAGGCAACCCTCGATACACGGATCAGTGAGGGGATCGGAGGCACTACTCCTCATTTGCAGGAAAAAAGCATTACGGAAGGAGCGGCGGCAGTTCAATCTCTGCATCGAAAAACTTCGCCCTACAACCCTGCCAAAGTGCTAGTAACAGCCACCAGCGCCGTCAGGGACGCGGACAACGGACAAAAATTCATCCAGGCGGTTAAAGAAAGAACCGGTCTTCGGTTGCGCGTCTTGAGTGGCTGCGAAGAAGCTCGCTACATTGCCCTGGGGGCAGCCCAGGATCCCATTTTAAGCCACTTGCAGCGTTTTCAGATGGCGGATTTGGGGGGAGGCAGTTTGGAGCTAATCGATTTTTCAAACGGACAAACGCAGCAAACGGCCAGCCTCAAGCTTGGTGCGGTCCGGTTGATGGAAATTCATGTCAACGATCCAGGGAAACCAATGCCCGCCGCCGCCCGGGATCAGATTGTGAACACGGTTCAAAATCAAATTTCCGAATCCGGTTTTCGGTTCGAAAAAGGCGGCACCCCTCTGGTAGGCTCTGGTGGAGCCTTTACCTATACGAGGTCCTTGCTGGCCCGGAAGATGGGAATGGAACTGGAGGAATATCCCAACAAACTGCCCGTTAAGGAAATCGAGAGCCTCTACCGGAAACTTTCAGCCATGACGCTTGCGGAACGCTGTTCTCTTCCCGGACTGCCAGAATCAAGGGCGGATATTTTCCCGATCGCCCTCTTGACCCTCCTCACCCTCGCCAAGGTTGCCGGTCAGGAATACTTTTTACACACCTTCTATAACCTGCGTTTCGGATTGGCGGCCGAATTCTTTGCGCAGCAGAGATAACAATGCTGAAAAGTCTTCCGGCAGATCGGCTTTCAAATTCACCGATTGATTATCAACCGGATGCTGAAAACTGAGTTTCCTGGCGTGCAGCATGGTGCGTTTGACGCCCGGAATATCAGTTCTCGAAGATTTGTTTCCGTAAACCGCGTCCCCCACCACGGGGTGTCCAAGGTGGGCCAGGTGAACGCGGATCTGATGGGTTCGTCCTGTGTGAATTTTCAGTCTAAGAAGTGAAAATTGTTGCCCGAAAGATTCCAGTATCTCCCAATCGGTGCGCGCTGGGCGCCCATGAGGAATTACGGCCATTTTGACACGATTAACCGGGTGACGTCCGATTGGTTTATCGATGGTTCCGCTTGGCAGACTCGGTTTGCCGGTCGCCACGGCCACGTATTCTTTATCTATTTGGCGCTCAGCGAATAGTCGGCTCATTCCCATATAGGCAGAATCGCTCTTCGCGGCGACAATGACGCCGCTGGTCTCTTTATCGAGACGATGCACGATTCCCGGTCTCAGCGAACCCCCGATTTTGCTTAAATTTTCACCGCAATGATGAAGCAAGGCATGCACCAAGGTATCGTCTCCGGTGGCGTTGCCGGGATGGGTCACCATTCCGGAAACCTTGTTTACGGCGATCAGGTGATCATCCTCGTAAAGAATATCCAGCGGAATGTCCGCCGGTATTAATTCTGACTGAACACTCGGTGGAAGGAAGAAAGTAATTTTCTCACCTGCGGAAACTTTACGGCTTTTACCGATGGCGACATCGTCAAGCCAGACGAGACCCTTCTCGAACAAGACTTGCAGGCGGGTTCGGCTGATTTCCGGACACAAGTTGTGCAAAACTTTGTCGGCGCGCACCCGGTCAATGCCAGCGGGCGTCTCGACAGTAATTTCCTCTCCCTCGACCATCGAGGCTAACTCGTTAATTTTTTTCCAGGTAGGAATCGATCTGGGCAAGATAAGGAGCTTTTTCCTCCGCCTCCATAAGAGCGACCTCGAAACCATTACGGGCAATTTTGGCCAGTTCCACTTTGGAAAAAACATCCACCGACAGTGCTTCGTACTCATCAACCAGGCGATTGCCAAAGGAAAGCGGATCATCGGTGCTGATGGTGCAGCGGACCCCCTGGTCGAACAATTGACGGATTGGGTGTTCTTCCATGGTTTCAACCACCCCCAGTTTGATATTGCTGATGGGGCAAACGTCGAAGGTGACATCCCGATCCAGAACCATTTGCACAACTGCGGGATCTTCAATCGCCCGAACACCATGCTGAACTCGCTTAACATTGAGCAGTTCAATGGCATCCCGCACATAATCGGCCCCACCAAATTCGCCTGCATGGGCTTTCGTTTCCATTCCAGCATCGCGGGCCGCCCTCCACAGCCGCTCCTTCCATGACTGGATGGGCAATCTTTCCGGGCCGTGCAGATCGATCCCGTCGAGCCCTTCCCAATTTGGGCAATCGTCCAGAATGGGTGCCATCTTCTCGCTGTAATGATTTCGCAGCATACCCAAAAAAACTCGCACCTGGAGGTTTTCCGGAGCAGCGCTTTTGATCGCGGAGACGACTTCGGGTCCATTTAGATCATGATAGTCCATCACTCCCGCATGAAAACTTAATTCCAGGTATTTTACATTTTGCTCCACCAGGGAATGGAATATTTCTCTCGCCGCTATATGATAGCGCTCAGGAGAAATATACCACTGATGAACCATGTTGAGAAGTTCGTCCTCAAACTCCTTGAAGGTGGAAAATTTGAAATCACGATCCCAGGAAGCCGGAGGTTCTGAAAATTGCACAGGATCCAATTCTTTCAATAAATGAAAAGGAATCGCCCCTTCAATGTGCAGATGAGTCTCCGTTTTCGGCAACCATTGAATGAATTCGATAATTTCTCTGTCTTTTTGATAGCCCATAAGTCTTTCTTTATCCGAGTATCCAGCCTAAAAAAACATACAAATAATATGATTTTTCATGGAATGGCCAACAAATTACCGCAATGCTAAAAATATCACCGGAGATGATCTGGCTCCCCGGAATGCGTTGAACAAATTTAATAATCCTCAACAGGCAAGTATTAAATACTCACATATTACTGAATATCAAATTCTTACAAAACAACATATCGCCTCCGCTTCCGTCCTCTCGGGAGGTGATCAGGCCACAGGAAGCATGGTTTAATAACGTAGCCAATCAAGACGACCGAAAGTGGTTTCTAGAACCTATCTCAAATTCGATGATGTTGATGCAGAGAGCAATTATATGTTTTGAGCAAGGCGCGACGGGGCTTGCCGGGCTGGAAGCCCTGCTGCCCCGCCGGAACGCTGCTCAAACACATAACTGCCTCTGTCCAAAGGATTTGTGCGGCACGGCAGCACCTGCGGCGTTGGTTTGCGCCCGAGGGGCGTCCAGCCCATCCGGGCGCAAAGCCGCCTGGCATCT
>JAJFLV010000047.1 GCA_021772535.1 Opitutales bacterium | reverse complement strand
TCCAGCCAGGATACCTGGCTTTGGTGAGATGCTATGTGGCCCGAATCAAGAAAATAAACCACCAGGTTGGGACCAAACTGGCGGCGAAAGTAGCTTTGCCTGCCGCTCTGGGCAAAAAAACCAAAATAAAATGGGGCATCTTCAACCTTTCCATCGTAACGGCTGCTTACTTCATGATTCCCGATTGCGAGCACTACTGGCACCGTAAATCCTTGGGGGGTGATCATTTCCTCGGTCCATTGCGTCATCCATTCCTCCCAGATATAGAGGTTTGCCGGATTTCCGTTGGCATAGGCAATATCGCCCCCGATCAGGGCGAAATGAGGTTCTCTGGCCGCCGCCTGGCGAAGGAGCTGGCGGACGGTTTCACCAATTCCCATATCCCCCCCTGAGACAAACCGAAGGGCTGAACCATCATTGGGAATGGTGCGGAATTTCCGCTCCGCCAAGACCCCGTACTGTGGATCGCCAGCCACAAAATAATAGGTGCCACCAGGCTCCAGGTCCTTTAATTTAGTCCTGTGAACTTTTGGCCCACTGGGTATTCCTGGCAGGCTGTGGCTGCGGCCCCCCGCCGTAAACCGGTATTTTTCAAGATCGCCTCCCCGGGATTCGGTGTCGTAATAAACGATGCTTTTGGCATCTTTTTCCGAGGTAAGGTAGTTGATGGTTATGGTTTGGTTGGTATCGCCCTGCCAGGTCAGGTAAATGGCCTGCGGCTCGTTTCCAACCATGACCCGTGGCAAAAATCCAAGGATCAGCAAAGGCCAACATACCAACGTTTTTCCAGGTTTGCTATTGTATATACCCATCTTCGTAAATGATTTGAAAGAATAGATTCACTTCAGACAACTTAGGCAGATTATTGGAGATGACAAAGAAAATTAATAATCCGATATTGATACACCCCACTCCATGAATTTAATATTATTTCAAAACAAATCGAATTACCGGACGCTGCCCGCCGGCGATCCACGGACGGTTCATCTACGGGAAGTCCTCAGAATACAAAAAGACGACCGATTCGATGTCGGCATGGTCAACGGACCTCGCGGTAAAGCCACAGTTTTAAGCGGAGAAAAAAGAGGGGAATTGCGCCTCAAATTCGAATGGGGAAAGGAACCCCCGAAACCCGGTCCCATGACCTTGCTGGTTGGTTTACCCCGGCCTCAAACAGCCAGGAAATTGCTTAAAGAGGGGACCAGCCTGGGTCTCGCAAGAATGGTCTTTTTTGATACCGAAAAGGGAGAGCCATCGTATAGAAAAAGCAAATTGTGGAATACCAACGAGTGGAGCCGGCATCTCATTGAGGGAGCTGAACAGGCATTCTCAACGCATCTTCCGGAGGTTTCACACTCCCCTTCCCTCTTGCAGGCATTGAATGGTTTTGAAGAAGGTCAGGATCGGATCGCCCTCGATAACTATGAAGCAGAAAAGGCTTTATCCCATTATCAGGTGAAGGAAAAACATTGCCTTCTGGCGGTTGGCCCGGAAAGAGGCTGGTCGCCTGGGGAAAGGAATTCATTGCGCAAAGCGGGCTTTACCCTTGTTCACCTGGGTGAGAGGGTGCTGCGCACGGAGACCGCCTGCATTGCCGCAGTATCGATAATTGGGGCGAAATTGGGCCTGATGTGACGGGCCCGAGATTCATTTAGCGCTGCCACTTTAACCGGGCGAACTTCGTTTAAAAATATTTACTGCCGGTTCCCCGGCTTTTTGGCTGCCCAAGCGCCGAACCAGTTCCCAGCCACCGGGGTTGGGACAATAATCGCCCGGCATTTCAAACAGGAGGCGACTGTCGGGATTTTCGCTGAGGCAACTTTCCGCCAAGGCAAAGAGCGAATCCGAACTTTCGACCGCTTGAGAATAGGGCGGATCGATGAAAATAAAATCGAAGCCACGAGGTTCTTTGGGCCGCCAGGAGAACACATCTCTGGAACTGATCCGGCAAAGAGGTTCTCCTCCTCCCAAAGCTTTTTTAACGGTGGCCAGATTCTCTTTCAAGGAAGCAAGGGCAAGTCGATTTTTCTCCACAAAATGGCAATCGCTGGCGCCTCGGCTGATCGCTTCCAGCCCGTAGGAACCGCTCCCCGCAAACAGGTCGAGCACGGAGCTTTGGGCGACCGCATTTCCCAGACTTGAAAAAAGCGCCTGGCGTATTCGGTCAGTGGCTGGCCGCACATTTTTGATAGGGCATTTAAGGGGAATACCCCTGGCCATACCCCCGGTGATTCTCATCCCTACCGCTCCCTAATTCCGCGCCCAAGCTTCTAACAATCGCCTTGGCACCGGGCATCCTGGCCTGCCGGAATAATTATTAAACATAAATTTTGAACGTTTTGACCCAAGCCTGAGTCTCTTATTTCAAGTCTGTTCCTATGGAATTTGGAAGCAAGGGTTAAAGTTCATAGTTTCAGTCTGGTTTGTAGTTTGGTTAACTCTTGTAGGCGTCGCTGGTTTTACTAGTGGCGCCTACACTTTTTAACGGGTAAACATCGGTGTGAAGGGGTTGAAAGTTCGGAAAATAATTCAACGCATGATTGAACGTTCTGTGGTCAAACCCGTCTAAGATTTTGAAACCTAACCTGATTGGAGAGACTAGAGCGAGAGTTTAGTTCATAGTTTCAGTCTGGTTTGTAGTTTGTTAAGCAGTGGGTGACGCCGCAGACTTTGTTCTGCGGCGTCTTTTTTATTATTCCAGCCACGTCGAAGGGGCAGCCGAATAACAAATATTCTGGTGATTGTGGCGCAATATCTGGTTTGACGCTTTCCACTGAAACTTAGGAGGATCGGCATAACAGCAAGCCAATGAATCAATGTATTGTATGTTTGGGGCGGGTTTCTTTGAGCAGAGGGTTTTCTTTTGTCTTATCGTTGGCAGCCTTGCTTTTAGCGGGCGGTGTTTTCCCTCTGCTCGGACAGGATGCCGCCATTCAAAGTTCGATGGCGAGGTTTCACCCGGCGGAGGGCCGGCAGGGCATGGTGGCGACGCAAGAAGCCAATGCCACCAGAGCAGGGCTCAATGTGTTGAAAGAGGGTGGAAACGCAGTTGATGCGGCGGTTACGGTAGGGTTTACCTTGGCGGTGACGTTGCCCCGGGCGGGCAATATAGCAGGGGGCGGGTTTATGCTGGCGCACCTTGCGGAAAGCGGGAAAACCATCGCCATCGACTATCGGGAAAAAGCCCCGTTGGGTGGATTCCGCGATATGTTTCTGGATGAAAAAGGTGAGGCGGATTCGGAAAAATCTCGTTACAGCCTTCTTGCCGCAGGAGTGCCGGGAACGGTCAGAGGCCTGGCTTTGGCCTTGGAGAATTACGGCACGATTTCTCTTGCCCGCGCTTTGCAGCCAGCCATCAATCTGGCCGAAAACGGTTTCCCGGTTACCGATGGACTGCGAAAATCACTATTGGAAGCGCGGGAGCGTTTGCAAAAATCACCGGCCGCTCGAAAGGTGTTTTATAATGCGGATGGGACCCCTTTCAAGAGTGGGGAGATTCTCCGGCAACCGGATTTGACGGCAAGCCTTCGACTAATTGCTGAAAAAGGTCCCGATGCTTTTTACACGGGATCGATTGGTGCCAGAATCGCCGCCGACATGGAAGCCAAAGGCGGTCTCATTACACTGAATGATCTGGCAAGTTACCAACCGGTCATTCGTCCGGTGGTGAAAGGCGCCTACCGGGGATACGAAGTGCTCTCGATGCCGCCCCCAAGTTCGGGTGGTGTCCATCTTATCCAGATTCTGAACCTGCTGGAACCCTACGACCTGAGATCAATGGGCCAGCAGTCGGCCGAATCCATCCACTTGATGGCCGAAACAATGAAACTGGCTTATGCTGACCGTTCCAAACATTTGGGCGACCCGGATTTTGCCGCGATTCCGGTGGATGGGTTGATTTCCAAGGAATATGCCGAGCACTTGAGGCGCACGATTAAAAGGGATCGGGCCAAACCCAGCAACGCCATCGCGCCCGGCCAACCGCGAATTTTTCAGGAAAGCGAGGAAACGACACATTTTTCCATTGTCGACCGCTGGGGCAACGCAGTGGCCAACACTTACACCCTGAATTTAAGTTACGGCAACAATTACATGGTTCCGGGAACCGGGATCCTGCTCAACAACCAGATGGATGATTTTTCAGCCAAGCCGGGGACGCCCAATGCTTTCGGATTGATCGGTGGTGAATTCGATGCTGTGGAGCCGGGCAAGCGTATGCTCAGTTCCATGGCGCCGACCATTGTTCTAAAGGACGGCAAGCCATTCATCATAACCGGAGCGGCTGGCGGGAGCCGTATTATTTCGACCGTTCTGCAGATCATAGTGAACGTAATCGACCATCAAATGAACATCGCCGAAGCCACCAACGCCCCGAGAGTCCACCACCAGTGGTATCCTGAGGAGTTGAGAGTGGAAACCGGCCTGAGTCCCGATACCCTGCGTTTATTGATGGAAAAAGGACACTCCATCTCTATCAAAAAAACCATGGGGGCGGCACAGAGCATCCATATTGAACAGGGGAAACTCTTTGCATCCCCCGACCCTCGCCGGGAGGATGCGCTGGCGGAGGGTTATTAGAACCTATCTCAAATTCGATGATGTTGATGCAGAGAGCAATTATGCATCTGCGAATTCGAGATAGGTTCTAGGTAGGCTGGCAGCGTCCTGATTTGAAAGATTACCCCCCATTGATATTGCGTGTTAATGATTTATTAAAACACTATGTCGAACACTCACTCATAGATTCATGAATAAACTGCTCAAACTCCTCCTCGAAAGCGAAAACCTTTCCACCCTGCAAATGGCGGAAATCCTGGGGCTGGAACAAGCCGAAGTGGAAAGCGAATTGGAAAAGCTGAAAGCCGAAAAAGTTCTCCTCGGCTGGCGGCCCGTGCTGCATCCCAATGTTGACGCCGGCAACCATGTGCGGGCTCTCATCGAAGTTAAAATTTCACCCGAACGGGAAGGAGGCTTTGACCGCATGGGTGAGCGTATCAGCCGTTTCGACGAAGTGGAAACCTGCTACCTCATGTCCGGCGGCTATGATTTGCTCTGTGTCGTAAAGGGAGCCAACCTGCACGATGTTGCCGCTTTCGTCTCGGAGAAACTGGCCACCATCGAAGGCGTCCTTTCCACCGTAACCCATTTCCTCCTTCGGGCTTACAAGGAACAGGGCTATTACCTTGGAGGGGAGCGCGGCGACCCCGATAAACCGGCCATCAGTCCCTGAACTGATCCGGATAATTCTCAATATCCATGAATGAGGATACCTCCCGCTTTGTCGCCAGGCATGTCCAGGGCCTGCCGTGCTCGGGCATTAGGGAATTTTTCTCCATTGTCTCGAAAATGCCCGATGCGATCTCCCTTGGCATCGGGGAACCCGATTTCCACACCCCCTGGAGAATCCGCGAAGCCGCTATTTTTGCCCTCGAACGCGGTAAAACCAGTTATACCGACAATCTCGGCCTGATCCAGCTCAGAAGGGCCATTTCCGATTATGTTGAAGAACATTTCGGTCTCGGTTATCATCCGGAAAATGAAATTCTCGTCACAACCGGAGTATCGGAAGGGCTTGATGCGGCTCTGCGGGCATTCATCAATCCAGGCGACAAAGCCCTTTACCACGAACCCTGTTATGTGGCCTACCATCCCTGCATCCAACTGTCCCATGGCCTGGGAGTCCCCGTTGCCACCTCTGCGGAGGACCAATTTTCACTGAATCCGGAAACGCTGGCCAAGGCCTGGCAGCCGGGCTGCAAAGCGCTCTTGCTCAACTTCCCCACCAACCCGACCGGAGGCGTGCTGGAAGCCGATTCTATGGCCAGTGTTGCCCGATTTGCCGAGGAAAAGGATTTGCTCATCATTTCAGACGAGATCTATGCCGAACTTTCCTATGGTCAAAAACACCGCAGCATCGCAGCCTTGCCCGGGATGAAAGAGCGCGTCCTTTTTCTCCACGGCGTCTCCAAGGCCTTTGCCATGACCGGGTTTCGCATTGGATTCGCCTGCGGCCCGGCCCCCTTGATCGAGGCCATGACCAGTGTCCATCAATACGGGATGCTCTGTGCCCCCATCGTCAGTCAGGAAGCCGCTTTGGAGGCCCTCCGCCATGGCCAGGAGGCGGTCGAGTCAATGCGCCAGCAATACCTGCGGCGGCGCGATTACATTGTGCGCCGTTTCAACGAGATCGGTTTGCCTTGCCATTTGCCCAAAGGAACCTTTTACGCTTTTCCGGATATTCGATCAACCGGTTTGTCCGAGGAGCAGTTCTGCCACCGTTTACTCAAAGAACAGAAGGTGGCAGTGGTTCCCGGAACCGCCTTCGGCCCCAGCGGAAAGGGTTTTGTCAGGGCCAGCTTTGCCACTGGTTACGACCTCTTGATCGAAGCCGTCTCACGGATCGAGCAATTTTTACAGAATTTAGGATAAATTAATTTGAAAACTAAAGATGAATAATGAGCGCAGTGTAGCCCTAGTGGGCAGACCCAATGTGGGCAAGAGCCGGCTTTTCAACCGCCTGGCGGGGCGGCGCATTGCCATCGTCCATGACGAGCCGGGGGTCACCCGCGATGTCAACGCTGTGGAAATCGACAACGATTTCATCCTCATGGACACTGGAGGCATCGGACTGGATGCCGGTGAAAGCAAAGAAATCCTTGTCCGGGCGGTGGAAGAACAGGTCAACTTCGCCATTCAGGCGGCCGGACTCATCCTCTTTATGGTGGACGGCCGGGATGGATGCACCCCGCTGGACGAGGCCGTGGCAGAGAAATTGCGCCAATACGGAAAAGAACCGATCCTCGTTATCAATAAAATCGACACGGACCGGCATGAATCTCTGGGAGCGGATTTTGCCCGCCTGGGTTTCGACCAATCCTACTTGATATCGGCGGAACATGGACGCGGGACTGGCACTTTGCGGGAGAGCATTGACGAGGCTCTCGGGCCTAAACCTCAACCCGTGGAAGAAACCGGGGAAGGGCGTATTCAAATCTGTTTCGCCGGTCGCCCCAATGTGGGAAAGTCCTCCATTTGCAATCGTCTTTTCAAATCCGAAAGATTGGTTGTCACCGAGGTGCCTGGAACCACTCGCGACTCTGTTTCACTGGACCTCGATTACCGCCCCAAAGAAGGAGGCACCTGGCCTTTCCGGCTCATCGACACGGCTGGAGTTCGTAAAAAGGGTAAGATGAGTTCCTCCCTGGAGTTTTTTTCATCCCTGCGGTCGGAGAGTGCTATGGACCGGGCCGATGTCGTTTTTCTCGTTCTCGACGCCCTCAGCGGAGTGACCAAACAGGACAAGTCCCTGGCCGGGCATATTATCAAATCCGGAAAAACCCTGGCAGTGGTGGTCAATAAATGGGACCTGGCTCTCGAAGCCTTCCAGCGCGAACCTCTCAAGGGATATGAAAATGAAAAAGATTTTCGCCAGAAATTTTCCAAAGCCATTTACAAGGAGCTATTTTTTTTACCGGACAGCCCGATCCTTTTTGTCTCCGCCTTAAAGGGATTCTCAATCCATAAAATCCTTTTCGAGGCTCGCCAACTGGACAAAATTCAATCGACTCAACTTTCCACCCCGAAGCTCAATCGCCTGATCGCTGAACTGACCGAACGCCAACGCCCCCCGATAATCAAGGGGAAGCGCTTCAAGGTTTATTATGCCGTGCAGACCGGCGCCCGGCCCTTTCAGATCAGGCTCTACTGCAACCTGGCTGCCAACCTCGACGACCGTTACCGCCGCTACCTGGAAAAAGGTTTCCACGCCGAGTTCGACCTGCAGGGCTGCCCGATGCGTTTCAAGTTGGCCGGAAAACCGAAACGTTCCAAAGACTTTTACCAGCCTCAAGTGAGGAATAAATTACCTGACCGAAAAGGATAGCATTTCCCTTGGAACCGGTAACAACAGTTTTTATGGGTTCTGATTCCATCGCCCTGCCGATGCTGGAGGACCTTTTTGTAAATCAACAACGACTGAATATCCGACTGGCCGGAGTCTTCACGGGAATGGATAAACCATCGGGGCGCGGATTGAAACTAACAGCCAATCCGGTCAAAGAGTGGACACTGGGAAAAGGCCTGCCTTTGCGTCAGCCGGAAAAAATAGGATCGCCGGATCTCGATTGGCTGCGGGAACTTGGCTGCGACCTCATTCTGGTCATGTCCTACGGCCACATTCTCAAACAGGACCTGCTCGATTTTCCCTCTCTGGGAGTCTTTAATTTACACACCTCGATTCTGCCTGCCTACCGGGGGCCTGCCCCCATCGAGGCGGCCATTGCCGCGGGTGAAACCGAAACGGGCGTCTCCTTCATGGGTATAGCGCCCAAGGTAGATGCCGGACCCGTCCTTGATTGCCAACCGGTCCCCATAAACCTGGACGATACCACCGCCGAATTACGGGGAAAGCTAAGCCTAGCCTCCGTCCCGCTTCTCCGCCGGTGCCTGCCTGCTCTATTTCAGGGCGAAGCAAATTTTCGGGAGCAAGATTCTACCCAGGCAACTTATACCAGGTTCATAAGAAAAAGCGACGGCTGCCTCGATTTCCGCCACTCGGCGCACCAACTGGTCGATCGCATACGAGCCTTGCAGCCCTGGCCGGGCTGCTGTTTTGATTACAATGGGGTACGAATAAAGATAGGAAAGGCCGCCGCTGGCGAAGAACCCTTCAGCGGCCAACCGGGAGAAGTAATAAATTCCGGCGGCACTGCCCTTGATGTTGCCACCGGTGAGGGAATTTTGCGATTCCTGTTTTTGCAAAGACCGGGCGGGAGAATGCTTCCGGTCGCTGAATTTATCAGGGGTTTTCCTTTTTCAACCGGAACTCTCCTCGCAGGCGGAGAAATGCTGCCTCTCAGTTCACCCAATCCATGGGTTAAATTTAAAAAGAAAAAGTAGCCCCTCGAACCGACGATTCATTTGACATTCACCGATGGAGAAAGTTTACCTTAAAGAACCCTCAGGAGGAGGCCTATGCTCAGAGTAAAAAGACAGGTTTTATGTGTCGTCTGCACCCTTGCATTGGGGCTTTTATGGATTAATCCGGCTTACTCCGCGCTGTCCAAAAAATCGCCCAAAATCATCGATAGCGAAAAAATCGAATTGGCCGATATGAAGGAGGATCTGGCCCTCTTGCGGCAGCAGATGGCCCGCCTCAACCTGGAACTGGAAAGACTTTCCAGAGAAAACCAGGATTTGAAAAATCTCCTCCGAACCCGCCTCGAACAACAGGAAAACAGTCTCGCCCGGCTCGCCACGGTCACGGAATTGAACAACCGGTTGGCCTCCACCAGAGAGGAACTGCTGGCTCGCCTGGATGCTGAAAAATCGGAAATTATCCGGGAGGTCGGCAGCCAGATGGAGCGCCTCGCCCTGCAAACCCAGCAAGCCATCAAAGCCCTCGCGGAATCGGTCGCGGCAAAGCCCGAGATCAACCAGACCCGAATTTTTTCTGACGACTATCCGAAAGAAGGGGTTGCCTATACAGTGGAAAGCGGCGACACACTATCTGCTATCGCAAAAAAATTCCAATCCACGGTCGCGGATATCCAAAATGCCAACAAAATCACCAACCCCAAAGACCTCCAGGCCGGTCAAACGATCTTCGTGCCCCAATCCCGCAAATAAGTAATCAAATTTTTCCATGGCGAAAACTAAAAATCGACTGGGCCGAGGATTGGGGAGCCTGATTTCTGGAGGCGTTGCCGGACCGGGCATCAAACCCGGGGAAACCTCAAAAAAAACCGGTAAGGCCGCCGGCTCTTCCGGATCCGTTTCACGGAAAAATAAAAAAAGCCTGCCCACGGACGAAAAGAATCTGTCCACAACAGGTGAATTCAGGGAAATATCGATTGATCGAATCACTCCAAACCCCTACCAGCCCAGGCGCGAGATCGATGCCGGGCAGGTACGGGAACTGGCCGAGAGCATACGCTCCGAAGGTCTCTTGCAACCGATCGTGGTACGCCAGGTAGACCGTGAATTTCAGATAATAGCCGGAGAACGCCGTTATCGGGCCTGCCAGGAATTGAAATTGAAGAAAATTCCCGCCCGCGTGGTGGTGGCCAGCGATGCTTCCAGCGCGGCCATGTCCCTGATCGAGAATTTGCAGCGCGAGGGGCTTAACCCGGTGGAAGAGGCCCTCGGTTATGCCAGCCTCATCCGGGATTTCGATCTCACTCAGGAAGGAGTCTCCGAACGTGTTGGCAAAGGCCGCGCCACCGTCGCCAACTCCCTCCGCCTGCTCCAGCTGGAGGGGGAAATCCAGGGCTATCTGAGCAAAGGTCTTTTATCCGTCGGCCATGCCAAGGTGCTCCTCGGAATCGAAGACAGCGAACAGCGCATACTTGTTTCCAGACGAATCATCGAGGCCGGCCTCAGCGTGCGCGAACTCGAGCGGGTGGCCCGCCGTTACCGCGAAGGGAAAAAGCCTACCGGCCCAAGGAAAAGTCCGGTCTCGGAATCAACCGCCATCAAGGCGGTGGAAAATCAACTGGAACTTCGATTCAATACCAAGGTCAAAGTTCGCCATACTCCTAAAAAAGGCCGGATTGTCATCGAATACTACGGCAACGATGATTTGCAGCGCATCCTTGAAAAGCTGGGCATCAACGCCTGAGATGCTATTTTATTGGCGCTTGGCTCAAATTACCAAACATTAAGTTCTTGATTCTTGCCATCATATTTGCATTTTCGCCTCTCTTTCATATTTAATGTCAATGTTTCATAAAATATAACCACGGATATTGAATAAGAGTTCTGATCCCTATTTAACATTTTTGAAACCCTGGGTTTAATCGACCCAGCCGAACCCGAACCCGAAAGAAAATATGGGCAGCATCATTTCAGCATTTTTTACTCTACTCTTAATAATAATAAGTGTTTTCCTGATCTTTTTGATTCTCTTACAGAGGGCAAACACCGCTGCCGGTCTGGGCACTGCCTTCGGCGGCGGTCTGGCCGAGTCAACCTTCGGCGCCGAAGCCGGCGGTTTGCTTAAAAAGTGGACCATGGGCGCCACGGTGGCCTTTTTTCTTATCAGTCTCGGACTCTATCTGGGATATATTTCGGGTGCCGGGGGACCACAGGTTGAGGAAGGCTCCCTGCCGGTCAGCATCTCCGATACGGCGACGGCGCCGGAGACGCCACTTCCAATCGAGAATTCCGGAGATGAACTGAGCATCCCAACTTTATTGCAAAGCCCCGACCTGGAAGCAATCGAGGGGGCCGCAGCAACTGCCGACGCCAATGCCGATACGGTCGAACAAGAGGGAGAACAAGAAGGGGAATCCGATGCGGATACTCCCGAGCAGCCTTGAAACGGGTTACCCGGTAAAACGGGACTTATCCTCCAATACCCAACCCCAGTGCCGCATTTGGTGGCCTGTTTTGTTATTGATTCCCATCCTCCCGCTTTCCTTACCAGCGGCAATCGGGCAGGAGGAGAAAATTGAGCCATCGCCGCCTCAGCCCCATATTTCCTCAACGGAAGAGTTGGAGCAACTCGCAGGGGAAAGGATCTTGCAGGATTTTCGACGGCAGCGGCTGGGCGGGGACTACAGTTTCAAATTTGAATTGAAGCACATGCCCCGCAGGGGTCCGACTTCTATTCATCATGGGCAGCTTTGGGGAACCTGGAGTGATTCCGGCGCCCGAACTAGAATTTTATTCCTCGGAACCGGAAGCAATGAAGTCGGTACCCATACCGCCATGCTGGTTCATAATGGCCCCCAGCCGAGAGTATGGAGCCTTGGCCGTAACTCCCCCCAAGAGGCCAGGGAATTAGGGGGAGAGGAATTGTTCGAGCCGATTTTCCCGGAACTGGTTGTCTCCCCTTTCGATTTGCAAATGCCCTTCATCTACTGGCCCACTTATGTTTTCGAGGGAAAATCCAGAAAATTGGGACGAACGGTTTTTGCCTTTCTCATGTATCCTCCCGAGACCGTTAAAAAACAAAATCCCGTTTTGGGTGCTGTTCGCATCTTGCTGGAAGAAAAAAGCCGTCAATGGCTCAAAGCCGAATTGATCGACAGGGAAGGCCAACCCCTGAAGTCTTTCAAAATTATCAGCGTAAAAAGAATGGGCCAGGAGGGCTTCCCCAAAACAATCGATTTTTTCGATGAGCGGACCCGTTCCAAAACCCGTTTCCTCGTATTGGCCGCCGCACTCGGTCAGAATTTTCCCAAGGACAACTTTTCCCCGGACCGTTTGGCTGGGGAAATCCCCAAGGTTTCACCGGAAGCGTTTACTTACCTGAAATAAGATTGAACTAAAACAACTGGACCTCAGGCGCTGCTCTTCAATACATCTTTTGATACGGGATCGAAGAGGTGCCCATGTTCCAGATTAAATTTGACCGTCACCATTTCGTTGACGTGATAACGCTTGCCCGCTTCTATTCTCGCGATAAAAGAATGCCCGCCGCTGTGCAGGTGTAAATGCGTTTCCGACCCCATCGTTTCGGAAACTTCCAGCCTGGCCGTTATGGTGGACTGCCCGCCGGTGCCGGATCCATTGACCACATCGTTTATATTTTCGGGACGGATTCCAAAAACGATTTCTTTTCCCGAATGGCTGCCGGCCGATCGGGCCAGCTTGTCCGTTAGTTTTAATCGGATGGGAGAATCACCTGCGCTATTTTCCCTAAAAAACAAATCCCCCCCATCGCTTTCCAGAATTCCGTGAAAAAAATTCATTGGAGGGCTGCCGATAAATCCCGCAACAAACATATTTTCCGGGCTGTTGTATAAAGTCAGCGGATCGGCCGTCTGCATGATAAGCCCCTCGTCCATAACCGTGATCCGGTCTCCCATGGTCATGGCTTCAACTTGATCGTGCGTAACATAAATCATGGTCGAATCCAGGCGGAGGTGCAGCTTGGACAATTCCTTGCGCATGGAACCACGCATTTTCGCGTCCAGATTAGAAAGCGGCTCGTCAAAAAGGAATACTTTGGGGTTGCGAACGATGGCCCGCCCCACCGCAACCCTCTGCTGTTGCCCCCCGGAAAGAGCTTTCGGTTTTCTATCCAGCAGTTCCTCGATATTGAGAATCTGGGCGGCTTCCCCCACTCTCTTTTGAATCTCTGCTTTCGGCAGTTTCATCAATTTCAGGCCGAACGCCATGTTATCGTAAACGTTCATGTGGGGATAAAGAGCATAGTTTTGAAAAACCATCGCAATATCACGGTCCTTCGGAAGGACATCGTTGACGACGCGATCATCGATATAGATTTTTCCTGAGGTTACTTCTTCGAGACCCGCAATCATGCGCAAACTGGTCGACTTTCCACACCCTGAAGGCCCCACCAGCACCATGAACTCCCGATCTGAAATGTTGAGATTGATATCGTTAACCGCGCGAACCGTCTTGTGTTTCACACCCGCAAAATCTTTAACCAAATTTTGAAGTACCACTCTTGCCATTTGAATTGGGAAGTTGAGTTATCTGCTAAAGTAATTTCCTCCCCAAAGGAAAAGAGAAATTAGATTTGCTGTAAAGAACTATCGACTCCAGCAATCTACTGGCCGCTGACCGCGCAGCTTGATCTCGATGGTTCCCGAAGCAAATACGCCCAACCCCTGAACATAAAGTGCTTGTGCCTAACAGACGGGCAGAATCGCATTCACGCCTTTTTGGATTTCAAAATACTCCGCCTTTAGGAACTGTTGATCGAAAGGTTCATCCATTTTCATTATTGGCCCGGCCAGAGAAATAATTCCTGGATTTGATAACGATAAAAAGTATTCCATGAACCACTAATTTAAACTGCATTTCCCCTACATGCCGCAGGATTTTAGAATAATAATCTTGTTCCTGGCATCCTTTCTCCCTTGTAGCTGGGAGTAACATTTTTAACGGTGTTGGATTAACTTTGCAAATTGAAATATTTTTGTTGAATTTTTCCAGTGAACCGTTAAGTTTCTGTACATTAATTTTTTTTGGGGAGGCGATTGGTAAATAAATTAAATGTTCTCTTCCAATGCCAGGATTGGAATAGCGGTTTTAAGATGATACTTGATTTTTCCACAATTAAACGGTTGCCGGAACGTTGCCAATCAAATCGATATTGAAATTCAAAAAGTTCGAAGATTAGTCTTAAAATTCAATCCCATCGGAGTGATGCACCTGAGACAGGAATGCTCGATTTTATTTTTTAAAATTGAAAGATCCATTTCTTCAAAAATCTTCAAAAAAATAAAAAGACCGATTACCGGGAATTTGAGTTTTGACAGCTTTTTATAGCAAAATTTCCTGACATAAACCTAACACCAAATGGTAAGTTAAATATGGCTAAAAAGAAATCCCCAGCAAAAAAGGCAGTCAAAAAAAAGGCTCCGGCCAGAAAAACTGCAAAAAAGAAAGCTCCAGCCAGAAAAGCGGCGGTAAAGAGAAAAGCGCCCGCTAAGAAGGCAGCCAGGAAAAAGGCTCCGGCCAAAAAGGCGGCGAAGAAAAAAGCTCCGGCCAGAAAAGCGGCGGTAAAGAAAAAAGCGCCCGCTAAGAAGGCAGCCAGGAAAAAGGCTCCGGCCAAAAAGGCGGCGAAAAAGAAAGCCCCGGCCAGAAAAGCGGCGGTAAAGAAAAAAGCGCCCGCTAAAAAGGTTGCCAAAAAGAAAGCACCGGTTGCCAAGAGAAAAGCAGCCAAAAAGAAGACCCGCCGGAAGAAATAATCCAGTTTTTGCCAACTGGTAAAATTTCCGGGTTCTCAAGATCCGGAGATTTTGCCTTTTACATTTGCCAATTGCATTTTGGTTGGTAAACCTGCGTGGCTTTTATTCAAAACAAAAGCCTTCACGGGTTTATTAAACTAAAATGTCCTTAAATGATCTCAAATTGTCCGTTTGGGCGGACAACATAACACCCTCGCCCACCTTGGCAGTAACGGCGCGGGCAAAAGCTTTAAAAGCGGCCGGAAAAGATATTTGCGGTTTCGGCGCAGGTGAACCGGATTTCGACACTCCGGATTTCATAAAAGAGGCTTGCCTCAAGGCGCTTCGCGAAGGCCAAACAAAATACATACCCGCCGCGGGTTTGCTCCAGTTGAGGGAGGCTCTGGCCGAAAAATACCGGACCGAAAACGGGATCGAGGATCTCAAGGCCGAAAACATCGTTGTTAACCCGGGAGGAAAGTATTCCTGCCACCTGGCCATAAATGCCGTTTGCGGCCCTGGGGACGAAGTCCTTATCGCTGCCCCCTATTGGGTAAGTTACCCGGAAATGGCAAAACTGGTCGGAGCCGAACCAAAATTTATTTCGGCCAAAGATTCCGCCGGCTTTAAGGTTACACCGGAACAACTGGATGCCGCTATTACGGAGCGCACCCGCCTTTTCATCTTGAACAGCCCTTCCAATCCAACCGGCGCCGTTTACAATCGCCAGGAACTGGAGGGGATCATGGAAGTTATCCTGCGGCGGAATATCTTTTTGATGTCCGATGAAATTTACGAATACCTGCTCTATGATGATGTCACTCATCACAGCCCTGCAGGATTCAGCAAGGAAGCGGCCGCTCACACCATAACGGTAAGCGGTTTCAGCAAAACATTTTCCATGACCGGATGGCGTCTGGGAACCCTTGTGGCCCGCCCGGAAATTGCCAAAGCCGTTTCCAGCATTCAGAGCCATACCACCTCCAACGCCACCACATTCGCCCAATTCGGGGCATTGGCGGCCATGCAAAACAAGGAGCTGGCAACCAGGGAAGTGAATAATATGCTGGAAGCTTTTGACCGGCGGCGCCTCTTTATGCTGGAACGACTCGGAGCAATCCCCGGAATCTCCTGCCAGCGCGCCCAAGGAGCATTTTATTTATTTCCCAATATCTCCGCCTTCAACCTGGCATCGAACGATTTTTCCGCCCGCTTGCTGGAGGAGGAGATGGTAGCCGTGGTACCCGGCATCGCTTTTGGTGACGACGATTGTGTGCGCCTCAGCTATGCTACTTCAGATGACGTTATTGAAAAAGGACTCGACCGCCTCAATAATTTTTGCCAACGGCTGGCTTGAAAAATTTACCAAACCCGGACCAGGAATAAATTAAATCCAATGAACGACTCGCAGCAGCCCCCTCCGGGGGGCGATAAGATTACTATTGAAAATGGTAAACTAACGGTGCCCGACCGGCCTGCCATCCCTTTTATTGAGGGAGACGGCATCGGTCCGGACATTTGGGCCGCGGCCCAACGAGTCTTCGATGCATCTGTAGAGAAAGCCTACGAGGACAGCCGTTCGATCGCATGGTTTGAGGTGTTGGCCGGTGAAAAATCATTCAATCAAAACGGCAGTTGGCTGCCGTCCGAAACCCTCGACAGTTTTCGTCAATACCTGGTCGGCATCAAGGGACCCCTAACGACCCCGGTGGGAGGCGGCATACGCTCGCTCAACGTGGCCCTGCGGCAGGAACTGGACCTCTTTGTCTGCCTGCGCCCGGTCCGGTATTTTCGTGGCGTGCAAAGCCCGGTGAAAAAACCGGAAGCGGTGGACATGGTTATCTTTCGTGAAAACACCGAGGATATTTATGCCGGGATCGAGTTTCGCGAAGGCTCCGAAGATACGGAAAAATTCAAGACCTTCCTCAAAGAAAATTTTGGGGAACGTTTCAAGAAGGTCAGATTCCCGGATACGGCCGGATTCGGTATCAAACCCGTTTCCCGCGAGGGAACTTCCAGGCTCGTTCGCGCCGCCATTAAATTTGCCGTCTCTCAAAACCGTAAAAGCGTTACCTTTGTCCACAAGGGCAACATCATGAAGTTTACCGAGGGGGCCTTTCGTGACTGGGGTTATGAATTGGCCAGGGAAGAGTTTGGCGCGGAGGAAATTGATGGCGGACCCTGGTGCCGGTTGCCTCAGGGCATCATCGTCAAGGATGTTATCGCGGATGCCTTTCTACAGCAAATTCTCACCCGCCCGGCTGAGTACGATGTCGTGGCCACCCTCAATCTCAACGGCGATTATATATCCGATGCCCTGGCGGCGGAAGTTGGCGGCATCGGGATCGCTCCCGGCGGCAACATCAACTACGAGACTGGTCACGCCATTTTTGAAGCCACCCACGGGACCGCACCCAAATACACCGGTTTGGACAAAGTAAATCCTGGTTCCGTCATTCTTTCCGGCGAGCTGATGCTGCGCTACCTCGGCTGGGACGAAGCCGCTGATCTCATCATCAAGGGGATGGAAACTACCATCAGCTCAAAAGTGGTGACCTATGATCTGGCCCGCTTGATGGAAGGGGCCACCGAGGTGAAGTGTTCGGCCTTCGCCACCGCGATTATCGAGAATATGTAATGCGGGCAGTTTGAGTTGGCTTATATCGTTTGCGCCTGAGGCCGCGTCAGGTACTTTCGCTTCAACAGACGCCAGGCAATTATAAAGAATGCCGTTAGTGGAATGGCCAGGACCATCCCCAGAAGTCCCTTCAAGGCGGTTCCCCAGAAAAATATCGATATGATCACGGCCAGGGGATGAAGCCCCGTTTGCCGGCCCATGATTTTTGGAGTGAGCAGGTAACCTTCAATGATTTGCACGGCAAAAAACACCAGTAAGGTAAACGCCAACAACATCCATCCTCCTTCCGGCTGAAAAAAGGCTATGGGCAAAACCGTGGCCAGTCCGAGAATCGTTCCAAGGTAAGGAATAATATTGAGAATACCGATCGTTAAGCCAAGCAGAAGACCGAATTTTAACCCGCAAAGGGTAAACCCAATGGCCAATAAAACACCCATGATGAGACCGATCAATAATTGACCGCGGAAAAAAGCCACCAGGATTGCGGCAAATTCCCGCACCAGAAAAACCAAATCTGCCCGCACCTCTTTACCCAAAAACACCATTTCATTTTCCAGGTCCTGAGTAGGATCCCGGTCGGTCAGCAAAAAATAAAAGAGATAGATCGGAACGATGGCCACTGCCGCCGCTGTGCCGAAGAGTCCGAATACCCACATTCCGGCCTCTCGAATAACCGGTAGAGAAACCGCCGCCATCTGGCGAAGCCCCTCCAAGGCAGTGTCGAAATACTCCTTAAACCACTCGAAACGAAAGTTCTCCAGCAAATCGGGAAACCTGCTCTCCAAAAATACCTTGGCGTTGTCCAAAAGGACGGGCGCCAATGCCACAAAATCCACCACTTGCGAAATTACCGCCGGAGCCGCCAGGGCCAAAAGACCGCACCCGGCCAGCAGCACCAGCGCATAAAGCACAATGATGGAAGCAGTCCGGCTCAGCCTGAAGACCCTTTCCAGCCATTTCACCAAAGGCCGTAGAATCAAGGCCAGAATTCCGGCCGCTGCCAAGGGCCAGATAACCCCCGAAAAAAAAGTGACCACTTTCTGCAATATAAAAAATACCAGCAGCCCGAGGGAAAAAATAACCATTACGGCCAGAAAGGAAACGGCCGCCCCAGCAATCTTGCGTTGGACCGGACCGAGCAAATTTTCCCCGTTAGCGGACATAGGCCAACAGCCTCGCACCCAACCCCGCCAACGTCAATTCCTTAGGTCGACAAGGAATAGGATCCTCGTCTCCCGCTAAAAAACCATATCCGGCGCCTTTTGACCTCTAAATCGAATCTCCAATCCGTAATTCGTTCCTATCGCAAATCATCAGGGTCTGTTTTGCAGGGCGGCTCTCCTCCACCTTCCTTGTTCAGACAAAACTTCAGGCTGTAGGAGTCAACAGGGTCAATGGTGCATTCTAGAGGTAAGAACGCCTCTACTTGATCACCGCCTGGATGGGTATGCTGGCACTCATCATGACCTGCCGTTCCCAACTCCTCCATTGTCAAATCACAATATCGGCAGGGTTTACCCCAATGTTTCAAGACCATTGAGGAGAAAAGGAAATGTCTTATCCTTAGCGACTTACTCGTCGTCGTCGCCCAGACCCCAATCTTTTTTGATTTCGGGGACTTGCTCCATTTCATCGTGCAGCTCGTCCAGACTAAAGTCGGCCACCACGAATTCACCGTATTCAAGGGTCGGGGTACTGGTTTGTCCGCTCACTTCAATCATGCGCTGCATGTTCTGCGGGCGCATCCCGACGTCGCGCACATCGATTTCGATGCCATGCTGGGAAAAGAAGCTGAGGGCTTCCCGGCACCAGGAACAGCCTCTCTTTACATAAAGTATGGGTTTCGCGTTTAGTCTCATTGAACTGGAAAAACGGAAAAAATGCTTCTTCTGATTGAAAGGTAAAGAAAAAACCTCTCCGTTTCAACCCGTTTCGGTCAAAGGAAGACATTTTGCCATTTATAAGCTAAGATTCCATGGCTTCTTAGAGTTGAAACTTTTCCTTAATGGACGAATTATGAATTCGGCAGAGGATTTTTCGAGATGAATAAAAACGGGAGCAAGGCTGATTTCATTCACATCAAGGGTGGGCGTGAGCACAATTTGAAAAATATCGAATTGCGTATCCCGCGTGAGCAATTGGTGGTCGTCACCGGGGTCAGCGGTTCGGGCAAATCCTCCCTCGCCTTCGATACCCTTTATGCCGAGGGATACCGGAAATACATGGACAGCCTTTCCACCAGGGCGCGGCAACTGCTCGACCAGGTGAAAAGGCCCGAAGTGGATTTTATCCACGGACTGTCGCCGGTCATCGCCATCGAGCAGCGAACGGCAGGAGCCGCCAACCCTCGCAGTACGGTGGCCACCGTGACCGAAATCGCCGATTATGCCCGATTGCTCTGGGCAGTCCAGGGGCAGGCCTTCTGCCCCGTCGATGGCGGGGTCATTGAGCGACGCTCCCTCGACGATTGCATCGACCGCATCTTTGTCGAACCCAAAGGCGCGCGAATGGTCATTCTGGCTCCGGTCCTGCAGGCGAAAACCGCCCTTTTGCGGGAAGAACTGCCCCGTATGCGAACAAGAGGCTTCCAGCGTGTGCGTATTGACGGGCAAATTATCAACCTCGATGACTCCCATTTGATCGAGCCCAAATCCGGTCAGCGAAATGTTGAACTGGTCATTGACCGGCTGGTTCTGGCGCAGGACCAGCGCAGCCGTATCGCCGATTCGCTGGAGCTGGCTTTCCGCGAAGGAAAGGACCGGGCCGTCATTTTGATCCAGGACAACAAGGAAAGCCCCTGGCGTGAATTATCCCTCAGCCAGCATCTCGCCTGCTCCGATTGCGGCCGCGTTTACGAACCGGTTACGCCCAAATTTTTCTCCTACAATCACCCCGCCGGGGCTTGTCCAAAATGCGGTGGAATCGGCCGGACCTTGCAGTTCGAGGCTGCTCTGGTGGTGCCAGACCCCGAACTTCCGGTTAGAAAAGGCGCCATTAAACCCTGGAGGCTCGGTTCACGACGGATGATCATCAAGCGAAATGCCATCCTCAAGCAACTTGCCGCTCAGTTACCCTTTGAACCCACTATTCCCTGGAATGATCTGCCGGAAGAAGTGCGGCATACTCTCCTCCATGGAGCCGGGGAAAGGCTTTTCAGCTTCAAATTGACCGGCGGGAACAAAAAACCGGAATTGATGCCCTTTGCCGGTATCCTGGCCGATCTCGAAGAAACCCGCCGAACCACTTCCAGCGATGGATTGAAGGCCCGGCTCATGGCCTACCAGATCAGTCATCCGTGTCAGGCCTGCCGGGGCAGCAGGCTTAAGCCGGAAAGCCTGGCGGTTCGCCTCAAAGACCAGGATTTTCCCGGCTTTATGGCTATGTCCATCGAGGAGGCAGAAAAGTTTTCCCGCTTTCTGGAAAAACTAGACAAGGGCTCCGGCCGGGCCCACGAAGCGCTCAGCGGCCTCTGCGAACGCCTCTTTTTTCTTAAGGAAATGGGCCTGGGATACCTCACACTGGACAGGCAATATGCCACATTGAGCGGCGGAGAAGCCCAAAGAGCCCGCCTCGCCACCCAATTGGGTATGGGACTGACCGGGGTCGCTTATGTTCTCGACGAACCAACCATCGGCCTCCATCCGGCCGACAGTCATCGGCTCTTGCGCTCACTCCTTGACCTGCGCGACCGCGGCAATGCCGTTATTGTTGTGGAGCATGACGAGGAAACCATACGGGCTGCCGACCACCTCATTGAACTCGGCCCCGGAGCCGGCCAGGAAGGAGGCGAGATTATTTACCAGGGACCTCCCCAGGAAGCAGGAAAATCCAACCGATCCCGCATAGGCCCCTATCTGGATGGGATAACCGAGGTCGATAAAAATGCGTCCACATTATCGCCCAACAACCGCTGGTTGACGGTCCGGGGCGCTTGCTGTCATAATCTCAAGGATATCGATGTGGCCTTCCCTGTTGGTTTGCTCAGTTGTGTAACCGGTGTATCCGGTTCCGGCAAGAGCACTCTGGTTAATGAAATCCTGGCCAAAACTGCCGCGTTGAAATTGCACCGGGCCAAGGTGGTGCCGGGTAAACATCAATCCCTGGACGGGCTAGATCAATTTACAAAAATAATTCTCGTGGACCAAAGCCCGATCGGCCGCAGCCCACGCTCCAATCCGGCCACCTACGTAAAGCTCTTCGATCCGCTGCGTCGGCTGTTCGCCCAATGCTCCTTGGCTAAAGTGCGCGGTTACAAGGCCAGCCGTTTCAGCTTCAATGTCCGGGGTGGCCGTTGCGAGCGGTGCAAGGGAGACGGACTCATCAAACTCGACATGCTTTTCCTGGCCGATGTTTATTCCGAGTGTCCCAGCTGCCGCGGCCGCCGTTATAACCGGGAAACGCTCGAAGTTCGCTTCAAAGGCTACAACGTCGCCGAAGTGCTTGAATTAACGGTGGATGAGGCCTGTAAGCTGTTTCGCCGTCAGCCGAAAATCATTTCCATACTCTCGACCTTGCAGGCGGTAGGGCTGGGATACATCCGGCTGGGGCAGCCTTCCAATACCCTCTCCGGGGGCGAAGCCCAGCGGATCAAACTCTCTCTTGAGCTTAGCAAACGCTCCCAAGGCGGCGCCCTCTACCTGCTCGACGAGCCCACCACCGGTTTACATTGGACCGACATCCAGAATCTTCTCGACCTCCTTTTCAAACTCCGGGACGCCGGCCACACCATCATTATCATCGAGCACCATCTCGATGTTATCCGGCTGGCCGACTGGGTAATCGATCTCGGTCCCGGCGGAGGCCAAGCCGGAGGCCGACTTCTCTATGAAGGTCCCCCATCAGATCTCGACCAGGCCAAAAAATCCCTCACCTCCAAATGTCTGCACCACTACCTGGCCCGCAAAAATCCTTGATTTATTAAGCTCGTGGGGCTGACTCTTTTCCTCTTCCACATTCTCGATGGAATGTAAAAAATTGATGACGTCTTGACGTCCAGACGCTTTTTTGGCAAATAAAGTTAATATGAGTAAGGCTACATTATACTTAGAGGAGTCGATACATCAGGCGTTACGGATCAAATCAGCCGAAACCAGGCAATCCATGTCCGACCTCGTCAACGATGCATTAAAAGCAGTGCTTCGAGAAGATTTGGAAGACATTTCAGACTGGAAAAAACGGCGCAAAGAAAAAACGTTTGGTTACGAAGAGTTTCTCAAACGCCTCGAAACGGATGGCACGATATAGTATCGAATTTGTAAAATCCGTCCGAAAGGATTTAAGAAAGCTGGCTAAACCGGAAGTAAAAAAAATTCTTGCCGCGATCGAAGACCTGGCGAAGGAACCGCGTCCTCCCGGAAGCAAAAAATTAACAATTGAAAATCTTTATCGTATTCGCGTAGGCAACTACAGAGTGTTATACGAAATCCATGATGACCGTCTCGTCGTAATCATAGTAAAAACCGGGCATCGAAAAAAGATTTACAGAAAATAATCCCGGTGGTTCCCGCGCCTCAGCGAAATATCAATTGATGTGTGAAATGGTAGTCCCGTTTTTTCGGTTTACCTTTCGTTTCCACAGTTCGGGGTAGATCCGGCCCGGGCAAAACTTTTGATTGTGCAACGTTTGAACTTTGTGCAACCTCAGCCTCCATGGAGGAAACTTTCTACAATTTATTCCGCGGAGTCATCGGCCTGGCTGGACTTTACGCCTTCCTTTATTTCATCAGCAGGGATCGCAAGCATATCAACTGGCGGCTGGTGGGCGGAGGCTTCGGATTACAACTGGTCATCGCCCTGCTCGTTTTGAAGATTCCATGGGTAGCCGAATTCATCAAAAATATCTCCGAATTTTTTGTCAGTTTACTGGAATTTTCCGTCGAGGGCTCCAAATTTATTTTCGGTCAACTGCCCGTCGATAAATCCTACGGCGCCATGTTTGCCTTCAAGGTTCTCCCCTCCATTGTCTTTTTCTCCGCTTTAAGCTCATTGCTCTATTATTTGGGCATCCTGCAACGGATTGTATATGGTTTCGCCTGGATCATGCACAAAACCATGCGCCTTTCCGGAGCGGAAAGCCTGGCCTGCGCGGCAAATGTGTTTATCGGGCAGACGGAAGCGCCCCTCATCATCAGGCCCTACCTCGAACGCATGACGCGTTCGGAAATCGCCTGTTTGATGACGGGCGGGTTCGCCACCATTGCCGGGGCCGTTCTGGTCGCCTATATGGAGATCCTTGGGGGAGACGATCCGGTTAAAAAAATCGAATTCGGCAAGCACCTCATCAGCGCCTCCATCATGGCCGCCCCAAGCGCCATCATTTGCGCCAAGATCCTCATTCCCGAACGAGAGCAGGTCGATACCGACTTGAAAATTTCCAAGGAGTCCATCGGCATAAACGTGTTCGATGCCGTAACCGGCGGAACCACCCAGGGGGTCCGCCTGGCTGTCAATGTCGGGGCCATCGTCCTGGTTTTTCTGGCCTTGATGGCCATGCTCGATTACATGACAATCGAGTGGATTGGTTCCTGGACGGGGCTCAACGACCTCATAAGCAGCAAAACCGACGGTGTTTTCGAGGGTCTTACTCTCAGGTTTGTTTTCGGGATACTCTTTGCCCCGGTTGCTTTTCTCGTCGGGGTCGATATGGATAGCCTGCTTGTGGTAGGCCAGCTATTGGGGGAAAAGCTCGTTCTTAATGAGTTTGTCGCTTATTTGCACATGAAGGACCTGGTCGATGCCGGGCATTTGGCCAACGAAAAATCCATCCTCATCTCGACTTATGCACTTTGTGGATTTGCCAGTTTTGGCAGCATGGGAATCCAGATCGGTGGAATATCCGTCCTTGCGCCGGGCCAGAGGACCAATCTGGCTACTCTTGCTTTTCGCGCTGTTATCGCCGGAACCTGCGCCACTCTTATGACCGCATCCATTGCGGGCGCCTTAAGTTGATCTGAATATAACCAAGTCCGCAGCCATTTTTTTGGCGCGACCCAAATAATCGTGAACGATACCGCCATAAATCTTTTACGAGGTTTGCTTGGGGTATCGGTCTTTTTTCTTATTTGTTACGGGTTGAGCGCGAACCGCCGCAGCATCAACTGGCGGTTGGTTGGATCGGGAATTTTGCTACAAATCATCCTCGCCTTTCTCATGCTCAAAGTTCCCTTCGTCGAGGGTGGGGTTGAAGCCATCGCAACCTTTTTCAAACTGATCCTGGATTTTTCTTTAGCCGGCTCCAGTTTCCTTTTCGGGGACTTAGCGACCGATGTAGGGAATGTACACCAAGCCACTCTCGGGTTCAGGGTGATGCCGGCGATTATCTTTTTTGCCACCCTCAGTTCACTCCTCTACTACCTGGGTATATTGCAAAAAATTGTCTATGTATTCGCCTGGATCATGCACCGCACCATGCACCTGTCCGGAGCGGAAACATTGTCAGCAGCGGCCAATATATTTATCGGTTACACGGAAGCTCCTTTGGTTGTTCGGCCCTACCTTGAGCGCATGACACGCTCGGAGATCGTTTGTTTAATGACTGTCGGCATGTCCACCATGGCCGGAACCATCCTTGGAATCTATATGATCATTATCGGTGGCGGAGACGCCGAACTGACCGTTAAGGCGGGCAAATTCCTCATTACGGCCTCCATCATGGTGGCGCCAATCGCCATCGTTGTGTCAAAAATGCTTTATCCCGAAACTGAGCAAATCAACCGGGATTTGAAGGTATCCCGGGAGTCGATCGGCGTGAATCTGTTCGATGCCTTGACCAATGGCGTCAGCCAGGGAGTCAAACTGGCCGTAACCGTCACCGCTCTTCTCATCGTATTCATTTCCCTCATTCATATGTTCAACTACCTCTTGCTCAATCTGCTGGGCGGTTGGACCGGTTTGAACGACTGGATCGTCTCCCAAACCGGCGGCAATTTCGAGGGAGTCACCCTGCAATTTATCTTCGCCGTCCTCTTCTCTCCCGTGGCCTGGATTGCCGGAGTGGACTGGGACAGCGCCTTGCTGGTGGGGAGGCTTCTCGGAGAGAGGTTGGCAGTCACCGAGTTCGTTGCCTATCTGGCCCTCGGCGATATGATCGCCAGTGGTGTGCTGACCGACCCCAAAGCCATCGTTATCTCAACCTTTGCCCTCTGCGGCTTCGCTCACTTTACCTCCTGCGGAATCATCATCGGGGGAATCTCGACCCTTGCCCCCGGCCAGCGTGAAACATGCGCCAGGCATGTGCTTTACGCCTTGGCCGGCGCCACCATCGCCACCCTCATAAACGCCACCGTAGCCGGCGCCATCCTCGGATAGCCTCCCTAAACCCAATCCCGAAACCCCCAAACATTAGCCCAAAATCCTCTTCCTCCCCCTCCTCTTTATCTTTCAAGTAATTTAAAACAAACAATTTACTGGATTTCAGAGGAGGAGAAGGGGCAAGGGGGTTTCCCGGCGACGGATTGAAATGAAACCTTGCCAATTTTGATCTGTCACCTTTAAAGACCGTGCTTCAAAAAATCTTTTCCCGAACCCGTATTTTACTTTCGAATGCAAGCCAATATCTCAGAAATCAACGATAGAGTTAAGGAAGCCTCACAGTGGGTTCCCTTGTTGCAACAGGAAATCAGCCGTGTCATTGTGGGACAGAAATATCTGGTCGACCGCCTCATAGTTGGCTTGGTGGCTAATGGCCACGTTCTACTCGAAGGCGTGCCGGGGTTGGCCAAAACCTTGTCCATCCGCACCCTCGCGGCGACTCTCGATGCTCATTTTCAGCGAATCCAGTTCACTCCCGACCTCCTGCCTGCCGATATCATCGGCACTTTGATCTACAATCCCCGGGATGGCGAATTCTCCACCAAAAAAGGCCCGATTTTTGCCAACCTCATCCTGGCTGATGAAATCAATCGTGCCCCGGCCAAAGTGCAAAGCGCCCTGCTCGAGAGTATGCAGGAACGGCAGGTCACGATCAGTGATACCACCTATCCTCTGCCCGAGCCTTTCCTCGTCCTGGCGACCGAAAACCCCATCGACCAGGAGGGCACCTACCCATTGCCGGAAGCCCAGGTGGACCGCTTCATGCTTAAGCTCAAGATCGGCTATCCCAACCGCCAGGAAGAGCGTAAAATCCTCGATATGATGGCCTCCACCTCGCCCGATCTTTCGGTCAACAAGGTTGTCAGCCTGGACCGCGTCCTGGAATCGCGGCAAGTGGTCAATGATATCTATGTCGATGATAAAGTGCGCGATTACATTGTCGAAATCGTTTTCGCCTCGCGAAATCCCGAGGACCATAACCTGAAGGATTTGCGCGATTTCATTCAGTACGGGGCCTCTCCCCGAGCCACCATCAACCTGACTCTGGCAGCCAAGGCCTGGGCCTTTCTGCAGGGGCGCGGATATGTCACTCCGCAGGATGTAAAAACCATCGGAATGGATGTGCTGCGCCACCGCATTATCATCAGTTATGAGGCGGAGGCCGAAGACATGACCAGTGAGGACATCGTCACCAAAATTTTCGAAACAGTACCGGTTCCCTGATTCGGACCCGGTCAAATAATTTTCCCGTTTCGTCATCACGCCTGAAGGGCAACTGTAATTCATGCCTGAAACTGCAGAAATCACCAAACAAATCCTGAAAAAGGTGCGTCAGGTGGAGATTCGTAGCCGCCGTTTCGTCACCGATACCATGGTGGGCGCCTATCACAGCGTGTTCAAGGGCCAGGGAATGGATTTCGAGGAAGTGCGCGAATATGCCCCCGGTGACGATGTGCGCGATATCGACTGGAATGTGACCGCCAAGATGGACCGGCCTTTCATTAAAAAATACCGGGAGGAGCGCGAACTGACCATCATGTTATGTGTGGACCTGAGCGCTTCCGGAGATTTCGGTTCAGTCGAGCAAAGCAAGCGCGAACTGGCTGCCGAACTGGCCAGTGTGCTCGCTTTTTCGGCCACAAGAAACAACGACAAAGTGGGCCTGTTATTGTTTACCGACCAGGTGGAAAAGGTGATTTTCCCCAAAAAGGGTCGCCAGCACGTCCTGCGGGTTATCCGCGACATTCTCTTTTTTGAGCCGAAAAACCGGGGCACCGACATACCCATGGCCTTGTGGTATCTCAACAAAATCCTTCGCCGCAGAGCTGTCACTTTTTTACTCTCGGACTTTATCACAGAAGAATCCCTGGCCTGGATACGTCCTACCACCGATAAAAAGGACGACTTATACAAAACCATCCAGTTGACCAATAAACGGCACGACCTCATTTGCATCGATCTGTCCGACCCTCGCGAATTCGAGCTGCCCAACGTGGGTATCGTCACTTTGGAGGATGCCGAAACCGGCGAAATGGTGGAAATCGACACCGCCAACCGCCAAGTGCGCAACCTTTACCGTCAACAGAACGACAAGCGCCGCGATTCCCTCCGCCGGGGATTACGTTCGAGCGGGGTGGATCACCTATCCGTGTCCACCTCCGAACCCTACATCACTCCCCTTCGGGAATTTTTTATCAGGAGGGAGAGACGCCGATGATGGCCCCTTTCACCAATTTCCCGAAATTTTCATTTTTCATTGCCACCCTTCTCTTAATGGTTTTGCCGGGAACGGGATTGACCGGTCAAACCAATGTGCCGTTCGACCTGCTCCCGCCCCCGGCCGATGACGACCCGTCCCAGTCCTCAAGCCCTTCGCAGATCGCTCCGGGTGGGGAGGAGCTGCCGGACATTCGCGATATTCACGGTCCGATTTCCATACCCAACCCCTGGATGCCCTTCCTCATCGCGCTTGGGGTTCTGGCAGGTCTCATTTTGCTGTTCTTCCTTGTCCGTTTGATAATTCGTAAATTGCGTCAAAAACCAGAGCCAATCCCGATCAGTCCCTATGAGCAGGCTCTACAGGAACTCGATGCCACCAGCCCCCTGATGAAAGCGGGCCAGGACAAAGCCTTTTCCATCGCCGTCTCGGACGCCGTGCGCTATTTTCTGGAGCGGCAGTTCGATATGCCTGCGCCGGAAAGCACGACCGAGGAATTTCTCTATGCCATCCATGACCATCCTTTGATCAAAGGACCTCTGGCGGATAATTTTTCCCGGTTTTTACAACTGTGCGATCTGGCCAAATTTGCCCGCTATCCTCTCGGATTATCCGGCATGGAAGACCTCCTGGATTCGGGCCGAAAGCTGGTCGAGGAAACCTACGTTAAACATAAGATGCGAACGCGACTCCTGGCCGAGGCAGAGAAAAAAGGAGTTTCCCAGGCCGAGGCCAAGCCGGTTGAAAAGGAAACCGTTCTGGTGGAATCATGATTTACCGATTCGAAACCCCTGAATTCCTCTGGCTCCTGCTATTGATACCCCTGCTCGCCCTGCTCAAGGGACGCAAAGGGAGCGCCGCTTCGATACGATTTCCGGCCACCGCACTGGCCCGGCAGATTTCCGCCTTTGTGCGCAGCCGGCCGGGAAAGTTTCTCGTAAATTTGCGGCTGATCGCCCTCAGTCTATTAATCCTGGCCCTGGCGCGGCCACAGTTCGGCACCAGTTTCAACGAAATCGAAGCCAGCGGAATCGATATCGTCCTGGCGGTGGACCTCTCCACTTCCATGTGGGCTCACGACTTTAAAATCAAGGGAGATCCCGTCGATCGGCTGACCGTGGTGAAGCGTGTGATGGAGGATTTTATCGGAAAAAGGCCCAATGACAGGATTGGATTGATGGCCTTTGCGGCGGCCCCATACCTGGTCAGTCCGCTGACCTTGAACCATGAATGGCTCCTGCAAAACCTCCAACGGCTGAAAATCGGTCTGGTTGAGGATGGAACGGCCATCGGCTCCGCCATCGGCTCCAGCGTCAACCGGTTGCGGGCACAAAAAGCCAAAAGCCGTATCCTTATACTCCTCACCGATGGGGCCAGCAATCGGGGTGATATAAGCCCCGCCGCCGCGGCCGAAGCGGCTGCCGCTTACGGCATCAAAACCTATACCATCGGGGTGGGCAAAAAGGGCGAGGTGCCCTTCCCTGTCCGCCTCGACAACCAGGGTAACCCGATTCGGGACCGCCGGGGCAGAATTATTCTTCGGCCCGGGCGTTCCGATATCGATGCTGAATCGCTGCAAAATATTGCCGAAACAACTGGAGCGCGCTATTTCCGGGCCACCGATGCGGAAACCCTGGAGGATATCTACGACGAAATCGACCGCCTCGAAAAATCCGAGATTAAAATCAAATACCGGGCCACCTTTACGGATATGTTCAAGTGGCCCGCCCTGGCCGGGCTTGGTCTTCTTCTGGCTGAGTTGCTCCTCGGCCAAACCCGCTACCGCAGACTGCCATAAGAAATGACCTTTGCCTCCAATATCTGGATCATTCTCGGGTTGCTGGCCCTTCCCGCCCTGGCCTTTCTTTACTACCAGGCGGAAAAAAATAAAAACAGGAAACTGGCTCATTTCGCCGCCGCCAAGCTGCTTCTCGATCTGGCCTCCTCCTTTAGCCCGGTAAAACGAAACATTAAGGCCACCTTGAGCGTTGCCGGCATTTTCCTCGTTTTATTTGCCCTGGCCAGACCGCAATGGGGTTATATCTGGCAGGAAACCAAAGGCAAGGGAATCGATATCCTCATCGCCCTCGATACCTCAAAAAGCATGCTGGCGGAGGACATTCGGCCCAACCGTCTGGAACGGGCCAAACTGGCTATCCTCGATCTGGCCGAACGGGCCGAGGGGGACAGGCTGGGCCTGATCGCTTTTTCCGGCAGCGCCTTTTTGCAATGCCCGCTGACCCTCGACTACGACGCTTTCCGGCAAACCTTGGAAACGGTGGACACGGGTATTATCTCGCGGGGGGGCACTAATATCGCCGCAGCCATCGCCGAGGCCCAGGTTTCCTTTGCCGAAAAGGATAATTTCAAGATATTGGTTCTCATTACCGATGGGGAGGACTTGCAGGAAGCCGGCCTCGAACAGGCCGGCCAGGCGGCGGAAGAGGGAGTGAAAATTTACACCGTCGGTGTGGGCAGCCTGGCTGGAGAGCTGATTCCAGTAAGAGGAGAAGATGGCGGTGTTGATTTTTTACGCGATGAGCAAGGCAACATCGTTAAAACCCGCCTCGACGAGAACACCCTGGTTGCCATGGCCGAGGCCACGGAGGGTTTCTACACCCGCCTCGGCAGCACCGGGCAGGGGTTGGAGCAGGTTTACACCGAGGGTTTGCAATCGATACCCAAGGAGGAGCGGGAAGCCCGTTTACAGCAGGTTCCGCATGAGCGGTTTCAATGGCCCCTAGGCCTGGCAGTGGTTTTCCTCATCGCGGAGACTTTTCTGGGAACGCGGAAGCGCAATATCCG
Organism: Opitutales bacterium; assembly: GCA_021772535.1. GTDB lineage: Bacteria > Verrucomicrobiota > Verrucomicrobiia > Opitutales > UBA2987 > JAJFLU01. The sequence goes on along the minus strand of JAJFLV010000047.1, from coordinate 8,475 downwards.
CTATTCCCCTATTCCATTACGCTGGACGGTGGCATTGGCCCTGGCCGCGTTACCGGTTCTGAATACCGAAACCACTCTCCGGGCATCGCCGGGAAAAGGCGAAAAGTTTTACGGGGAGGGAGACTTTGAAAAAGCCGGTCAGGAGTATTTGGAAGCGGCCGAAAAGTCTCCCGATGATCCCCGAATCCACTACAATCTGGGTGCTGCCCAATACCGGTTGGGAAATTTTGAAGATGCCGAAGATACCCTGCGCCAAGCCCTCCAAACAGATGATCCCGTCCTGCAAAAGGATGCCTATTACAACTTGGGCAACACTCTCTACCGGCTGGGGGAATCGACCTTGCCCATCGATCCGGCCCAAACACTTGAAATCTGGGAAGAGGGTCTTACCGAGTATGAAAACAGCCTCAACATCGACCCGCAGGACGAAGATGCCAAATTTAACTATGAATTGCTCAAAAAGAAAATCGAGGAGCTGAAGCAACAACAACAACAGCAGCAGCAAGAAAATCAGGAGAATCAGGAAGACCAGGAAAACCAAGAGGATAAGGAAAACCAGGAATCCGATTCCGGGGAAAACCAGGAGCAGCAAAATTCACAGGAGCAGGAACAGCAAGACCAGGAGCAGAAATCCCAGGAAGGTCAGGAACAAAAAGATCAGCAGCAAGGAGAGCAAAAGGAAGAGGAAGGTCAAGAGCAGCAACAAAAACCCTCGGAGGGCGAGGAAAAAAAGGAAGCCGACCCGGAACAGGCCCAGGCAGTTCCCGGTCGTATGAGCCGCGAAGAAGCGAGGCAACTGCTTGAGGCGATGAGAAATGATGAGAAGAAACTGCCCGTCATTCAATTTGAAGTAGCAGACCCCAAAGACGGAGAGACCGCCATCCGCGACTGGTGATGAAGCCCCTAAAAATAAACATGTTAGTCCGCCTTTTATTCCTGGGAGGATTATTCCTGGTCTATTGCCTCGAAGCGGAGGCGCAAAAATCAAAATCGATCAGTCAGTTCAATCCTGCCAGCATTACACTGGGCCAAAGCAGTCAATATATGGTCACTCTGGAGGTAAAATCCAGCGCCAGGTTCAAGCCCCCTGCTCCGGCCGGACTGGAATTGGTTTTCCTGGGTCCTTCCCAAAGTATGCAGAGCACATTTGTAAACGGGAAATTTAAAACTCTGGTCCAAACTTCCTTTATCTTCCGCGCTTCCGTCAAGGCCTCCGGGACTTACAAGGTACCGGCTTTTACCCTTAAACTGGAGGGGGAAAATTTTAGAGTGCCGGAGGCTACCCTCACCGTCCTCCCGCCTGACGGGAAATCCCAGGTCTCTCTGGACGAAATTTCCTTTCTCAAACTGGTCTGTCCGGAATCGCCGATCTATGTCGGTCAAGTGGCCCGGTGCGCCCTCAATCTTTATGTGCTGACGGCTTTCCCCGATGCCCGTTATAACCAGCCCACTCAAATCGGGGATGCTTTTGCTAAAGGCGGAATGAATGAGAAAGGTGTCCAGAGCGGGGAACGGGTCAATGACCTCAACTACAACAAGATCGCTTGGCCAGTCAGCTTTATTCCCCTCAAATCGGGACCTCAATCCATCGAGTACCAAATGGTTGTCGAAATCGCCGTTCCCCGCAGCAACCAACAGTCAAGGTCCTCCCGCAACGATATTTTTGACCGGTTTTTCAATGACGATTTTTTTAGTTTCCGCAATCAACGGCAGCAACTGAACCTGACCACGAGGGAGATTACACTCCAGATCTCGCCCTTGCCGGAAGAAGGCAAACCGGCCAGTTTTTCCGGCGCGATTGGAAAATTCAAAGCAACCCAGAATATTTCGGCCCTGGAAATGAATGCCGGGGATCCCCTCACGCTGACTCTGGAAGTGGAAGGCCAGGGTAATTTCGAGCGCATTCAGCCACCTGAGATGAATGTTGGACAAAGCTGGAAGACGTACACTCCAAAGACTGAGTTCACCCCCAGGGACTCACTCAATTTCAAGGGTTCGAAATCTTTTGAATATGTCTTGATCCCGCAACATGAAGATATCGAGCATACTCCAGAAATCGAATTCAGTTATTTTGACCCTGAACTCGGGACCTATTCTGAAATTTCGCTGCCCGCCGTTACCGTGACCGTAAATCCCGCGCCAATCGGAACGGCCACCTTTACCGCTATCGCCCCAGCGGCTAATGGCGCAACTCAGCGGCCCCGGGAACAAACACTTCTTCCCATGAAGCTGTTTCCCGGAGCATGGGTTGCCTCCCTTCGCCCGGTCTTCCTCTCACCACGGTTTTTAGCCTGGCAGGCGGCCCCTCTTATTCTTTTGTCGGGTATTATTTTTGTCCGTAAAAGACAGCTTCGCCTGCGTGAGGATTTTTTTTACGCCCGCAATTTACAGGCGGAGAAAGCAATGCGCAAGTGGCTCCTGAAGGCCAAAAAAGCCGCTTCCAAGGGCGATGCTGAGGAATTCTTTGCCGCCGCCCAGAGGTCCATCCAGGAAAGCCTCAGCCGCCACTTCAAGCAACGCGCCGATACCCTCACGCAAAGTGAAATCCTCAGCTTCCTGGAATCAAAAGAAGCTGGCGGCGAATTAATGGAGGAGGTGGAAAACTTTTTCCAAACCGCCGACGCTCTGAAATTTGCCGGCGCCTCCACGGACTCTCCCTCGCTTAAGGAAAGGGAAAAATCGCTTTCACGGCTTGTTACTCATTTGGCCAATTTGAAATGAAACTACTCTCTCAACCCGGTCCATTGGTGAAGCTTATTTTTACCGTTTTTGCCCTATTCGGTATTGGACATTCCATCGCATATTCATTGCCTGGACCGGACCAGTTATTCAATAAAGGCAACGAGGCATACAGCCAACAAGACTTTGCCTCCGCCATCGATTACTACCAGCAGTGCCTGCAAATTGCCGAATCGGCCCCGCTGCATTACAATCTGGCTAACGCATACCATGAAACCGACGAAATCGGCCGGGCTGTTTTGCATTATGAAAAATCGCTTGTCCTGGAACCGGCCAACCCGGATGCGGCGGCCAACCTGAACTTCGTCCGCGAGGCGGCTGAGCTTGCCGCTCCTACCAATGGTTTAGTCACTCGTCTGGGTAAAAAGCTATCCGTAAATTACTGGGGCTGGATCGCTCTAGGCGGCTTCTGGATATCCCTCGCCTTGATTCTTTTACCCCGCCTTTATGGGGGACAGAGGGCATTATCAAGATTGCTGTTAGTGGCGGCGTTGGGTGTCACCTCAACTTCCGCGGTGGCCCTTTACGGGTATCATCAAATTAGTCAAGACGGCGTTATTTTGCAGAACGACACTCCCCTTCGGGTGGCCCCTTCGCCCCAAAGCAATGAATACGGCTACCTCCAGGCCGGTGAAATTATAACGATCCAGAAAGAGCACCAATCCTACATATTCATCGACAACCAAAACGACAAATCCGGCTGGATCCTCTCCACCGAAGTCGGGCGAATTTGGGAATAGGATTAGAACCTATCTCAAAATCGCAGATGAATGATGTTTGTAGCGCCACGGCGGCAGATGCCAGGCGGCTTTGTGCCCGGATGGGCTAAAAGCCCCTCGGGCGCAAACCAACGCCGCAGGTGCTACCGTGCCGCACAAATCCTTTGGACAGAGGCAGTTATGTGTTTGAGCGGCGTTCCGGCGGGGCAGCCGGGCTGCCAGCCCGGCAAGCCCCGCCGCGCCTTGCTCAAAACGCATAACTGCTCTCTGCATCAACATCATCGAATTTGAGATAGGTTCTAGAAAATAACGCAACCTACCCGGCGAACGGATTGATCACCTGTAGCGTTCCGTAAATCTGGCCGTCGTTCAAATCCTCCGAATAGAGCACCCGGGCTTTGAGCCTTTCGGCCGCCGCCAGAACCGTTCCGTCCCAATAGGACATCTGGTATTTTATGGAATTGCGGATGCCTTCGGTTATCAGTCCGTAGTCCGTCAGGACAATGGGAAAAGCGCTCAGGTGTTCGAGGAATTCGGCCGCTTCTTTGGGAGACAGCGGGGTCGGCAGTTTACGAGTCGCCGTGACATAAAACTCCTGTAAGACTTGCGCGGACAAGCCGAAGTCGGCTCCTGCCAGGAGGCGTTGCGCGGCGGCTTGTTTAGACGCGTTTTCTGGTGACGAATCGACTGCGTAAACCAGCACGTTGGCATCAAGCAGGCAGTCAGCGGTCATGGAGCTGGTCGCGGGTCCAGGTTTTTGTTCCCATTTTGGCTTTCGATTCGCGGCACAGTTTCAGCAATTCATGCCGCGCCTTCCTGCGCCGGTCCTCATTAAGGGCCAGGTCTTCCAGATACCCTCGTACCAGAGCATTGACCGAAGTCGACCGCTCGGCCGCGATTCTACGCGCAGTATCCAGGGTTGTTCCTTCTACACGTAAAGTAAGGTTTTTCATTATGCACAGATTATGTGCATAATGTGCAATGTCAAACCTTTAAAAATTCTCCTTAAAGAATTTCCGCGTAACTTGTGGGAGCAAGGAGGGATTGGGCTTCGTCCGGGTCGTCAACTCGCACCTTGATCATCCAGGCCCGGCCATAGGGGTCTTCATTGACCAGTTCCGGGGCATCCTCCAACGCCTCGTTTACTTCAACAATCTCCCCGCCTAGGGGCATGAAAAGATCAGAGGCGGCCTTGACCGACTCGACCACCCCGAAGGTATCGCCACTGCCGAAGGTATCCCCCGCTTGCGGAAGCTCTACAAAAGTGACGTCTCCCAGGCTTTGCTGGGCGTGATCGGTGATGCCCATAGTGGCCACGCCGTCGACGAACCGAACCCATTCGTGTTCTTTCGTATAGAGCAAATCATTTGGTATCTTGTTCATAATGGAAACTTGATCCTGTATTTTATTTGTGCAGTGGCGGTTTCTTCACTTTCAGAGGGATAACCTGGTTCCGTAATTCCACTTCGAGATTATTCAAATCCGTGCCATCCAGTGATACCAGAGCCGACCCTATGGGCTGGTTCAGCATGGGTGAAAAACTGCCCGAAACGACCTCTCCTACTTTGTTATCGCAGAAGAGAACCGGAGTTCCCTGACGGGCGATGCGGCGGCTGTCCAGGTGAAAAAATATGATACGCCGGTTACGCCCCTCGGCCTTTTCCGCACGAAGGGCCTCCTTACCGATAAAATCGCCTTCCTTGTCTAACTTAACTACCCAACCCAAGCCTGCTTCCAGGGGTGAGATGGTCTCTGTAATTTCATGCCCATAGAGGGAGAAACCGGCTTCCAGCCGCAGGCTGTCGCGGGCGCCCAGCCCACAAGGGCCGATGCCGAGGAATTTTCCGGCATCAAGAATGCTGCGGGCAATGGTGGTGCCGACATCCCAAGGACAGTAAATTTCCACCCCATCCTCACCCGTATAGCCGGTGCGGCTGATTATGGCCGGAGCACCTGACACGACAGCCTCGATGAATGAAAACCGAGGCAATTCCTCCAGCTTGACAACCGTTAACGGAGCCACCGACGCCAACGCCATCGGGCCTTGCACCGCCAGTTGAGTGTAATCAGCGGAAACGTTTTCAACCTCACAATTGAAGGATCCTGCTTTTTCCCGGATCCACTGGTAATCGGTTTCCGTATTACCGGCGTTTATGCACAACATGTAGGAATCTTGCTTGAACCGGTAAATGAGAAGGTCGTCCACCACACCGCCCCTATCATTGCACATGACGGTGTATTGAGCCCGTCGGTCTTTCAATTTCGAAACATCGTTGGTTACCAGGTAGTTTAAAAACTTCTCCGCCATCGGCCCGGTTACATTGAACTCTCCCATGTGGCTGACATCGAAGAGCCCGGCGAATTTGCGCGTCATTCTATGTTCTTCAAGAATGCCTTTGTATTGCACTGGCATTTCCCACCCCGCGAATTCCACCAACCGGGCGCCATGTTCCATGTGGAAATCGTAAAGGGCAGTTCGCTTGCAAGGATTCATGATAAGTTTCGCTTAGACTGTATCCATTAAAATTACATTTAGGTCCCTTTGTAAATCTTTTCCTAATGTGCCGGCTCTGGCAGGGAGGGACGAGCCATGAATTTGGCGGCAAAGCACTATGCGCAAAAAGAATTTCTTGAACTCGAAAGCCGAAAATGCTTCGCTGTTCCTACGGGCTGCCCCCTAAACCCAATCGGCAGCCCGCCCTCATGACAGCGCTTATACTTCCCATTTGCCTCACGCTTCTGGTATCCGGGGTTTGTTCTCTGCTGGAAGCTTTTATTCTCAGCGCTACCACCGCCGAAATAGAATCCCTCAAAAAAAGTAAACCCAGGCGGGGGCTTTTGTTGGAGGAGTTCAAGCTGGACATCGAGTTGACCAGTTCGGCCATCCTGACCCTCAATACCATCGCTCATACCCTCGGCGCCATGTGGGTGGCCACGGTGGCCACGCGGGTGGCCGGCAACCTGGTGGGACTCATCACTTTCGTCATGGTCTTGGCTATTTTAATTCTTTCCGAAATCCTTCCCAAAAATATCGGGCTCATCTACCGCAAACCGCTTTTGCCCTACCTCGTTTACCCTTTACAACTCGTCCGCTGGTCCATGTATCCTTTATCCTATTTGGCCATGCACTCGATTCGATATATGGTCGACCAAGAGAGCATGGAAGAAGAAAAAGAGGAAGAGGAGGAAATCAAGCTTCTGGCCGAGAAACACGCCGAGGAAGGGACCCTCTCGACCAGTGAACGGGACATGATCTTGAATGCCCTCAGTCTGGACGATGTGCAAGTCCATGAAATCATGACGCCTCGAACGGTGGTTCAAGCCCTCGAGTCCCATTTGACGGTGGATGAGGTATTTAAAGAAACCGGAATTCTCTTTTTTGGCCGGATGCCGGTTTTCAAAGATAATATCGACAACATTGTCGGGTTGATCCGGCGGCGGGATCTCCTTGAGGCGCGGGCCAATGACGAAGATGAAAAACATGTTTCAGAAATGATTACTGATGCCATATTTGTGCCCGAAACTGCCACTGCGGCCGATGCATTACAGCAATTTCTGAAAGCCCACCAGCAATGCGCCATTGTGGTGGATGAATTTGGGGCGACCTCCGGAGTCGTTACCATGGAAGACATTATGGAACACATCCTGGGCAAGGAAATCTATGAAGACACTGACCTCGCCGTGGACATGCGGGAGCTGGCCCGCACCCGCGCGCAGGAGCAAGCTGTCGAGGAGACCCCCATGCCCGAAGGAGCGGACCCATCTTCAATTGAGACTAAAACTCATTCCAGAAGTTCCTGATTGATAAGAGATTAAGATGAATTCCTGCCGTCTGGATTGAGAAAAAACAGGTATGTTTGCACAGACGCCCAACAACCAGCCATCGGAATTCTGGGTACACGACCTGAGCCCCTTCATCATTCAGTTCAGCGAAAACTTCGGCATTCGCTGGTACGGTCTTGCGTATGTGCTTGGTTTTTTGGCGGCTTACTGGCTCCTTGCTTATTACTACAAAAAAGGACGCTCCCCGTGGGATGCCGATCAACGCGCGACCGCCTTTTGGGCGATTTTTATCGGGGTTGTATTGGGCGGCAGGCTGGGCTACATGCTCCTTTACGACCTTCACAGTTTTTTTCGCAATCCTCTCATTGTCTTTCGGATTTGGGAAGGCGGCATGGCCAGTCATGGCGGATTCGTTGGTTGTCTACTGGCCGGATTATGGTTTACTCGTCGGACTCGAACGCCCTTTTTGAAAACTGCGGATATTTTTTGCACTCTGCCGCTGCCCGGGATTTTTCTGGGGCGCATCGCCAATTTCATCAATGGAGAGCTTTGGGGCAAAGTAACGGATGTCCCCTGGGCGGTCATTTTTCCCTCACCCTCAAACCCTTTGCCGCTAAGCCCAAGGCATCCTTCCCAGCTTTATGAAGCCGCGCTGGAAGGTCTTTTGCTGTGCCTTTACACCCAAATTCGATTCTGGACCGGAAAGCCGGAAAAGAGGGCCGAAGGACAGCTATGCGGAGAGTTGTTTCTGGCCTACGCCCTCGTTCGTATTCTTGGGGAAACCTTTCGCGAACCGGATGCTTCGCTTATATTGGGCCTCAGCCGCGGGATCTTTTACTCACTTTTCCTTGCGGTTGGGGGAATTGCCATGATTTTTTGGGCCCGGCAACTGGCGGGAAAAACCCTAAACTGAACTGCCACATGAACACCATTATACTGGAAGAACCGGGCCGGGTTTCCTTCGGCCAAACATCGGAGCCGCTTCCACCAGCCAAAGGAGAGGCCCAGGTGAGGGTGCATCGGGTGGGCATTTGCGGCACCGATATCCACGCTTTCCGGGGAACCATGCCTTTCTTTACCTATCCCGTGATCCCCGGACACGAACTCGGTGTTGAAGTGGTTGCAATTGGGTCCGGCGTATCCACAGTCGAAGTGGGCGACCGCTGTTCGGTCGAACCTTACCTGAACTGCGGGAATTGTCATATGTGCCTGGCTGGGCGGACCAATGCCTGCA
>JAJFLV010000046.1 GCA_021772535.1 Opitutales bacterium | reverse complement strand
AGTAATATACATTATTCCCATTCCTGGAGTGTCTAAATTTGCGGCAAGATAAATTTTTTCAAATATCTTGTCCACTTGATCGTTGGAAACAACTATAGAGATGACCTCTTTTTCCACTTCCACAGCAACGCCAAGAATCCCTAGTCTTTCGCGAACCCCTTCGCCCCTGGCAAAATGGACGGTGGCACCTTGGGCACCCGCTTCACGGGCCGTTTTGATAATGATCTCCGCAAGATCCCGCTGAACGATGCAGGTGATCAAAGACCCCCCGGTCAATACTGTAATTTCTCTTTTATTCATACCAGCGCGCTCTCTTGTTGTTCAAATTCACGAATTTCGGCCCTTTCAATCCGTTTAATTTTTATTTGTATCCAGAGGCCCACAGTTAACACTGACAGTATAGGGCCAATGGACGCCATTGACAATATTCCGAACCCTTCAACGGAGTTGACAGCGGTCCCAAATCCCAATCCCATGGCCAGCACAAGAGGGACGGTGACAGGCCCGGTGGTTACACCGGCGCTGTCCCAGGCGACATTGACAAACTCTTCGGAAGACAGGGCCGTCAATACTATTGCGACCAGATATAGCGGTATCAGCAATGCTCCGATCGGAATGTCGTAAATAATTTTAAGCACGCCCAGAGCAATGCCTGTGCCGACCCCTATAGAAACAGCATACATAAGCGTGTTTTTTTTGAAAACGCCGTTGGTCAGGTTTTCCACCGTCATTCCCAGCGCATTAAGAGCGGGCTCGGCCAGGGTGGCCCCAAAACCGAGAGCCCATGCAAAAATCATGGCGATGGTAATGCCCAGCGTGTAGAAGTAAAGGGGAGAGTCCTTGATGGTTTCAATATGGACAAAGGCCGCTGGAATCAGGCTGCCGGATTGACTGCCCAGCTTTGCCAAGCCGTAACTCAGGCCTACGTTGAACATCATCATTCCCAACAACGACAAGGACAGTCCATAAATCACAATTCCGGCGTCATGGATTTTTTCTCGGAGGACAAACTTCAAAACAATATAGAGAAAAAGGACCAGCGGGGCTATGGCCCGCCCTCCGGCAATAATTTCGGCGGCAGGCGTTTGCTTGTACCAGGCGATGCTTGTTTCGGCCAGAGCAGCCGACTTGGCCGACTGGATAATCATTTCAGGAGTAACCGTATATGAAACGAATATTGCAAGAAGCATGACGCCGATAATCGGAAATATCGACGCAAGAGTGACAATGCCAAAGCCGGACAGGGAGGAATTGCCCTTTCCTGCCGCCGCCGCAATGCCTATGCCAAGCGAGAGGACTAGAGGCACGGTTATGGGCCCTGTGGTGACAGCCCCGCAATCCCAGGCAAGTCCGAGGATATTTTTCAGACTGGGATTGAGCATGCAATAAATGGTCAATCCAAGCCCCGGAACAAGGGCCATGTAAACCATCGGCTTAAGGCTCCAGCCATTTAGAAATCGCAGGGTCCCCAGCACGGCTGCAAGGCCGACCCCCGCTCCCACCACCAGGACAAGAATGCCGGTCCAGTCATTGAGCAATGTGTAAAGATAGGGCGCCCTTTCAACATCGACAATTGACCCCACGGCCTGTAGCGCTCCAATGGCAGGCTCGGCGAAAGTGACCCCAATTCCTAAAAGAAAAGCGATAAAAAGCACTACGCCAAGTTTCGATTTTTTCGGAAGATTATGACCGATGATTTCCCCGAAAGGCATGAGGCCAAGTTTCAGGCCCTCGAGGAAAATCATCAGGCCAATCATCACGGCGATCATCCCTCCGGTGATTATCCAATGCTCAGCCACCGATTGCTTTAAAATTAATACCTGAAACAACATAAGGTAGGCCACCAGCGGGACCACCGCTTTAACCTGGTTAATAAATCGCACGCTAACATAAGGCGTCAGCAGCCGGTGTACATCTATTGCGCGCAGCTTAATTTTTGGCGGGGCATAAGGCTTTTCCCCGCCTTCCGCGTCAAATTGCGGTTTTGGCGTCAGGTCGTTGAAGTTCAGATATTGCTGCTGGATGTTCGATTCGCGAACGAAATCTGAAAACTGTATTTCTCTGGCCATATAGAGCTTACTTTACTCTAAAAAAATTAATCGAAATTCCTGATATAATCCATATTGAGAGAATTTACAATTGATAAATAAGGATAAGAGTTTTCTTTCGTTATATCCAGCAGACTGGAGCAGCGGTGTTTTTGGAAACAAGAGCAAGCTCTTTGGCTGGCGGCATGGCAAACAAACGCCCCTTGGGCAATATCCTCTTTAAAGCTGGACGGTATTGAAAAGCCTTTTGTCCAGCGGCATTGTATGGTGGCTTTTTTGTTAATCTCAGCAGGACAGAAAATATTTTACCGTCCTGAATGAAAGGCAAGCAAATTTCTTTTCCTTCTTTTTCACGTTACTAGAACCTATCTCAAAATCGATGATGTTGATGCAGAGAGCAATTATGCGCTTGGAGCAAGGCGCGACGGGGCTTGCCGGGCTGGAAGCCCTGCCGCCCCGGCGGAACGCCGCTCAAACACATAATTGCCTCTGTCCAAAGGATTTGTGCGGCACGGTTGCACCTTCGGCGTTGGTTTGCGCCCGAGGGGCTAAAAGCCCATCCAGGCGCAAAGCCGCCTGGTATCTGCCACCGTGGCGCTACAAACATCATTCATCTGCGAATTTGAGATAGGTTCTAATAAATCAGGAAAGCAACTCGGCCGCATGGGCCATGGCTTTTTGTGAAGTGCGATCACCCAACATTCGGGCCAATTCTACCTGGCGTAAGTCCTTGTCGGAGTGAATGGCCTCGATGGTCACAGAAGATCCCGAACGGCTTTCCTCTTTTACCACCTGCCAATGACTGGTTGCCTTAGCCGCCACCTGGGGCAAGTGGGTTACACAAAAGACCTGATGCCGCTCCCCCAAACGCGCTAATTTCTCCCCCACCGCAACGGCAGTCTCACCACCCACATTAGAATCCACTTCGTCGAAAACCAGCACCGGTGTAGTGTCGGCCTGGGCCAGAACGGCCTTCAGCGCCAGCATGAGCCGGGCGATTTCCCCGCTGGAGGCAATATTTCGCAATGGCAGCGGTTCCTGCCCGGCATTGGGCGCAAAAAGGAACTGGCAGCGGCTGTCACCATGTTCCCGTAGGGTTGCCTCACGGGTAATAACAACTTTCAGGAGCGCTTTTTTGAAGCCAAGATCTTTGAGAATTTGACTTGCTTTAGTCACCAATGAATCCGCTACTCGGGAACGCCGGGAAGCAATCTTTTCTGCTTTTTCCAATAAATTTTTTTGCGAGGCATCGGCTTGCTCTTGAAGACGCACAATAGTTCCGGCCACATCTCCTTGAGCCGAAATTTTGTTTACCATGCCCTCCCGTTTTGCCAACACCGATTGAATATCGGGACCGTATTTTCGCTTCAAATCCAGCCACAACTCCATTCTTTCCCGTAGATTGGCCGAAGCTTCCTCGTTGAATTCACAACCGCTCCGCAGGGAGGCGAATTCACCTCCCAGGTCCTCTGTTTCGATAATCAAGGACTCCAGCCGTTCCGCCAGAGTGGTTGCTTCAAAGTCCATGGAAGCCAATTCCCTGGCCACCGCGAGGAGGGAACCCATTCGCGTGGAAATGCCCTCTTCACCTGTGAGACCAGTCTCCAGCCGATCAGCCAGTTCTAGCAATTCCTGCGACTGGCTCAAGCGCAGGAAATCCCTCTCCAGCGCTTCCACCGAATCCTCGTTCAATTCCGCCCGGTCAATCAAATCCACCTGGCTCTGCAGGAACTCAATTTCCTCTGGACTGAGCTGTCTTTGCCCCCGCAGTGAATCCGCTTCCGCCAGAAGAGCCCGCCATTTCCTGTAACGGTTCCTGTAATCCTCCAATCTCTTGTCGTTCTTGGCAAATACATCGAGCAAATCCCGTTGCCAACGTTCCTGGAAAAGCTTTTGCGGCTCTCCCGGGCCGTGAAAATCGATCCAGCTTTCGCCGATCGCAGCCAAGTTGGCCAGCGTGGTCAGCGCACCATTAATCTGCACTCTCGACATTTTTTCCCGCGCAAACACCCTTCGTAATATAAGATTGCCCTCATCGCATACGGGCAGTCCCAGTGATTCCAGAACCGCGTCCACCGGGCCTGAATCCTTGAAAAATAAACCTGCTTCCACTTCGCTGGCATCCGAACCGGCACGAATGATAGTTTTATCGACCCTGGCGCCGGATAAAAAGCTCAGCGCACCCAACAGGACGCTCTTGCCTGCCCCTGTTTCTCCAGTAACCGCGGCGAAACCCTCATCGAATTCGAGGACCGCCTCATCCATTACGGCCAGGTTTTTAATATGCAAATATTGCAGCATAAAGCTTCCAAAAATCAGCCCGAGAGGTTATTCGCGGCATCCTCCAGGCTCATATCCCCCCCAGTAAGCACAGAATACAAGGGAAGAAAAGAAAGAATCATTGCCAAAAGTATTCCATTCTTTATCGGCCAGCCTTTTTCCCTTGAAATTCCCGGAAAGCTCCATTCAATGACCCTATTTACGGCTCCACCGACAGTGGGGGATTAGCTCAGCTGGTTAGAGCGCTTGCTCGACACGCAAGAGGTCGCTGGTTCGACTCCAGTATCTCCCACCATTTTAACTCATTGGTTTTCAAAGAGTTTCCGAATCTTCCTAATCCGGGAATAATACATTGTAAGCGTCCAGGAAACGATCTTGTTGCACTGAATTTGGCTTAGCAGGTAGTTTTGGACGCAAGTTAATCGGCGGGGAAACGGGGAACCATCCTGGGGAATATGTGACTTATGGCGGCATATACGGTTGTCGTGCTTGCCCCCGTGTTGACCATCCTTTATTATTAGAGGGATATGAAGAAAAAGGAAATATTATGTATTTTTCTTTTTCAGATAGTATTGAGTGGCTTGGCATGTGGGAATGAAGGAGCGGGCGATGGAGCGGGCGGCGGAGTTATTGGTGATCGCAATAAAGATAGCAACGGCGTTGGTGAATCGGGCGCGGGTTTGGGCTTTTGGGAATACGATATTGGCAAGCAGGCGGTTGATACCTTCAAGCGTAAGGACGTTTGGATTCCTTTGATTGGAATGGCGATGTTTCTGGCCGGTGATTTTGATGATGCTCTTTCCGAATGGGCTTCGGAAGAGAATTCGTTATTCGGTTCAAGGAACAGGGCGAAGAATTTTTCCGATATTGGAAGAGATACTTTAATTTACGGTGGGATGTTGTCCTCGGTTTTAAAAATTAAGAAAAATGCGAAAGATAAGAATGACTTTTTCCTGGCCCTGGACTTTAAGGGCGCCGTGAATGGCGGGTTGGGTTTGGCCTCAACTTTTGCCTCCACCCAACTTTTTAAAAAAACGGTTGGACGAAATCGTCCCGATGCCGATCTCGGTGGCGACAGCTCGAACCGAAGTTTTCCCTCAGGCCATACTTCGATCTCCTTTTGGGGCGCTTCCGTCATCACCCGGCGGGTTGGCCAGCTGCAATATTTTCAGGACCATAAAATTACCGGAAAAGTTTTAAATTTTGGCATGTATGGATTGGCCTGCTCCGTGGCATGGGGTCGCGTGGAGGGCAGACGTCATTGGCCTTCCGATGTTTTATTCGGTGCCGCAATCGGGAATTTTTTCGGCAACTTTTTTCCGGTCCCAAAGAAGCCCGGCAAGGGATCATGTATTTTGGTCACTCAATTCAAAGATGGGTTCGCTCTGCAAATCCATTCCAGATTCTAAGAGGGCGTCTAAGATTTCGGGCAACAATCCCTTTATTTTCCAGTGCGAGCGAGGAGGGCGGCTTCTTTATATTGTTGGCGGAGTTGGCGGGAGATGTTTTTGGCCAGTTGGACTTCTTCGATGCGGTTCTTGGAGCGGACCGCTTCTTTGATGGTGGTTTGGGCTTCATCATAACTGAGCAGGGAGAGGTCCTGGAATATTTCCATGGCCGGTGTCGGAAAATCGTTTTCGATAAGTGTTTTCCATGTTTTCTTGAGCTCTTTGTGCAAATCGATGAAGGCGACTTTTATGATGAACCGCAATTCGCTGAATAGATGTTCCGTCCAGGCAGGGTGGTAAACAAAACCTGCTGTGTTCTGGTAGGGATTCACTTCCGGATCGGACAAGTAGTCGCGGTATTCGGCGGTGTAAAGTTCCGGGCGGATGGGCGGGCGGCGCAGGGTAAATTGTTTTGGCCCGCCAGGTGCGCCGATTTTGAAATCCCACAACTTCTGGCCCTCCACGGACATGACATAATCCATGAATTCG
>JAJFLV010000045.1 GCA_021772535.1 Opitutales bacterium | reverse complement strand
TACATTGTTTTGCGACTGCCCTACAGCAATAAAGAATTGTTCGCCGATTGGCTTGAGACGCACTATCCGGGCAAAAAGCAGAAGATTCTCAGCCGTGTGAAAGGCCTTCGGAGAGGCAACCTCAATGATTCCAGCTTTGGCAGCCGCATAAAAGGAGAAGGGATATGGGCCCGGCAATTCAAAGAGCTTTTTCGCCTCGGGTGTCGCCGGGCAGGCCTTGAGAACAATTCTCCCGCTCTTTGCGCCGATCATTTCAGGCCACCGTCGGGCAAACAACTTTTACTCTTTTTTTAAATATATTTTGATATTTCCTCTTCATGGCATCGATATTTGACCGATTATTAGCAGCAAAATGACCTGTTTGGGTCTTGTACATCCACGCGGGAGTTAGGAAATGATATTTTCTGCCGACAATAACTTCCTTGCCCCTTGGTGGAATTTTAAACAACCTTGGAACATCCAACACACCTATGTCAGAGGATTTCGTAAATAGTCTTTCGCTCGAAGAGTGCAGGAGCGCTGCAAAGAAGTGCGCCTGTTTCAACATTCGAAAAGTTTCTCGCGCCATAACCCTGGTTTATGATGAGGCTCTTCGTCCCACCGGTCTCCGCTCCGGTCAGTTTGCCCTGCTGGTTTGCATGCGTCTGAAAGGCGCTGCCACCATTCAGGAAATGGCGGAGGCTGTTATGACTGATCGGTCCGCCCTCAGCAGAAACGTGCGGCCTCTCATATCGAAGGGGCTTGTTGGGATTGAGCAGGGTCAGGATCGGCGCACGCGGCGTATTTCCATAACTCCATTGGGATTGGAAACTTTGGGTAATGTCTATCCTTTTTGGCAACAGGGTCAGGAAAAAGTAAGAGAACTTCTTGGCCAACAGGGACTGGATGAACTTCTCAGCGTTCTCAAATCCAGTCAGCAAAGCATTCGACAGGATCGGCAAAAAAAAGGAGTTGAAGATGCTGCCTGAGATTTGCAATCTTTGACCGTTTGAATCTAGCCTCGACACCAGGAAGACAACTCCTTTCATAATATCTACCATAAATAGCAACAAAGTTTATCAACGGGGCCTGGAACATTTTCGGGAATGATCATACTGCTTGGAGGCAACGGCTACATCGGGTCCGCCTACCGAAGCTATTTACAAAATAGCGGAATGCCTTTTTGCAGTCCGCCGAGGCGGCAACTGGACTGCGTCGACGCAATTCGCCTGGCTGATTTTCTACGGGAAAAAGAGGCCGATTTCCTCATCAACGCGGCGGGATACACGGGCAAACCCAACGTCGATGCCTGCGAGGAGAACAAAGCCGATTGTCTTCTCGGCAACGCTGTCTTACCCGGCGTGGTGGCCAAAGCTTGTGCCCTTGTAAACATCCCCTGGGGGCACGTTTCATCGGGTTGTCTTTACAGTGGTCGGAGGGCTGATGGGGCTGGTTTCACCGAAGAAGATCCGCCCAATTTTTCTTTTCGGCAAAGCAATTGCAGCTTCTACAGCGGATGCAAAGCCCTTGGCGAAGAAGTTTTGGCCGGCGCGCCGCAATGTTACATTTGGCGGTTGCGCATTCCTTTTGATGAAGTTGATTCTCCACGCAATTACCTTTCCAAATTGATGCGTTACGAGAAACTTCTCGACGTGGAAAACTCTCTCTCCCACCTGGGCGAATTTGTCCAAGCCACCCTGCAATGCCGAAAGCAAAACCTTCCCTTCGGCGTTTACAATATGACCAACCCCGGCAGTGTGACTACCCGGGAGGTTGTCGAATTGATCCAGGATAGCGGTGTGCGCCGGTGGAAACCCCAATATTTTGCCTCGGAGGAATCCTTTATGCAAACCGCGGCCAAGGCGCCCCGTTCCAGTTGTGTTTTGGACAGCTCCAAAATAACCGGGGCCGGCATCGTCCTTACCCCGGTCAAGGAGGCAATCCGCAACGCATTGCGTAACTGGCGTCCGGAGGATTAATCTACGATCCTGAAACGATAATAATATGAATCTATTAATAACAGGTGGTTGCGGGTTTATCGGAACGAATTTTGTCCACAAATCCCTGGATCAGTATCTTTCCCAAGAGGATGTGCTGGTTAATCTGGACAAGCTCACCTATGCCGGAAATCCGGACAACCTGAAGAATTTTGAAAAAGATTCCCGGTATCGATTTGTGCAGGGAGATATCGGCGATAGCGACCTTGTGGCGTCCCTTCTTGAGCAATACGCCATTGACCGAGTAGTCAATTTTGCGGCCGAATCGCATGTCGATCGTTCCATCGACTCCCCCGAGCCTTTTTTTGCCACCAATGTTATCGGGACCCTCCGCCTGGCTGACGCCTTGCGCCGCTACTGGAAATCTCTGCCTTCAGACCGGGCCGGGCGTTTTCGTGTGCTCCATGTCTCCACGGATGAAGTTTATGGCTCCCTCGGCCCCGAAGATCCTCCTTTTACCGAACAAAACAGGATAACCCCAAACAGCCCCTATTCGGCCTCCAAAGCATCCAGCGATCTCATTTTTAGAGCTTATACCCATACCTATGGATTTCCCGTCATGGTAACCCGCTGTTCCAACAACTACGGTCCCTGGCAGTTTCCCGAAAAACTGATTTCCCTCATGATCCTCAATGCCCTGGAGGAAAAACCCCTGCCCATTTACGGCGATGGGCAAAACATCAGGGACTGGCTCCATGTCGAGGATCATTGCGATGCCATTTGGCAAATCCTTCAAAAAGGAAAGATGGGGGAGACTTACAATATCGGCGGCGATGCGGAGAAAACCAATCTGGAGATAGTCGACACCCTCTGTGACATCCTGGATCAGGTTAAACCCAGGCCAGCCGGTTCTTCCTATCAATCCCTCAAAAGCTTTGTTCCCGACCGGCCGGGGCACGACCGGCGTTATGCCATGAACTATCGAAAATTGGCTGATGAACTGGGCTGGTCCCCCCAATATGATTTCACCGTTGGCATACAGGCCACCGTCCAATGGTACCTGGAACACCTGGATTGGTGCCAGCGGATCAATCAAAAGAAATATCGCCGGGAACGCTTGGGATTAAGCGATTCCTGAAAGGCCAATGCTGACCGCAGATTCGGCCAACCATGATAGTGTTTTGCCGCAATAATCCGCTTTTTTCTCGTCTCGACAGTTGAATTGATTAATTTCGTTCAAGATGGGCAGCGATGAACCCTACATAAAGACTTTTCCCATTTCCTGGGATCAACTGCAAAGAGATTGCCGGGCCTTGTCCTGGAGATTGATCGACCTGGCCAAATGGAAAGGGATCATCGCCATTACCCGGGGTGGCCTTGTTCCGGTCGCCATAATTGCGCGGGAGCTGGAAATCCGTTTGGTCGATACATTTTGTGTTAGCAGTTACGACTGGCAGGAGCAGGGAGATATTAAAGTCCTCAAGGACATCGAGGGCGATGGCGAAGGGTGGCTCCTCATCGATGATCTCGTCGATACCGGAAAGACCGCCAAAGTTGTTCGCGCATCGCTGCCCAAGGCCCATTTTGCCACCGTCTACGTGAAACCGGAGGGCCGGCGCCACGTCGATACCTTCGTTACGGAAGTAAGCCAGGATACCTGGATTCTGTTTCCCTGGGATACGGAAACGCAGTTTGTCCATCCCATCATCGACCGAAAAGATTCCGACAAGTAGGCCCCGCCGTAGTCATGGATAGCCAACTGCTGATTCTTGACTTCGGTTCCCAATACACGCGGCTCATCGCGAGATCGGTCCGGGAATTGGGCGTTTATTGCCAAATTATACCCGGCACGACGCCGTTTGAACAAATTCGAGCAAAAAACCCTAAGGCCCTGATCCTTTCCGGCGGACCAGCTTCTTTGTCTTGTGTCAATGCTCCCCGGATTGCTCCCAAGGCCTTACACTGCAATATCCCCGTGCTTGGCATTTGCTACGGTATGCAGATGATCGCGGTGGAATTTGGTGGACGTATCGGGGGCTGGAATTCAAACGGAGAATCCGTTGACCTGGAAAAGATTTTGCCGGACGATGGCCTGCGGGAATTCGGTCCCGCCCTAGTCACCATCGAAAATCCGACCGGCCCGTTTGCTGGGTTTCCAATAGAAGAAGAACAGGAAGTATGGATGAGCCACGGGGACAAGGTGACCACTGTGCCTCCCGGATTTCAAACGTTGGCCCGCTCGGAAGGTTCGCCCATCGCCGCCTTCGGTCACCCGGAGCTAAAAATCTATGGCGTGCAGTTTCATCCCGAGGTGCACCACACACTCCGGGGAAAAGACATTCTCTCCGCTTTTCTTTATCAGGTAGCCGGTCTGGAGATGGACTGGAAGGCCGCCGGTTTTGTCGACGAAGTCCTCGAAAATACCCGGCGGAAAGTTACCAGCGGTAATGTCATCTGCGGGCTCAGCGGCGGGGTCGATTCTACCGTTGCCGCCGTACTCGTGCATAAAGCGGTTGGCGAGCGCCTATATTGCATTTTTGTTGATAATGGACTGCTGCGGGCTGGCGAAGCTGAAGAAGTCATGCAATCCACGAAACAGCTCGGCCTCAATGTGCGCAAAGTGGATGCTGAGGAGCGTTTTCTGCGCGAACTGGCCGGAGTCGAAGATTCCGAACAGAAACGAAAAATCATCGGTCGCGTTTTTATTGAAGTGTTCGAAGAAGAGGCGCACCGCATTGAGGATGTACATTACCTTGTGCAGGGGACCCTTTACCCCGATGTGATCGAGAGCGGTTCCCTCTCGGGCCAAACGGCAACCATTAAAAGCCACCATAACGTGGGTGGGTTGGTGGAAAATATGAGACTGGGACTGATTGAACCTTTGCGGGAGCTTTTCAAGGACGAAGTCAGAAACATTGGTCGAAGCCTTGGCATTCCCGATTCCCTGATCGACCGGCAGCCATTCCCTGGACCGGGTCTGGCCGTGCGCTGCCTTCGGGAAGTGACCAAAGAACGGCTGGATATCCTGCGCATTGCCGACCGCATTGTTACCGACGAAATCAAAAACGCCGAACTCAACCTTACGATATGGCAGGCATTCGCCGTGCTTTTGCCGGTTCGCAGCGTTGGCGTGATGGGCGACCAGCGCACCTATGACGAATGCGTGGCCATTCGCGCCGTCACCTCCCGCGACGGCATGACCGCCGACTGGTATTACCTGCCCGAAAACCTCTTGAGGAAAATATCGAGCCGCATCGTCAATGAAACCAATGGCGTCAATCGCGTCGTCCTCGATGTCTCCTCCAAACCCCCCGCCACCATCGAGTGGGAATAA
>JAJFLV010000044.1 GCA_021772535.1 Opitutales bacterium | reverse complement strand
GAAAAAGTGACCACCGGCAGAGCAATTTCCGGAAATGCGGGTGTGGCGTGGTTCAGGATTTCGCTGAAATTGTCCACCGTCATACGCTTTCGCACATTGTGGTGGGCCACGATAACGGCACCGCCCTGCCCCAGGTTTTCATTGCCCCCGGTGTGATCCCCATGCCAGTGCGTATTGAGAATAAAGCGGATCGGGCCATCGTCGATTTTCGCGATTGCAGCGCGGATTTTCTCGGTTAAAGGCGCATATTGATCGTCGATCAGTATCACCCCGTCCTGCCCGGTGGAAATGGCCATATTTCCACCACGCCCCACCAGCATATAAAGACCCTCTTCCAATTGGATGGGGGTTATTTTTACCTCCGGGGTATCCATTTCCGCGGCAGCGGGCAAGGATTGCGTCAAGATCAGGAGAAAAGAAAAACAGTAGAGTTGGGATAATTTCGCTTTCATAGGGTAAATGTTGGGGTTACTTAAAATTGGAGGCAAAAGAGGGAAAAATCCCTCGGGGGCACAGTCATATTTTTTAGAACAGGAAAACTCATCGGAAATCAATTGTCACATAGTTAATAAAATGCCCTTACTCAAGACCTCGGAAAAAATCTGGAAGTTCCAATGTCCACATAAATGAAAAGCGGTTAAGAGCCGCCACTATATCACAAAATCGAAACCTTGGCAATGGATAGGTTGGCTGTGTTGGATGCGTTGGCTCAAAAAACAAAAAAAACTGAAAAAAATCAGGAAAACGACTGAAAATTCCAAAAATATCTTCCATTTCCCCAATTCCTCTCCCATCCCCTAATCTGAGTTCATCATCGTAATCTGAGTTTTAAG
Organism: Opitutales bacterium; assembly: GCA_021772535.1. Taxonomy (GTDB): domain Bacteria; phylum Verrucomicrobiota; class Verrucomicrobiia; order Opitutales; family UBA2987; genus JAJFLU01. The sequence goes on along the minus strand of JAJFLV010000044.1, from coordinate 30,680 downwards.
TAGAACCTATCTCAAAATCGCAGATTACGCTGAACAGGCGTTTGCGATGGGAAATGATCAAGTTTTAGAACGCCTCTAAGTTTTCTATTTGCCCTTTTTCCAGTGCATCTCAAACATCGTTCATCTGCGTATTTGAAATCAGTTCCAATAAATCCGGTGGGTGTTAGATTGTTATGAAAGGGATCCTGTTTTTCTTATTGTCCGGTTTTTTCCTGATCCAACTAGGGGGGAGGAAATACCTCATATCGTTGAATTCGATATCGTTACTGAAAATGCGGCAGTGGGCGATGGAGGTAACGCATGGGGAGACCACTTTTGTCGAATCGTCCGGACCTCCGAAGGGGTGTTTACCGCTTATACGGTTCCAGGACAAAGTGAATTGCTTCGCCAATGGCGGCTTGCATGGCGAAACAAGGGTGTATGGGAAATCATAGCAGGGGGCATTTCAGGTCGCGAGCCGGTTAACCTGCTGGCCTCGCCCGACGGCACCCTCCATGTGATTGGATGGCCCCATAAGAGGGCGACCATCTGGTCGGGAAAACCGGAAAATGGCAAAGTCGAAATGACTCCCAATTATATTCCCGGTTTGAGCCCGACAAACTGGCCCTATGGTTCTGCAGGTATCGACGCCCAGGGTAATATCTGTGTATTGTCGGATTTCGGCGATGGCGGCGTTCCCGGCACATTTCGCTGGGCCTATTACGATGCTTTGGCTGCAGATTGGGCCAAATCCGATCCTCCGCAAACTCACTGGGTCAGCCGGCAGACCGATATCGATTTTCGCTATTGCTACACCTTTGTATTCCCTCAAATCGGGGGCGGTATTGCGCTCGTTTCAAATCGGGATGTGGAGTGGGACCGGTTGGGTTATGAACGGCCTGAGGGTGGTGGCAACTGGATTTTCAATGCATTTCGTTATTGGTATAGCCCGGAGCCGCTAACGCGCCCATTGAAGGAGCGGTTGACAGTGGAAGAGCCGCCAACCGAGCATTTCCCTCTGGTCAAATGTGCCGCCATGAACGACGTCTATATCGACACGCAATCTCGCGTCCATATTCTTTATCAAGTCAAAGGCGAAAGCACGAACGGCAAAGACCAGAATCGTCATATAATAATTTCTCTTAAAGGCGAAAAACTTTACCAACAAACATTGCCTGAAGAAATTGGAAGGTATTGCAGCATCTTGCAAAATGCCCGCGGCAGTTTCTATATTCTGGGCTCCAGTGGACTTCTTTATCCTGCGGGTGATAATGGTAGAAGTCTAGGGGAGCCAATACAATTGGACCTGCGCGGTTATGAAGATGCATGGGTCAGGGGCTACAGTATGGCCGCTCCGCGCACCGGCACTCAGATCAGCGACGTCATGGACTTTGTTAGTCATAGCGAAGGCGGCAAAAAAACAATATATTTCCGCCTTCAGCTATAACGAACATCCTGTATCAACCTACATTTAGTTAAACCGCTCTAAAGGGCTTATTTCTTAAAAAATATGGTTACGTTAGGGGCAGCACATGAAGGCGGAGGAACCTTGTGCTGGCGTGTCTGGATACTAGGGGCAGTTCATTTATGAAGTAAACAACCACCCTGAGCAGTTGGTATTAAGGTTCGTCAATTATTGGAATTTCCCTTGCTACGGTGTGTCCTTGATTATCAATATTGACTACTGCAAGCGAAAAGGATAGCTTCCTGTTCTGAACGATTTAGGACTACCAATATATTTCCCTATATGAAGTTATGGCAATTTTGTAGCTGCTTAGTCCTCGTGATTCCCTTGTTTAGTTTTGTAACCGCCAAGGGTGTAAAGGTAAGCCTAAATAATGAGCTTCGTTCTGCTTCACAGAAGAAGTTTCTTGATGTAGGTATTCAGCCTGGAATTGGGAATGTTTCCCTTGATCGCTTTTGTCAAGACTGGCCTAGATCGTTTCCCGAAATCTGTAGTAAAAATAAAAATTTAACTTTATTGAGTGCGACTTCAGTAGGCGCAGCCTGCTTTGGACTATTTTTTCTCCTAGCCATTGGTGTTGCAGGATTCCTTGCTCGCGGCAATCAACGTATTTTATTTTGGGTTTTCAAAATAGGTCTTTATCTTACCACAATCCTAACTATTGGTCTCGTGATTGTGCATGCGGGATTAATTATAACCGCTTTTTATTTTATCAATCGCGGACTTATCCTTATTGGCGTCGTAATTGGCCTCGGTGCTCTTTATGGCGTTGTTCGCATCGCCCGAAATGTTTTTTTGCTTATCCGAACCGTAAGCATCACGTTAGTTGGTAAAGTTCTTTCGAGTAATGAGTCACCACGCCTTTGGAATAATATAAAAAAGATCGCGGACCAACTAAATGCGCTTCCTCCAGAAAACGTGATCGTGGGAATTAATCCATCATTTTTTGTTACCGAATCGGATGTTATTTTGGACAATGAAGAATGCTCAGGTCGAACACTCTACTGTTCACTTCCTTTAATGCGCGTCTTAAATACAAAGGAATTTGACGGAGTCATTGGTCATGAGCTCGGTCACTTCAAGGGATTTGATTCCGAGTACACGCAACGATTCTACCCGGTCTATCAGGGTGCCATAGACACCTATGATGCTTTGTCTGCGAATCTAAGAAAAGAGGGGGAGGAATTGCCGTATTTTGCATTATTGCCCGCACTTGGCCTATTCAGATTTTTCCTGGATTCCCTAAGTGTCGCGGAAAGACAAGTTAGCCGCAAACGAGAGATAATTGCCGATAAAGTAGGTGTTTTGGCAAGCGATAAGTACTCCTTTGGATCGGCCCTCGTAAAATTCCATGTCTATTCAAACTTATGGACAAAGTTTATTGAAGATGCTGAGGAGGACTTGCGGAAAAGTGAGAGCAAAGTATTCCATAACTTAAGTAAAACGTTCTCCGAATTAATTGCTGAAAACTCAAAGCCCGACATCTTAGAAGGTATCGCCGATTCCACTATCAGTCACCCCGCGGACACACATCCGCCCTTGGGAATACGTTTGGATTCGCTTGAAATTTCGGTGACCGACATCGAAAGCGATGCTTTGAATATTCGTCCTGCCTCACCAGCCATCGACCTAATTGATCAGACAGAGAAATTGGAAGAGGAATTGACTTGTGCAATGCAGACATTCCTTACCCGCCAGGCTGCCCAAAATGAGGTTGAGTGACTACCGGAAGCCTATTTGCTGGTCGCCTTGGTATATGCATGGGAGCGGGTCAGATATTAAATTACACTACAAATCAAAACTTAAAATATAATGGGGCATTGAATTACCCGCTTTTCGCCATTATCTTCTCCTCTTTTTTTTCCGTTTCTTTCGAATCAACCGATTCTCAATTTCGACATCACAAATATTGCGCTTATATTTGGATGTGTCAATTATAAAGCAAATTAGAAACAGAAGAAACCAAAACAAAAAAGCAAAAAAACCTATTAAAAAAATATCTATAACCTCTAATCTTCTACCTGAAGAAAATATTTCTGTAGGAAGACTAACAACCCCAGCAGACAGTATCATCAATATAAAAAAAATGCTTAATCCCAAAAATGATCTTGTTAGCGTACCCAGATATTTTTGTTTTGGAAATAAAACGCCAGATAGAATAATGCTCAGGATATAAAATATGATATATGTAATTACGAGAGACACTTTATTGATATTTACTTAATCTGATTAATTGTCCTTAACAATATTTTTCTAACACGGCATCCTTCACCATCTTTGTTACGGATCCCTCTGAAGACGCTATTACAAACGTGAGAATAAAGGAATTTATTGTAATTGAGGGGGTGTAAAAGGAATCAAATTTTGCCTCTTCAGCAGAATTTTTGCTTCATTTTTTGCGTTATTATTCTTAACCGGCCGAATATCAGAATGTTGTTTTACTATTTCAAAAGCTCATCTTGCAATGTCAATCTGTTCTCGCTGTTTTTGCACAAAGCATATTTTGAATTTTCAAAGCGCCGAACCCGAGCTCTCCTTCTGCGAAAGAGCGGGTTGGCGGGCCATTGAGACTTCTTGCAGCTATACCGATCCGGACTCCGGCTGACTAAAGGGCTGAAGCCACGGGCAGTGTATGGGAAAAGCGCTCCTCTTATTTCATTATTGAAGTTTTACCGCCAATCGCGCAGCCTGAACCTGAAATGGCCAAGAGAATATTTCAATTAACCGCCTGGTCTTTTTTTGCGATTTACCTTTCCGCCAGTGCCGAGGCGCAACTCCTCGACATTGGACTGCAGAAACAGCTCCTTGTTGACGACCATGTGATCGCCCGGAAAAAACACGTCACGCGGACTTTGGGGCAGCCAGTTAAGGAAAACAACGGCCTGCCGATAGTCACTGACACCTGGTTCTATGGAACCGTTCTGCACGACGAAGGAAAGTTCAAGATGTGGTCGCGCAGGGACGCGCCCGAGGGCCGCAGCTATGAATATGCGGAGTCGGTCGACGGGTTGCACTTTGTGAAGATTGCCGACGTCACCGGCATCCGTGAGGAGGCGCACTCCTTCGCCGTATCCATCGATCCTCATGAGACCGATCCGGCGCACCGCTATAAGGCAGCTTACGACGCGCCTCGAGTGATGGCCGGCATTGCCCATTCGGCGGACGGTATCCACTGGACTCCCTACAACAACGGCGAACCTGTGACGTATCGCGCCGCCGATACCGCCAACCAGATTCTTTGGGACGAGGATGCTCGGACCTATCGGCTCTACACACGCACCGATTTCGGCGCCATGGGCGGCGCCGGCGAAATACGAGGCAGCCGCGGAATGGTCAATCCCGACGTCAAGGCCGGTCCCACAAACTGGACCACGGTACGCGAGTGGATGTTCGACCGGGAGGGAAAAAGTGAAAGTGATCGCCGCCAAGTCTATGGGCTGACGGACTGGATCTATTGTGGTGTGCATTTCGGATTGATGTCGGTCTTCGAGTGGCCTCTTGATGTCAGTGAAGGTCCCACCGACTTGATCAAGCGCCACGAAAGGGATATCATGAACTTCTATATCGCCACCAGCCGGGATGGGGACGATTGGGACTTATCCTGGGTGTATGCTGAAAAGCCGATCATTCCACGCGGTGGCGATGGTGCGTTTGATAAAGACATCATTCTGCCTTCCTCCACCATAGTTACACATAACGACCGGCATTGGCTCTACTACGGCGGCGCAAATGAACGCCATGGGACCAAAAAGGTCACCTTTCCACGGGATCAGGCCATTGGCGTAGCCACTCTACGCCTGGATGGCTTCGTTTCCCTGCAAGCAGGAGAAAAACCGGCTGTCCTCCTGACAAAGCCATTCCGGCTCGAAGGCGACCGCCTCCTGATCAATGTGGACGCCTCCCAGGGCGAAATGTCGGTTGAGGTTCTGGATGAGAACGGAAAACCGATGGCCGGATACAGCGGACGGGCGGCAGCCGTTTTTCGCAAAGTGGACGACTTGCGCCTCTCCCCCCAATGGTCAAAACCGCTCTCAAACCTTAAGGGCAGCGTGGTTCGGTTGCGTTTTCATTTAACCCGGGCGGCGCTTTACTCATTTCAGGTGATTGAGTGAATCTGGGGTGCCGAGGTGAACTGATGCTCCAATACTACCATGAATTAGAACCTATCGATTATAAATGGAAGCAGTTTACACCAGACTATCTACTTTTGTTTGCCTTTTAGTTCTCACACTGGCGGCGGTGTCCGCTCCTGCAAAAGGAACTGGAAATGACGATGGAGATCCCGCAACGGTATTTCCCGTGCCCGCAAAGGTTTTTGTCGAAGATGTGTTCGAGCGTTCAGAAGGTATCGCCTTTAACGGGGAAGGACGGTTGTTTGTCTCCGGTAATCGGGCTCTGAATGAGATTTCTCCCGACGGGTCGGTTCGCAAGGTAGTCGATCTCCATTCGAATCTGGGCCTGGCGCCCATCGGGGAACGCGACATCCTCTACGCCGACTTCGGCCCGACTAATATTTTCAGGCATGGTGAAAACGACGACGGAATCGTCTGGCGAATTACACCGGAAGGAGAAAAGCGCGTTCTGGCCAAGGGTATCGCCGATCCCAATTTCATTCTTTTGAGAAAAGACGGCTCCTTCCTCGTTTCGGATGATGGGGTCGACAACATCTACCTCGTCGCGACAGATGGCCGGGTGCGTCTCTTCACCGACCGGGTCAAGCACCCCAACGGGATGGTTTTTTCGCTCGATGGCCGTTCCCTTTTTGTCGCGCAGATTTTTCAGCAAATCCACCCAATCGTGCCGGACAATCGCGTTTGGCGGTTTGACCTTGATGAGTCGGGCGAACCGATCGGTGACCCCGTGGTGGTGGCGACACCGGGCGAAGGCGGTCACGACGGCCTTGCCATGGATGAACGGGGCAGGATTTATGTGGCCGAAAACGGACCCGGAAGAATCTGGCGCATCGACCCTAAAACGGGCGACTCAATGCTCATAGCGGAAAAAGTCCCAGGCGCGGCGAGTATCGCTTTCGGCCAGGAAGAGTTCGACCGGCACTCCGTCTATGTCACATCGACCAGATCCGGTACCGTCTGGAAGATAGCAGTGGGAGTGGCCGGAGCGCCCGTGCAACGCTAAAAAGTAAAAAGAAACCCAGCTACCGAAGCAATTTCTCGATGTTTTCGCGCAGGCTTGCGTGATCCTCCGCCACAGGAAAGTCGGGGTATTCAGATTTCATCTTTTCGGGTGGCCGAAAAAGGATACCCTGATCGGCCTGCTGCAGCATGGTCAGGTCGTTGTAGGAATCTCCCGCCGCGATGACCTCGAAATTGAGGTTTTGGAATGCGTTGACCGATTTTTTCTTTTGATCGTCCAGCCGCAATTTGTAGTCGTCGATCGTGCCGCTGGCTCCCAGAATCAATTGATGGCAAAAAAGGGCGGGATACCCCAACTTGGCCATGAGGGGTTCGGCAAACTGTGAAAAAGTGTCCGACAAAACGATGAGAGGAACGCAGGACTTGAGCCACTCGGCAAACTCGACCGCGCCGGGGAGAGGATCGAGAGTGCCAATTACTTCGCGGATTTCGCCAATTCCGATGCCCTCCCGGTCCAGAATATCGAGCCGGTATCGCATCAGTTTGTCATAATCCGGCTCATCCCGGGTGGTGCGTTCCAGTTCCTTTAAACCGGTTTTTCGGGCCACCGCAATCCAGATTTCAGGAAGGAGGACACCCTCCAGATCAAGGCATACTAATTGCATGAAGGGGAAGGTTTTAAGCGCCAAGCTCGAAGTCAAGAGTTAACTGGAAAAGCGAATTATGAACCCGCTCCATTTTCGATAAAGGCGCAAATTCGGTCCACAACCTCCTCTGGAGTCAGGTCGGAGTTATCGATGATTTCCGCATCCTCGGCACAGGCCAGGGGAGCGGTTTTTCGGCTGGAATCAATTTTGTCGCGTTTGGCAATCGAGTCCTGCAACCCTTCATCGGCTCGTCTCTTAACCCGGGTTTTTACATCCGCCTGGAGAAAAAATTTTAAATCGGCGTTGGGAAAAATAACCGTTCCGATATCCCTGCCTTCCATAACCAAACCGGCAAACCCGTTTTGGCGGGCAATTTCAGGCAAGCTGCGCTGGTAGCTTTTGAGCAATTCCCGCAATTTCGGCATGGCGGCTAAATGTGAGACCATGGCGTTGACTTCCGGGCTGCGCAATTCCCCATCGGCGGGAACGCGCCCGTTGATTTTCAACAAGGCAGCGCGTCCGGACAGGCTGGTTTCAAGTTCGATCTTACCGAGAAAATCGGCAATTGAGTTATCTCCGGTTTGCTTCCCCCGCAAGTTCAGGAAGAGCAGCGTCAGGGCACGATAGTGCGTTCCGGTGTCAACATGGAGAAGGTTGAGCCGTTCGGCTAAAGCGCGGGAGGTGGTCGATTTTCCCGAAGCCGCCCCACCATCCACGGCGATCACAAAAAATTTATTTTCACTCATAGGTAAATTCAGTTCGTTTTCAGTCTAAGACTGTCCAGTATTCGGAAAAAATGGGGGAATGTTTTATCCACGCAACTAGGATTCTCCAGTTTTAGCCAACTTTTTCCATTCCCTAAAATATCGGCGCAACCAAGAGTTCCGAAACTCATGGCAATACGATGATCATCGTAGGTTTCGATGCAAACACCCTCCTGGGCTTTTTCCAATAGCGCCTTCCGATCGGGATGTATCTCCAGGGCGTCCTCCCTTTCCACCACTCCTTGGCCCAGTTTTTTCAACTCCCTGGCCATGGCAGAAATACGGTCGGTCTCCTGCAACCGAGTATGCCCGATGCCCGTTATTCGTGTATTACCGTCCAGTAACGGCGCAATGGCGGCCAAGGTGAGAAAGGTGTCCGAGATGGCATTGAAGTCCGCCTCCACCCCGGGTGTGGACGCACCAAGTTGATGAGATGCCACCAGGTCCCCCGCTTCCGATGCGATGGTAAGACCAGTACGGGTTAATATCTCCTTGAACCGGATATCGCCCTGTAGGAAATCCTCTTTGCCAAGGTCTTTGACCACAATTTTCCCTCCAACCGCCAGTGGGAGAGCGAGAAAGTAGCTCGCGGCGGTGGCATCGGGTTCGATGAGGTATTCTGAATGTGCAAATGCCGGAGTCTGACTGCCCCCGATAGAAAAACTATCTCCATCCCGTGAAAAACGGTAGCCCAATTGCTCAATCATCCGGACCGTCATTTCGACGAAAGGCCGTGAAACGGTATTTCCTTTCAACCGCAAACGGGTATCATTGCGAGCCAGTGGCGCCACCATGAGCAATGCAGACAATATCTGGCTGCTGGCAGTCGCATCCACCTTGATACTGCCCCCCGGCAATCCACTTGTGGAAAGAGAAAATGGGAAATGTCCCGACCGGCCCTGATATTCGATTTTCGCGCCTTGACCTGCCAAGGCCTCAAGGAGCCCGCCCATGGGACGCTCGCGCATGGCGACATCGCCGTCGAGGCAGTAATAGCCGCCTTTTTTGAGACAAAGAAAAGCGGTCAGGAATCGGGCTGCGGTGCCGGCATTGCCGACATCGATTGTGGCCGCCTCAACCGGAATCGCCCCCCCCTGGCCTTCAACTGAAATACGGGCATTTTCTTCTTCCGCATCGACCGGAAAGCCGAGGGTTTGCAGGGCCTGGATCAGGATGCGGGTATCCCGGCTGAAGAGGGCATTTTCCAGCATAACCCGCCCGGAATTGAGTGCAGCAAGCAGAAGCGCCCGGTTGGTAATACTCTTGGAACCAGGCAACCGGACGCTGCCATCAACTTTATGCGCAAAGGGAATTATGGGAAGTGAATCCATCAACGAAAGAAAGGTTTCCGCAAAAAAGCTCCCGCGGTAAACACTTCAAATTCAAATAAGGTTAATGAATCTAATCGAGTGAAACAATCAGGCGGACAAACATTTCCGTTTCCCCTGACAGCGGTATTGTGGCCTGAATCATATTGTAATCCTCCGCCACCAGAGGCCCGACCAGTACCTGTTCGGTAACGCCTGTGTTAGACCAGTTAATCAAGTCGGTGGACCATTCCACAAATCCCACATAGTTACCCGTATTTTTGGCTCTGCGGTATCGAAAAGTGAGTTCAGTATCCGAGGCGTTTACCTCCAAAAGACCATCGTCATCTTTTACCAGCGGATTAAGGGCCATGAAAAATTCCAGCAAATTGGAAAAACGATCATTATCCGGATTCGCAAAATTCCCCCAGATGGGATCCTCAGATTTCGTATCGGCCAATTCTGCCATTGTGAAGAACCGTCTGCGCCAGACTTCCAGGTCGAAGAAGTTGATGGTCAGGGTGGTCGTCTGGGTGGCAATTATTGTGACCGTCCCGACATCTGTCACCTGTAGGCCGATGATATGGTCTCCGTCAGTTAAGTTGAACCCTCCGGTTCCGGTAAGATTGTCCCAGGTAAAAACCGGAGATGTTCCGGTGGCGTCATCGTATTGACCATCATTATCGAGATCCCAGGCAAAGCTGAGGACACCGCTGCTTTCGCGAGGAGTGCCGGAGCCGTTCAAGGTCAGGCTCAGATCCTCATCGACCGAGTAAGGGCCATCGATGTCAGCCGTGGTAGGGGCTTCCACCGAGCCGATGTCAATCACTCCCGTCAGACGGTTGAATCCGCGCTGGTCGTTAAGTGGAAAGATGGAGATGGTCGCATCTCCTGCGTCGACGGCCGGGCTGCCGAAAAGGGGAACATGGGTCGGGGTAAATCCCCCGTTGTCATCCAGCGGCCCCAACAGCGGATCGAGCGGGTTGGTATTAGTGCCGACAAGGTTAGTATCGGCTCCGACGCCAAAAAGGATGTGGCCAGTGGGATTACCGATGAGGTTGTAAAAAGCCATTACGATAGTGTTTCTTGCGCCAAGATCATCCTCGTCGGACGAATTGCTGAAATTGCCTGCGATAATGCTGTGGTTAATTTCCAGCGGGAGCGGCGGCGCAAAAGCGCTTCCCCCGGAAAAAATGCCTCCGCCGAGTCCATCGGAATTATTGTCAACGATGGTAGAGTGTTCAATTAATGCAACGGAGGCGCTGTTGCTGCCCGAATTATCGGAGATGAAGATCGCTCCGCCTTCTCCGGTGGTGGCGGTATTGCCGCTCAAGGTGCTGTTGAGAAGGGTCACGCTGCCCTGGTTCATCCAGATTGCCCCGCCATCGTCAAGGGCGCTGTTGGAGGCCAGGGTGCTGTTTGCAAAAAGCACCGTATTCAATCCGTGGTTGTTGAGCACACCACCTTCGCCATTGACGGCGTTGTGTTCGAAAAGGCAATCGGTAAAGGTAAGCTGCCCACTACCGCTTTCAGACACTGCGCCGCCCCAGCCCGTTGCCTTGTTGCTCAGAAAGAAGCTGTTTTCAAATTGAACATCGCCCGTTCCCCCGTTGTGGATGGCTCCCCCGTCCTCGAAGGCCGTGTTTAATTCAAACAAAGTGTCCGCTACAAACATATTGCCATCATTGTAGATGGCTCCGGCATCACTATCGGCGAGATTTCCCGTAAAATAACTATCCACAATAAAGATATTGCTCAAGGCGCTCGGGGCGCCGCCGCCGGTGGCGATGGCACCGCCGTCATGAACCGTGCGATTATCGCGGAGACCAGATCCCACGATGTTAACCTCCCCTTTGCTGGTGTAAATGGCCCCGCCATCGTAAAAAGCGAAGTTGTTCAAGAATTCGCTGTCCCAGATATCGAGTATTCCTTCAGAGTTGTAGATGGCGCCGCCCTCGTTCTGGAGTGAGGAATTGCCGCTAAAGGAACAATTTTCCAGGGTCAGTGAGTGCTGGTTGGGATTGCCTAAGTTGACCCGAAAATAAATCGCCCCACCTTGGTCCTCGGCGAAGTTATTCTCAAAGACACAAGTCTCTAAAGTAACCGTCCCCTCGAAAATGTAAAGGGCGCCTCCATTCCAATCGAGAGAAGAATTTTCCGAGAAAAAACAATCCTCAATGAACCCATTGGAACCAAAGGTATAAACCGCTCCACCCCAATCCGTTGTGTTGTTGTTGGTGAAAGTGCAAAGAGTGAAGTGAAATTCGCCCGTAGAATGATTGATCGCCCCACCTTCATCTTCAGTTGTGTAGTTGTCGGAAAAAGTGGTGTTTTGTATGATGAGGGAACCATTGAAATTATCTACGGCGCCGCCTTCGTCGTAAGCCTGGTTGGCGGTGAAGAAACTGTCGATTATTTCCACCTCACCATTAAGACTCCCGATGGCGCCCCCATCGTCCCAAAAGGAAATATTGCCCGTAAAATCGGAATTCTGCACCATCATGGGTCCAATAAAGTGAAAAATGGCGCCTCCGTCGTCACTGCTATTATTTCCGGTGAAGGAACTGTCTATTACTACGAGGCTGCCATTACTATGATAGATGGCACCGCCATCGTCGTCGCTGAAGTTATTGTCGAAGGTACTGTTTTCGACTCTAAGCGGCTGGTTAATGCTGTTAATCCCTCCGCCGTCGTAGTCGAAACTGACATTATCGGATAAATGGCTATGGAGAATCGTCAGGCTGCCGTTTTGGCTGAAGATGGCCCCGCCTTCATGATTTGTGATGTTGCCGTCCAGGACGCAATCGTCTAAGATAACGGTTGATTGATCAGTAAAAATCCCTCCGCCTTCCTCGCTGTGGCTGTTGTTGAAGCTTACTGTGGAGCGGAATAATTCAAGGTTGCCCTGGAAAGCGTAGATGGCGCCGCCTTCGTTGTTGGCGTAATTATTGATTAAGTTGCAGTCTTCCAAAGTAGTGGTGCTATTCTCGGCATAAACGGCCCCGCCCTGATTGTTCTGGCTGAAATTTTTCTCAAAAAGAGAAAGGGTTATGTGCAGATTGCCCGCCTCTATGTAAACGGCGCCGCCGTGTCCTCCAGGGCTGCCCTCAAAAACGTTGTTTTGGATAAAATCGCAATCCGTGAAGGTCAAATCGCTTTCAAATCCAAAAACCGCGCCGCCATCGGCAATGTCACTGAAATTACCCACGAAATCGGTGTACTCGAAGGTAGCGGTTCCAAGGTCATTGTAAACCGCGCCGCCACTCCCTCCATCAGAAAAATTAGCATCGAAAAAGCTATGTGATACATGCAGTTGGTCGAAATTGGCGATTGCTCCGCCGGAATCTTCGGCCGAATTGTTGATGAAGGTGCTGTCATTAATTTCCAGATTTCCGGAATTATTGACAATGGCTCCGCCACTTTGCGGAGAGGTATTGTCTTCCAAAAAGCAATTGTTCAAGATGAGATAGCCGCCGCCAATGTTGGCCAAGGCGCCGCCATCATCCAAAAGGACGCCCCGCCCTCCCATCAGAATCAACCCGTTGAGCGTGGTTTCTTCCCCGGCATTGACCAGGAGGCGGTCTTCACCACTGCCGACCAGGACCGCATCGCCTTCGTCATCGGGCTCAATGGTCAATGCGCCCCGCCCCGGGGCCACAAAGAGAGCCCCTAGCGGCAGTTCATAATCCGAAGAAACGGGTAAAAGGATTGTATTGGGCCCCGGTATGATATTGGATAAATCGACCGCTTCGCGCAGGCTGATATCATCATCTTCCCGGTTGCCGTTGTCATCGAAAGTCGTTACCAGGAACGGATCGGACGGGCTGGCGAAGCCGCTGCGGATTATGCCGCCGTCGATATCATCCCTGAAATCGCCCAAGGCCACCGTTATGGGCGATGTTTCTCCTATCAGAGGATTCCCAGTGAGAACAACGTCGGAGTTGGTGTCGTTATTGGAAGCATTTGGAGTGGTGAAGGCGAGCCCGTCTCTGATGAAAAATTGCAGCGTATAAGTGTCCGCCGAGAGATTGAATAGATAAAACCCATTTTCATCGGACACGGTTTCGATGATGCTCCCTTCTCCAAGGTCGATCTGGATGGATATGCCGGGTACGCCCTCCTCGTCCGGGTCTTGCAGGCCATCGCCGTCAGCGTCGAACCAGACGAAGTCGCCGATAAGAGCCTGGGTCTCGATTGCGCCGATATCCACAATGGAATTGACCACTCGGGGGCCGCCAGCCTGGTCGCTGTCCGAAGAGGTAAAGGTCGGATCGCCGCCATTGAAGGCGAGGCCTCCGGGAAGAGGAACAAGGCCGATGGTGCCCGCTTGGTTAAAAACCGGGGGGCTCAGTCCCGGGTCAAGCGGGGCAGCCAGAATCCCGATCTGGTTGTTATTGCCGTTGCCATCAGAAAATCCTGTGAAACCGGTGTCCACGCCGACCAGGTTGTAGGTGCTGCCGCTATCGAAGATACCCTCCGCTACCGTAACGCCCACTTCATTAAGGGTTTGAATCGAAGCAAGGTCGTTTAAAAATGGATCGTCGGGAGGACCCTCGAAGTTATCGGTTATCACATTGTGTGAGAGGGCTGCGGTGTCTTTCAAATTAGCGATGCCGCCGCCAAGCCCCGGGATGCCATCCTCGTCCACGGCGTTATTACCCACGATGGTGCTGTGTTCAACCGTTAAATCGCCGGTCAGATCATTGAAAATGCCACCACCGCTGAGCCCCGCGGTGTTGCCGAATAAGGTGGAATTCGTTATCAAGGCAAAACCACGATCTTCCGGTGTGCCGGAGCCAAAATCGTCAAAACCGGCACGATTATAAATGACTCCTCCCGAATCACCTGCGCCGTTGCCCGAAAATGAGCTTCGGTCGATATCGAGATCGGCGGCCCCTAATTCGGCCGAATTATTGATGGCGCCTCCATTGAGGCCGGCAAAGTTTTCCTGGAAAGAACTGCCGATAATAAACACAATGCCAAACTTGTTGTTGATGGCACCCCCGCTGCCGTCCGCATAGTTGTCGGCGAAGGTGCTGTCGGTTATGGTGATTTCGCTCATCACAGCCGGGCCGCCGGTCGTGTTTTCAATGGCCCCGCCGTCCAATTCGGCAAAATTATGGGAAATATTGCTGCTCGAGACATTCAGCAAACCGTCCCGGTTTTCGATCGCTCCGCCCCGGTCGATAGCAAGGTTTCGTAAAATTTCGCTATTGGAAATGGAGAGGTTTCCCCGGTTTTCGATGCCGCCCCCATGGGTCGATTCATTGCCTGAGACAATGCTGTTTTGGACTTCCACGAAATCGTTTTCTACATAGATGCCGCCTCCGGTAGCAGAAGAAAAATTTCCGGCAATTTCACTGTCTTCGATTAAAACTGAGGATTCGCTATTATTGGTGGTATAGACTCCACCGCCGTTCATAAAAGCAACATTACCCAAGAGACTGCTCATCGAAATATCCATCGGACCCAGTTCGTTAAAGATGCCGCCGCCGTTCTGCTGGGCAAAATTTCCCGCCAGCACGCTTCCGGTTACGCCTAAAAAACCACCGCTGCTGTATATGCCCCCGCCATGAAGAATTTGAGCCGAATTCCCAAAAAGAAAGCTGTCGGTCAAAGTGAGATCGCCGTCATCGTTGGCGATGCCGCCTCCATTATCCGCCTGATTTTCCCCTACCGTGACCTGAAGCAGTGAGACTGAGCCTCCGGCATTGTAAATACCGCCGCCATTACCTCCGGTAACGCTTCCGCCGGTTATGATGACATCCTCGAATTCGGCGCTGGCACTGTTTATGACGTGGAAAACACGGTCCAACCCGGCGCCATGGATGATGGTTCTGCCGTCCCCATCTCCTTGGATAGTGATATTGGCCGTTAAATCCAGGTCCCCTGTGGCCGCTGCATCTTCGAGAGTCCCCACAAGGCTCAAAGTAAAAATACCTTTCGGTAAAATTACCACATCGTCGCCCGCGAGGGCATTGGCTTCCATAATTGCGGCCCGCAGGGAAGTGGCTCCCCCGGCATCCAATGCGCTCCCGTCGCCCGGTATGACGTCCACCGTGTCAACCGTTGTATCGACGGTAAAGGTGGCCGCTTGCAATGGTTCAAGGCGAACAAAGAATGTGGCCAATAGGATTAATAGAAAATTGCCCAGGGGTAAGTTCCTTTGCATCATGTATCAGAGTCTTTGAGGTTTAACCGCTACAACAGGTAGGGTAGAATCAAGCTCAACCCATGTCCATGTTGATTGAGTACGTAATTAACCCTATATGAATCATATACAGGATTTCCCCAATAATTCCAAGCTTTTTCACAGCAAAGAAAGGAAGGTTCCTTACTGGGAATCTGTTAACTCTTTCTATTGAGAGGAACGAAGGCGGTCGCGGTAGGCTTTGCCACGTTTCAGATGGTTGAGAATATCGAAGCTTTGACTATTGGCGATGGCTGATTTAAGGGACTGCAGCTCGTTTTCAAACTGGCTTATGGCTCGTACGATCTCCTCCCTGTTCTGCTCAATTATCGACTTCCAGATGGCGGCTCCGCCGCCCGCAACTCTCGTGGTATCGCGCAGGCCGTCACCGGCAAAATTCCCCCAACTGGAATCCTTGGTGGACAGAAAAGAACAAAGAACGGAGGCCAGCACATGAGGCAGATGACTGATATGCGCAACAATTTCGTCATGCCTTTCAGGGGAAACCGTGGCCACTTCCATATCCAGCTCTTTCCAGAATCGCAGAATGGCTTCGACGGCTTTTTCATCGGTATCGACGAGCGGGGTGATAAAGCAGGTTTTCCCGCAAAAGAGGTCCTTGCGGGCGTGAGCCATGCCGCTTTTTTCAGAACCGGCCATGGGATGGGAACCGACGAATTGCCTGCCCAAGGGAATAACAGTATGGCAGTACCGTGTAATCAGGCTCTTGGTGCTGCCGACATCCGTCACCAACGCTCCTTTTTTTAAGTGAGGTGAGATTCTCACAACCAGCGGGTGTATGGTTTCCACCGGACTACAAACAACCACCAGATCGGCCTCGCCCACAGCCTCCTCCAGGGAGTCGGTCACATGATCGCACCAGGATTGGTCCGAGCAGGCCACACGGGTTTCCGCCCGGCGGGCCCAGATGACATTGCGGTCAGCCAACTGCCGGTCTTTTACCGCGGTAGCCAAAGAAGCGCCCAACAACCCTGGCGCGAGAATGGTGATCTGCTTGAACACAATCTACCAAGTAGAAAGAGTCCCTGTCCCCTATGTCGAGAAATTACCAACCACCCTGGCGCATAATCGAATTTTAATACAACTGAGGTTCCCCATATCAAGCCTCATCAGGAGTTTTATTTATCATTCTCTTCGGCCAATTTCATGTCCCGCAAAAGCTTTACAATGCCAGTATTATAAGCCTTAATGCTTACATTGGATAAATTTCCAATCAAACCGAAGAGATCTTTGTCCGGATACGGTTTCCTCCCCCGATTACTGATAACATGAACGAAGAACCTGAAAGCGCCATCCAGAAACGTGCTCATAAGCATATCCTCATCCTCTATGTGATTATGGCCGTTTTTATCCTCCTGCCGTTGGTTCTATTTTGGGTGGCAGGATAAGATTCCTGAAAGCGGTCTTTGTTATTTATTATTCCAGATTTCAGCCCTATTTTGTTTTAATAAAAAAAATTTTCGGCCCTATATTTATTATATCTTTAACATGTACCGTCTTGTGGTTTGATATTTTTCGGAACTCACCACTCTAGCCGGACGTCACCTTTGTAAAGACATGAACAAAACAATCGTAACCATCCGGATTTTCTTTTTGTTGATCTGCTTTCTGGGCAGTTGGCTGGTGTGGTATTCGATCAAAGACTGGGAGGACTCCCTCTACCTGGTATTGTTCACTGGACTCAGTATCGGAGTCCTGGTGGTCCTGGTGGACATATTTTTAAAGGGGTTTTCCCTGCGTGGTCTTACCGCCATGACTTTCGGCCTATTTGTGGGTTGGCTGATCGCCTACTTTGTTTCAGAATCCCCCCTGTTTGAAAGCGGTGATCCCGATACGTTGTACCTGGTAAGGATGGCCCTTTTTGTCATCATGATGTATCTGGGCGCCGTCATCGCCATGCGGGGGCGTGATGAATTCAACCTGGTAATTCCTTATATTCGCTTTGTCCCTCATGGAGTGGACGTCCCCTTGGTTGTCCTCGACACCAGCATTCTCATCGACGGAAGGATTTCCGGCATCTGCGCCAGCAAATTTCTCGGATATGGCATCGTGATACCCCGTTTCATCCTCAACGAATTGCAACGAATTGCCGATTCTCCGGACCCTCAGCGACAGAGCAAAGGACGCAAGGGCCTGGAAACCCTCAATAAACTGCGTAAGATGACTCACCTCGATTTGCGCATCCACGAAAGCGATGTCTCCCGGGGGCAAAATGTTGACGCCAAACTGATTTTTCTGGCAAATTCCCTCAAGGCCCGGATCATGACCACCGATTACAACCTGGCCCAACTGGCCGAATTCAACAATGTGGAGTGGCTCAACCTCAGTTCACTGGCCCGGGCTTTGAATCCCGAGTTGAATATCGGGGAGACCCTCGAAGTAGAATTGGTCAAACCCGGCAAAGAACCGGGCCAGGCGGTCGGATTTCTCAACGACGGTTCCATGGTGGTGGTCAACGAAGGCCAAAACCTTCTCGGCCAACATGTCAGGATCGAAGTGCAGAGCGTCCTGCCGTCGGCCGGAGGTAAAATGATTTTTGCCAAGGCGGTGGGAATCTCTGGAACTTGATCATTCCACGTTGGTTGCGGCAGGGGGTAGCATTGTCAAGGTATCGGGTTGATTCATGCAGAGCATGATTACCGGAAGAGGGTCAAAGAGAGATCGGACCGCCTTGGAAAGCGCCGCTTAAGGAAACCGGCCCCGGCCAATGCCATTACATTTACCGGATTTTGAGGCTTGATAGGCTTTCATTAATGGTAAAAATACTGTAAAATCTTATATTTATAGCGCCCGGTCACCCTAAAAAGCCAATTTTTTGAAATTTTTTGCTTGGCAAATCGAGAAATATATCTTTAATGAAAAACTCTCAATATTATTAGTTGAGAGCATTACCTATAAGAAAAATAACAATAAAAGGAGAATATAATATGATTAATAAAACTGCCAAAAAGGGTTTTACCTTGGTGGAAATTATGATCGTGGTAGTCATCATCGGCCTTCTGGCCGCCATGGCTATTCCGGCCTTCAATAAAGTTCGCGCCACTTCTCAGGATAAAGCGGTAACGAACAACCTTCGCCAATATGCTTCCGCCGCGCAGCAATACATGCTCGACGAAGGTGTATCGACGGTTGGTTTCACAAATATCGTAGGCGTCGGTTTGCACATCAGCACACTGGATAAGGTAGCGGATGAATCCTACACGGCGATAACCCTCGGCACGAACACGACTCAACTTCAGGCCACAGTCAACGGCCGTGTCATCAATTACAACTTCTAAATTTAACTCTTAACACTTCACAAGCCGCCTTCCCTTTGTTTACAAAAGGAAGGCGGCTTTTTTTTAAGCAGGTTGCTGCCAACGCAACTGCTATTGCCGCCTAAGGAATCTTTCCACCCCTGTAATAAATCCTGGCAAATGAGACTGATAGTTTTCGCCCTTTCCGTAATCCTCTCCCTCTGGTTCAGTTTTTTTGCGCTGAGCTCTTTTTGGGCTTCCAATTTTGTCACCTACGCGGGTTACCCGATTCTATTTACCACTTTTACTTTATTTGTTTTTTCACTATTCAAGCTTCAGGATCGATGGCCGCAATTAATCCGGTGGCAATGGAGTTTTCCGTTGTCCGGCCTCGTCATAGCCGGGTGCACAGTATTTCTTTTTTTACCAGAACCCTTTGGTTTTAAAGTAGTTATGGATGAGGTGATCCTCCTTGGTACCTCTATGACGATGCATTTTGAGAAAACGGTTTTGGTGCCATACATGGCCAACGATTACGAAGGCAGTTTCCGTATAATCCAAGGTTATCTCGACAAAAGACCATTTTTTCACCCCTTTCTCATTTCGCTGTTGCATGACCTGACCGGTTACCGCCCAGCAAATACCTTCATCCTGAACATACTGTTGACTCCTTTGCTGTTGACACTGGTTTATACATGGAGCCGCAGACTGACCAGCGTTCGTGGCGGAATCCTCAGCCTGCTGCTTTTAACCAGCTTTCCATTGCTGGCCCAAAATGCCACCGGCGGCCACTTCGAAATTCTGAATCTGGTCATGATCTTGACTGTCATGCTGCTGGCTTGCCGGTATCTTAACAAGCTCGACAACGCCTCCCTGACTGCCTTTGTTTACGCTGGCCTGCTTCTCTCTCAAACCCGCTATGAATCAGTTGTTTTTGTTATTCCGATCGGAATTATCGTCCTGCTTGGCTGGCAGAAAATCGGGAAACCTCTCCTGCCATGGCCCGTGGTGTTTGCCCCATTTTTACTGGTATGTATCCCCATGCAATTTTTTGTTTCCATTACCAAAGTGGGGTTTTGGCAACTCAAAGACACCGGAAAGGATCATATATTCGGAGTCGATTTCATGGGTGAAAACCTGGCCGATGCCGCCGAATACTTATTCCACTACGGCCAAACAAACTCTAACTCTCTTCTCCTTTCCGGTTTCGGCTTGGTGGGCCTGGTTTTTTACCTGACCTATTCCCTGCCTCGTCTGCGGCGTTTCGCTCAAACCGATCCTCGAAACCTGATCCTTTCCCTCTTTTTATTGTCGGTTTTGGCCTCCTTCGCCCTTATTATGTGTTATCACTGGAGCCATCTGACCGATCCGGTGGCCAGCCGATTCTGTCTGCCTCTGCTCCTTTTTGCCGCGATCATTTCGCCGGTCGCCCTTGAAAAGTGGCCAGGGCCTTTCCTCCTTACGGTTTGCGGGCTGTTTGGTTACTCTGCCTGGTTTCATCTCATGGACCTGGACTTAAAAGCCTTTATCCGCTCGGGGATTGGCATAATAGCCCTCTTTGTCCTCCTCTCTGCGGGAACTTTTTACGTTCTCCAGAAAAAACGGGACACCCTCAATTACCTTATTGGAGTTTCGCTGTTATTCATAATTTTTGTGACCATTCCGGTGGCATCCAACCATAGATACGCCGGACGCTATACCCCGGCAACCGAAGTGAATCTCATTTTGACGTTTTTCCGCCAGCACCCAGCCAAGGATTACTTTTTTACATCCCGCAGCGCGATTCTGCCCGTAGTCTATGGCATATCATCGGCCGTCGTCGGCCAGGTAGCGCATGACCCTGAAACCATTCGCAGGCATATCCTGCACCACAATTACACCGCTTTTTATGCTTACCAACTGGTCAATGTAGATGGCGAAACCGGCGAGTTGAAAGTTGATGAAAGATACGATCTGGGCCCCGAGTTCGAATACGAAACAGTAATGGAAGAGCGCCTCATACCCCTTCAGTTGGCCCGCATCGTCAGGTTTTATCCCAAGGATGATTCCTCCACCGGCCTCAAGGAAAAAAACACTCCCGAAGATGCCAAAGCAAAGGATGAAAGTGAATCTGCAGTGTCGGAAGAAGTCGAATCCGAGGCGTTCGAATTACAACCGGATTAAGGAAAAGGCTGTGAGTGAAGTCACCTACGACTTGAGACTTTTGCGTCAAAGCCGGGCCAAATGGGAACGGTCCCCCGCCGTCCAGGTTTACTATTGCAGCCTTTTTGATGGCCTTTTGCAGAAGGCCATCAACGGCTCCACCCTGGACCTCGGTTCCGGCATAGGGACAATCAAGAGCTTTTACCCCTCAGTCGTAACCAGCGATATCGAAAAGACGCCTTATGTCGATTTGGCTGTTTCCTGCTATGAGCTTGAGGAAGCCGATCGGCAATGGGAAAATCTCATGGCAACGGATGTCCTGCATCACCTGCGTCGACCCTTTGATTTTTTTCGAAGCGCAGCACGGGTACTCAATCCCGGAGGGCGGGTCTTGCTATGCGAACCTGCCGCCACTCCTTTCGGTCAGGTTTTTTATCGGCTCTTTCATCACGAGCCGATTCGGCCAGCCGAACTGGCGCCCCCATTTAAACTTAACATCCTGGATGAGAATAGCCGGGACGCAGAATTCGCGAATATGGGTATGGCCACGGCAATCTTTCGAACCCATCGAAAATGGACCGAAAATGCCCTCGGGGAATTGGGATTGACCCTTGTTTCCGTGGAATACCGTGATTTTTTCGCCTACCCCTTGACCGGTGGTTTGAGTAAACCGCAATTAATCCCCACCGGGTTCCTGAAAATCCTGCTGAAACTGGAAAAACTTTTTCCCCAAGCAGTTATGAAATTATGTGCTTTGCGGATGATTATCGTTCTGCAAAAATATTCTGAAGATCACCAGCCGCAGTAACTAGCCGATTCAAGCATCCATGTTTGACTACCGTAAATTTTTTGACTGGGTCGCTCAACACGATACCCGCCCACGCCGTTGGCAACACGGATTTCACCGGCAACTGGCAGATCTGCACCGCCATCATATCCAGGAAGGCGCTTCTGTTTTGGAATGGGGCTGCGGTGCGGGCGAGCTGCTCAAAACGCTTAAACCCAGTCATGGACTCGGCATTGATATTAGCGAAAATATGATCGCTAAAGCAAAGGTGGATAGCCAGGGCTGTGAGTTTCGCCAGGGCGACTTGCATGATACCAGTTTGGAGGAAAAGTTCGACTGCATCGTGGCCAGTTACCTGACTGGCTACCTGACCGATATTCAAAAATGCCTGGAAAACCTGCAAAAATCCACCCACCCGCGCACACGACTTTACATTTCTTCCTTGAATACCCTATGGCATCCGCTGCTGATCCTCGGGCAAAGCATTGGGGCCGTTGTTCGTCAGCCCCCCAGCAATTGGCTTTCGCAAAACGATCTCCTCAATCTTTTGGAATTGTCCGGCTGGGAGGTTATCACAACCAGCGCCGAACAGTTGCTGCCCTTCCACATTCCCTTCATCGGTGGTTTTTTTAATAGGTTTTTAGTCCGTCTGCCATGGTTTCACCATTTGGGGGCGACCATTTTCATCGTCACCCGGCCCAGGACAAAGCCCCCTCTGAATTCAGGGATTTCCTGCTCGGTGATCGTCCCGGCTCGCAATGAGTCGGGTAATATTCGAGCCGCGCTGGAGCGTATTCCCACCCTGGCCAAAGGCACCGAGGTTATTTTTGTCGAGGGCAACAGCACGGACGACACCTGGGAGGTCATCCAACGCGAAACCGCAGCCTATGAAGGCCCGCACAAAGTCTCTTTTTGCCGCCAGCCCGGCAAAGGTAAATGGGATGCTGTCTTTACCGGTTTTGAAAAAGCCGTTGGGGATGTGCTTGTCATTCAGGATGGCGACCTTACCGCGCCACCGGAGGATTTGCCCAAATTTTTCGATGCCATCGCTAGCGGCAGCGCGGAATTCGCCAACGGCAGCCGACTCGTTTACCCGATGGAAAAGCAGGCCATGCGCTTCCTCAATTTCCTCGGTAACAAGTTCTTTGCCATCGCCCTTTCGGCCGTCTTACGGCAACCCATCAAGGACAGCCTCTGCGGCACCAAAATGCTCCTTCGGTCGGACTATGTGCGACTACTCATTCGCATAAAGGAGTTCGGCGACTTTGATCCCTTCGGAGATTTCAACCTGCTTTTCGGTTCTGCCCTGCTCGATCTCAAAATCCGCGACATTCCCGTCCGCTACCGTGATCGCACCTACGGCGAAACCAATATTTCTCGCTTCCGTCACGGCCTTATCCTCCTCAAAATGACCTGGTTCGGCCTCCGCAAACTTCGCTTCCACAAGTAAACACTAACGCACTTATCGAAGTGGAAATACCCGCCATGCGTTCGCCTTCATATCGGTTATACACCGTCGATTGATGTGGACTCTTTGATAAATGCCGCAGCTAGAACTTGACCTGACGATTTAGAGCTATCCGTCCTGATAACCGATTGCGGGGCACTCCCTCAAGGTCAAGGCAGGTTGTTGAGCCAGTAAAGAAAGGTTGATTCTACTTGCCCGGAGGGATCGTTTTCCGAATCGGGGAGAGGTATTCTTTCTTCCGGGTCTAACCGGATAGACCGGATTCTGCTAATGCGGACAAAATCGAAGAGGGTCAGAAATTTTCTCTCCAGAGGTTCCAGGATAAATTCTCCTCCTAACGATATTGGATCGAGGGCATTCTCTTCTCCGGTCAAGGGATTGTAGCCGAAGGTTTGCAAAACCAGGAACTCCTTTTCCGGTTGCAGGCGCATTTGTAAATCCAGTTGGCCCTTTCGCAGGTTGGCTCTTTCAATGGATATGCTTTCTTCGTTATGGACAATCCAGAGGGTGTGATAAGTGGCCACCATGAGATAATCCCTGCCTTCATGTTCTGCTATGAAGTGACGTGCCCAGGCGACCTCCCTTGCGGGAGTGTAACGGTCGCTGTAAACATGCCGGGAAAGCGCCGGAATTACCGCCATGAAATGAATGCAAGCCAAGCCGGTAAAGCCGAGTCGTAGCCACCTGTTTGCCCCTTCGTTAAAGAACACCAATAGTGTGCAGTACAACAATGGAAGGTATAAGGGTATCAATAGCCTGCTGGCGGTGGGTTGATGAATGGTGCTATGGGCATAAAAAAGGATCAATCCGAGATATATCGCCATTGGCGCCAAAGAGATCCCCAACACGGTTTGCAGGGCATCCGTCTGTTTCAGGTTGGTTAACTTTCTGGTAAAGCTCAGGCCAAATCCGATGAGGGAAATCAATCCCAGGGTCGCCAGCAGAAGGTTGTTGGGCTGATTTATGGTAAGATCGAAAAAATGTTCCCTCAACCTGCCAAAATTTTCCGCCACAAATTCGGTACCGAATGGCCGTGAAATACCGGCTTCTTTGTCTAATTGCCAGAATTGCTGATGACTGGCAAATGCTTTGACCACCCAGAGATACGGTATCAGCAAAATCGGACTGAGAAAAAGGGCAGCACTCGTAATAAGCCGGTTTCCCCTCCACCAGCCAAGAACGATGATACATCCGATGGCCAATACGTATATGGGCGATTCATAACGAGTCTGGGCCAGGAGAACGCCACTTAGGCAAAGCGTTGAGAGAGATTCCTTGTCCGGATTTTGCAGGAAACGAATGCCCAGCAACAAGCTTGCCGCAATCAGGACCAGGTTGAGCATTTCCGCTCCGCCACCGACACTGGACTGAACCAGGACAGGGGTCGAAACTGCCAGCAGGATGGCCATCATCCCGCAAACTTTTCCCCCTATTTTTCTTCCCAGCCCATAGAGTAAAATCAGGAGGACGGGGGTTAGAGTAAAGTTCAGCCAAAAACCGTTTTCAGGTCGATAACCGGTTATATCGTGCAATACGCTGACCAGAAAGGGATAAAACAACTGCCGTTTGTCCACATGAGAATCAAAAGTTTGGTAAACACCCAGAATACGATGTCCACGCTCTGGAACGACAGCTTCGCGCTCGAAGTGCATCTGGCGGGAAAGGCTGGCTAGGACAACTTCGTCTTCGATCACCTTGAAGCCCGGATCATCATGAACGTGCATGATGACTGTGCCCAGGATAACCGCTGCCAATGCCCCCCAATTGATATTCAGGAGTAGGCCGAATAGGGAATTTTGGCGAAAATTTCGCCCCAAAATCATAATCAGGTGTCCACAAAACCAGAGGAAGGCGGTAAGAAGTGTCCAGTAAGAAATGTTTTTGACTAAGTTGGCTGCGGTATCGGCGGGAACAAGCCATTGCCCGGCAACAAAAGAGCCGATGCCGATAACTGCAAACAAGGCCAAACGCCCTTTGGCCGACTTTATTTCCGCCATGTAATTAATTTTTTGGTAATTCCTCCAGAAACCGCCTCATTTGAACGCCGGAAAGATAACCCCGCCGTGGGAAGAGCCAGACCTCAGTGATTTTGAGGAGCAGATTTTGCTCGTAAATGAAAAAGTCGTCCGGATTTGGTCCGTCAAGATTGTGTCCCATGAGCCCAAAGGCAAGTCGCGTATTACGGTAAACATTGAGGGGAAGAACAGATTCGCGGCGCGATTCGAGCAATAATTGAGGAAATGATTTCTCCTTTTGAACCAGGTAAGCTTGGAGATAATTTCCTTCCACCTCGGATAGGGGTTCATTCAACGCCAGAAGTTTTGCCGCCATCAATCTCCGTTTTCCGTTTTCTGGTTCCTTCCAGCCAAGATAGGTCAATACAATGGGCGCTCTCAATGAACGGTTGTTCCAAAAATCGATTTGCTCAGTTTCTTTTTCCTGAAGGGTCCGACCCCACCAACGAATTTGTGGATGAGGAGAATTGGCCAGTGCTTCGGTGTCAAAAGGTTCTCGCCACCACCAGTCAGTGATCGCTTCCGCATGCCGCAGGCTTTGCCGGTTAACTGCACTTAAATCATGTCGAACCGTCATGCCTTCATAGAATTCCGCAAGACTGGTTTTGACCGAAGGTAATACAGCTTTAAAATTCGGCTCTTCCCACAGTGGTAAGAGGGCGAATTCAGGCTGCGACAGACATTCAAGGGCAAGAGCCGAAGTGGCGGCCTCGGCCAAACCTTCTTTTTTGAGAGCCAGTGCCAGACCAAAATATACACCGCGCTTGCCCGGATTGATTTGCGCTGCTCGCCGGAAATGGTAGGCCGCCCGGTTGGGCTGTTCGGCCAGCAGCAGCCATCCGAGGTTGTAGTGACAAAACTCCTGGGCCTCAAAAAGAGCCAATGATCGCTCCCAAAAATCCTTCGCCGTTTCTGCTAGTTTACCTTCTGCCAGCAATGGATTGCCCTTAAACCTGGCCTCAGCCGCTAACCAGCCTAGAATATTGTAGGTAAAGGGTTCGTTAGGAGTCCGTTTTTCAGTCTTTTGGATAGAATCGAGAAAGCTTGTGGAATCATTTTTCTGGTATGCTGAGAAGGCGATACGAAGCTCTTTTCGGGCCTCAAAAAGCCTGTATTGTTTCCAACCAAATCCCAGGCAAAGCACAAATATCGTAAGGGTAGCTGCGAAATGAAAAGCTGTCCGTAACCGACTCAATTTCGACTTTTCGCCAGGTTGTGGTTCAATCCTATCCAGGGCTGAAAATATTCCGGCATAAATGGCCAAAATTCCGGACATAAAATAAATATCAAGCTGATGATCGGTAAGTGAAAACAGCAGGTAAGAACCAATTCCAATACCGGCGCCATGGATGAGCGGAAGTGGGCGGTCCTGTTTGCTGCCCAAGTCCGGACGGAGGCTGAGTCGGCGCCAGGATTGTCCAAAGGCAAACAATAAACCGCCACAAGCCAGAATACCGGCAAAACCAAAATCGACCCAAATCTGTAGCGGAGTGCAGTGCAGTTGATAGGAATTGGAAAGGGTTCCCGAACCATTCCAAAATGCCGGGTAAATAATGGGCGTGGTGCCCGGCCCGTTTCCCCAGAGGGGGCTTTCCATGCCCATTTTCAATCCCGTGGTAAGCAAGTTTAACCGTGCATGTTCGCCTACCCCGAATCCTTCCCCACTGGCAATATGAGCGATGGTGGATCGCCAGCGAGGTTGCGACAAGACCAGGATGACGGCTAGAAGAAGCGCCCCGGCGAATCCCATTATTAGATGCCTGCGGGTATTCAGTTTTCCCTTTAAGAAAAAGGCCGCCCCTGCCAGCACTGCGACAGCCAACCCGCCGGTTCCGGCCCGGCTGCCGCTGCTAAACAAGGTGGCCACTCCACAAATGGAAACGAGACTCCAGAACAACCGATAACGACCCTGGCTGAAAATACTCAATGAAACCACCAAGGGGAGAGTTAAAAGGGAAAATCCGGCGGTGTAGTTAGGGTGGCCGAAAGGGTGGCCATTGGGTTCATTCAACCAACTGAAGCTCTTGAATGAATATCCGGCCAGGGAATCGATGCTGGAGGCAACCCCGCTCTTTACACCCCAAGCAGTGGTTAAAACCCAAAGGATGAGGCTTCTGAAATAAAGTAAAAATACGATTACCCCAAGCCCCTGAAATAGGATAAAAATCATCTTTTCCGGATGCTCGGAGTTCCGGATTTGGCAATGGGTAATGTAGCCGAGGGCGAGAGCCGAAACAGGAACAATTAAGTTAAAAGCTGCCCGGTCAGTGAATTCGGAAAGATAACAGGAAACCCCAAAGGCTGCTATCAAAAGAAAAACGGCTGGGTGGTACCATGAGAAAGGATTTTGGGATTTTTTCTCCCTGCCATCCAAAAACAATAAAAGAAGCACGGTGGTCAGGCAGAGACCGAGGGACAATTGATAAACTCCTGTCCAGGGCCAAAGATAAAGGATGGTTGCCCCATTTGCAGGCAGGGCCAGAAAGGCGAATACCAGCAGGTTGAGAATAAACAATATTCTAAAATAAGGACTCCTGGCAAAAACCATGGGGCTTTCCGGTAGGGTCAAAGGCATGGCTTGAATGCTGTTCCTCCGCAACGGTTGATAATTTTTACGCTGAATAGATGAAAAACCAGGAAATTGCCCTTTGCAACCACTCTACAACCTTTTGAGATTGCTTTGAGAGGGCCGGAAAATAGCGTTGGACCAATGTCTCGAACAGTGGATATAGGGAATAAGGTCACTACCTCAACCTGGAACTCCTCATTGAGTCGATGGATGCCTCTGGCGGTACTCGCAATGGTCGCTTCCACTATTTTTTTTCTTCCAGTTTACATTTCACAATACGGCTATGCTCCCCTGGATGACGCCCTGGCTATTTCGGCTAAAATAACGTCCGGCAAGTCCTGGAATGATATTCTGGCCACCGGTCCGGAAGTCGATTTTGAGCGTTATTATCAACCAGGCTGGCATTTCTTGCTTTCGATCGCCAAATCGGTATTTTCCCTTAATCAAGAGGGGCTTCTTCTTTTTTCTGTCGGGTTTGCCTGGTGCCTGGCGGCCTGGATACCGCTCTTTTATTTTCGTCGCCCCGAAGTCTGGCTGGCCTGCCTGTTTTTGTTCGGTCTATTGGACTTCGATTTTATCTTCCGGCTTTTTTCGGGGCGTTCTTTTTCCTTTTCCATTTTCACCCTTGTTTCCCTTTTGGCCTTGTGGACTCCTCTTGTTGAGGAACGGCGGCTCAAGCTGGTTCTTCCAACCATATCATTACTGGTGGCGGGTTCGGTCTGGATTCATGGCGCCTGGTATTTGCTGGCCCTCCCTCTGTTAGCGGTAGCCCTCTCAGGAAATTGGCTCGCTACAGCCAGATTCGCCTGCGCGGTTGGAGTTGGAATCCTGGTGGGAGCAATGCTCACCTTGCACCCGGTCGATCATCTCATCTACCAGGTTCAGCATCTTTACCGGGCAATTTTTGGTGACAGGGCGCTGCAAAACCCGGTGGGAGAGTTTAAACCCAATCCGGTCGGTGTACCGGTGGTTCTTTTTTGCTCCCTTTTCCTTCTATTTCGGATTTTCCATCGAGATTGGCGGGGCACTTCTCTTATCCATCCGGCATTTCTGCTCGGAGCGCTCGGCTGGATTTTAGGCCTCCAAGTG
This sequence comes from Opitutales bacterium, assembly GCA_021772535.1. GTDB lineage: Bacteria > Verrucomicrobiota > Verrucomicrobiia > Opitutales > UBA2987 > JAJFLU01. Next base: position 1,908 of record JAJFLV010000044.1, on the reverse strand, counting down.
GCCCGGTTCTGGTACGATTGGGGGCTTCCCTCCCTAATTTTTTGGTTCGCACTGGAGATACAACGGTTGCTGGAGGACCACGTGGCCCGTGAATCCTGGCAAAGGCTGCTCTTTTCCTTTTTGCTCTGCCTGGCGTTTTTTGTATCTCTGGGGGCTAACCAGAACAATCGCTGGTCCATCAACGCTCCACTTTCGATCGCCTATTTAAAAGAGACACAGGACTTTGATACATGGCTTCCTGGTGAGGACGGGATGGTTTACTCCAACTCCATGGGCGTGTTATTAAATTTTTTCTACACCTTTCCCGAGGCCCATTGGAGGTACGTCCTCGGCCTGGAGCCAACCAACATGGAGCGGGACAATTTACAAGTTTACGGGGCCTACCGGGAAAACCGTGATTTCCGCGCTCTCGCCCCCTGGGCGGAAAAACTGCGCCCCCAGGACCGGCTCATCCTTATCTCTGAACCTAATCGGAGACCCGCTTCAACCTTACCGATGCTGACATGGAAGTTCCTCCCCCCGCAATACTGGATCGGGAAACCACCAAACGCCCCCGGAAATTAATCGGTCCCGGACACCTTTTGTGCCTAACCTCGAAGTTTCAAAAAACTTTGGAGTTTATTCATAGCCGCACCAATCCATTGCGGTGAGGGCAAACGTCTTGGTGGCGGTTATTAATTCCTCTATATTAACATATTCATCAACGGCATGGGCTTGCAGCAGATTTCCTGGCCCGTAAATCACCGATGGGGTTCCCGATATATTGAGAAATGCGGCATCGCAAACCGCCGCAAACCCTTGAATTAAATCTCGATCATCCACAAACTTTGGACTTATTGCCTCCTTGTGCGCATTGGCACAAGTCTGGACGATCGGGTGATTGGTTGGCACCTCAGCCGGTGGCCAATGGAGATTGAAACTGATTTCAGGAGGATTTTCACACAACCAGGGATCTATTTGACAGGCTTTGGCAATGTACTCCGATATCTCTTTCTTTATGTCTTCCTCCTTCTCTTGAGGCGGGTACCATACGGCATATTCAATGGTGCAGAATTCCGATATTAAAAAGGGGATCAATACGCCATTGGGCCCGCCCGTGATGACGCCAGGATGCAAGGTAAAGTGTCCGGGCCGGAAGAGTGGATGCTTCTTGCTTTGGCCCCACTGTTCTTCAAGTCCGCGAAGGGCATTTACGATGAAAATACCTTTCTCAATGGCGCTGACGGCGATTTCCGAACCTTTGCCTCCGGCCCGAACCATCTCATCCCGCATGGATGCGTGACTGGATTTGCCCCGGCAGGTTATGGTAAACCAGATCAGTCCGGAAGTAACGGGCATGACCGCCAAAGGCTGTTCGGCGGCGGTAGGTTCGGAAACAATGGCGGCGTCCGCTTTGTATTTCTCGCAAACAGAGGAAACCCCAACCTCATGGCTCATCGTCTCTTCCCCCACGACGCTTTCCAAAATAACGTCGCCTTTTAACTTCACACCGCATCGTAGAATCGCTTCGATGCCTTTAAGTTGGGAAACGAGTCCACCCTTCATATCGCAAGAGCCGCGTCCATAAAGTTTGCCCTCTTCGATTTTCCCGCTGAAAGGATCGTTAAATTTCCAATCGGAGTGATTGCCCACTGGCACAACGTCGATATGTCCATTGTAGATAAGGGATCGCCCCTCTCCGGTTCCCTTCAGCACACCTGCCAGGTTGGACCGTCCCTTCTCTTTTTCTATAAACTCGGTCTTACATCCGATTTCTTTATATGATTCTGCCAATCTCTTGTTGCACTCCGTTTCGCCACCTAACTCCTTCTCATAATCCATCCCCGGGTACTTTGGATTAATGCTTGGGATTCTCACCAGTTCCACTACCAGGGAAACGATTTCATCCCTCATCTTTTCTATAGCAGC
>JAJFLV010000043.1 GCA_021772535.1 Opitutales bacterium | reverse complement strand
CCGCGCGGCTGAGTGGTGACCTGTGTTTGTAATGACTCCTCCTTGGCGCTGCCCATGACCGGGGGCGAATGGGATTCCATGCCCAGTTTTTCAACAAAATGAGGATCGTTGTGAAAATCCTCCGCATTTGCCTCGCGAATAATGGCACGGCCTTCCATCGACCAGTGTTCCTGAGTATTGGCCAGATTATGGGTTGTGCCGGTCAGCTCGAGTCGGGCGCCGCTGATTATTCCCCCATCATTGGAGCCAATTACCGGAAAAACATTGAACCCAACCTTATCCCCCACCCGGCCGGACTTTTCCCGCCCATAGCCAGTCGTCAGGAACACGGTATAATCGGCCAAACCCGGTTGCACATGGACCGGCCCCTCGATGGTGGTCCCGTTAATCGTCAATCTGCCAACCGGAGCGATTTGCCGGCCCATTTGGAAATCGTTCATCCTTTTGGCGGAGACTTCCGCCAATTTGAGAAACCGAGAGACCGGAGAACGCGGGGTGGCTGGTTCCCAGCCCAATTCGCGAGCCAATTGCGGGCTGACAGAGAGAACATTATCCCAAGTAAGTTTGGTCATTGGGTCGGGACACTCCTGCAGCCAGCCATTATTGCTGTAACGGCCATCCAGCAATTTGGAATCGGGCAATATCCGCACTTCCAGATTATCCCCGGAAAATTGCCCCGATGGCAGATTCATTTGGGCCACATCTTTTTGCAAAGCCCCGACATCCGCAGCCACCGAGGCCCGTGGAAAACCTGAATTCTTGAGATAGCCGTCACTGAGAAATCGCTCAAAAGATCTGTCACTTTTATCGTCGCCAGTGATTTCATCGAAGGTTTCACGCACCAGTTCGTATGGGTCGATCTCGTCCAATCCGGCCAGGAGCGCTAAAAGGACTGTTTCCTGAAACCCATCAAAAAGAGGCAGAATCATTGGCTGCACCGGCACCAGGGTGCCATCGGAGGTGCGTCCATCACTCCAGGATTCGAGGTAATGGTTGGCCGCTATGTGTCCGTGGGAAAGAGCAGAGGTCTCATCCTCGTAATATCCAAAACGAATGACTTCTCCCACGTTGCCCTGTAAATCGGACCAGCCAATATCGCCGGGGGCATTATAAACCGGATTCCCCCCAAGGATCAAAAGGGTTTCCACTCGGCCGCCATCGATTGCCTCGGCAAGGTCCTGCAAGCTTATGCCGACTTTTTCCGGAGATTCCAAATAATCAACCGTTTCCCCATGGGCAGAAAGTAGATTGTTGGCGAAATAGGCCAATTGATGAACCTCCACCGGCTGATCTGCACCAGCAATGACAACAGCATCACCTTTGTGCTGGAGGAGATCGGCAACGCACTCTTTGACCCAGTGGGGATCAATCTCCAGATCTGCTGCCTTCCGGCGCAGAAGTGCCGCCAGGGAGGCCTCGCGGCCCAAATTTTCAAGTAGTTCAGCGGCAACCAGCGCAGCAAGGGCGGGAACCTGCCCGGCGGGCAGGCGAAGTCTGTGATCGGCCATGCCCCCGGTAATGCTGTAATGGCTTTCGGCCATATAAAGGCGGTTCATGCCCTCCAAATCTCCCGTTTTGCGCAATCTTCGCCGATCGGCAAAATCACGGGCATGTTGCAAGTGCCCCGGGCCGCTATTCAAGAAGTCCGCGTCAAGAGACAGGATTTTTGCCGCCTTTTTAAGGTCGTAACTAGCCCGCAACCTTTTGCCGAACAGGCGCTCGGAGGCAATCTCCCCATTGTCGCTCAAGGCTGGTTCGTACTCGGACCAGAGGCACCGTGGAAATCTTTTCTTGAGGGCTTTTAAAATACGCTCGCGCGATGGGGAGGTGCTTCCTTCGGCCAGAATAGCCAGACCTTGTCCCTGAGTGGGGCGAAATTTTTCAGCAACCGCATCAATCCATTCCTCCACCTGAGCATGGCTTAATTCCTTCGATCCTTTTTTACTCCTGGCCGCCCTATCGGGATCGTAGAGATCCAGAATCGAAGCCTGGGCGTGAAGATTGGTGGAACCGCCGTAGGGGCTGTAAGCGGGGTTGCCCTCGATCTTGGTGGGGCGATTCTGGTGAGTCTCCACCACCAGAGGAATATTGTCCCTGGCCGATGGTATGGAGGTGGAAAAATAAACGGGAACCCCTGGAACAGCATTTTCGGGTTGTTGGGAGTAGGGTAAAATGTGTTGCTCGGGTCGCCGGCATCCAGCCATGCCAGCCCCGGCAAAGGCGAAGGAGGCAGCCATGATCTTGAGGAAATGCCTCCGGTTGACCCCTTCGATTTCCGAAGCTCCAGCGGGAAACTCGCGTTCCACCCATTCCCGAAATTCCGCCGTTTCGGCCAGTTCGTCGAGACTTTTCCAATATTGCGGACCACTGCGGGAGTGGACACCGTCCGCAGGCTTTGCAGGCTGTTGATGTTGTTTGGGGAGAATCATCGGTGGCATCGGGAACAGCTTAGGGGCGGGTTGATATTCCAGTCTTCGACCAGCAGTTGACCCAGTTCGAGCTGTGCCTGCGGAGTGGAGGCTTTCCAGTCCAGATCGTAAACTTTGTCAAGAGGACGCACTTTTTCCTCGGGATTGCGATGGCAGGCGAGGCAAAAATCCATACTCAGGGGTTCGGCGTGTTCGACCACTTTCATTTCGTTGATCTGGCCATGGCATTCGACACAACTGACCCCCCGATTGACATGCGCGGCATGGTCGAAATAGACGTAATCGGGCAATTTGTGCACACGGACCCAGGGAACTGGGTTTCCCGACTGGTAGCTTTCCCGAATGGGCGCCAGCTTAGGACTGTCGGGCAAAACCTGATTGTGGCAGTTCATACAGGTACCCGAATCCGGCACGTTGGCGTGTTCGGAACGATCCACATAGGTGTGGCAATAGCGGCAGTCGAGGCCAAGTTGCCCGACATGCAGGCTGTGGTCGTAGGCCACCGGCTGGGTCGGCTGATAGCCTATCCGGGTATATTTGGGTGAAAAAAAGTAGGCCACACCAGCGGTCCCGACTCCGCTCAAAAGAAACAAGGCAATGATAACATTGAGCGGAACCCTGTTGGACCATTTAGGAAAAATGTTGGCCATTGCTCAAAAAAGATCTACCCGGTTTAATAAACTACCCCTCAGGCGAAGGGATTTTTACGCGCAACGGCCCGCGGTTCTCTATTTACAACCAGGGATTTGCTGGCTTGAGAATCCGGCTTACGGCCTTTCTCCCTCAATGAACCCGAATTAGCCAGGCCGAACAATCCGGCACCTAGCCCCACCATCCATTTTAAAAAATTTTTTCGCTCAATTCTGAGAATCGACATCCTGCGCTGATTAATAAGGGTTCAAGTTCTGGAGAGAACTTTTTAATAGGGTAAGAAAAAGGAGAAATTTCAGTTGTAATCCAGTGATCGGGTTCAGGGAATGTTTTCCACAATGCCCAGCCAGTAGAAGAATTCGCTTCAAATCTTCAACTTATTTATGATATATATCGAAATAATCGCAAAATTAATTACTATTATTAGTGAAATTTATGATGAAAGAAGTGAAAAGGGCCGAAATTGGGAAACCCTTCCAGCGGTGTCAAGCCGGGATCAAATGAATTTTTAGTCTTGCGGACGAATTCCGGGATTCAAGAGACAAAAAATAGGAGGCAGAATTCAGAAGTTGACAGCGCCTTTTCCCCGGAAGCCTAACATAATTGCTTGATTGTCAAAAAGGATTGATCATGTTCAACACTATGTCCGGCAAATGATGAACCCTATCGGAAAAATCAAGCAATTGATCAGCAAGGAGGGTAACCAACCCCTTACCGCCAAACCGGCAATATTGTTTATTGCGATTATTCTAATTGCTTCTTTTTTTGTCTTCCTTCTGGCCCTCGCCCCGGAGGCTGTTCTATACCCAATCGACAAATTGACGGCTGCGGTTTTTACTTTCCTCATGCGCACTGCAGGGCTGGATATCCGTATTCAGGATGTTACCCTGTGGGTCACCTTTGGAGGGGTGGTTAAAAATATCGCCATCGGTTACGGCTGCGATGGTGTCCTCGCTTACCTTATTTTGGCCAGCGCCATTCTGCCCTTCCCCTGTTCCTGGAAAGCAAGGCTGATCGGTCTTTCCACCGGTCTTTTATTTGTTTTCGTGATAAACCAAGTGCGTGTGGCCGGACTGGTTGCGGCAATATTCCTGGTAAAAGACCACGACGATTTTTCCTTTTATCATACCGTAGTGGGGCAAATATTCGCTATTATTGGAGTATTCATTTTCTGGAATATCTGGGCTACGCGAACTGTTAAAAGCAGGATCCCCAGTCCAGCCTGAGCTTGAACACAGTCTTTCCTGGCAAATATCCAACCATGGGCTCAAAGACGGGGAAAACCGATATTTTCGACCTCATCGATAGGTTACCGACCTCAAATGCATTGCTTTGGGGTATCGGGCGAATTCTCCTTGCAATGGTCATTTGTATCGTCCTATGGCGGCATGCCGGCCTGGAAAAACCGGTGGGCTGGTGGCTGGAATCCACCTCACAGTGGGTTGCCGATCAGGTAATCGAGCCAGTGGATATCGTTTCCCTGCAGCCTTCACCGGAAAATCCCGATATTACCGTGCCGACAAAAAGCCGGGCCAAAGTAATAATCCGCGCCGCCGCTCAGTCACATCAAAATTTCGCACTCTTGCTACCGGTTGTCCTGTTGGCAGCCTTTCCTCTAAAACGATTTGCCACCACCCTGCCGCAAATGATTTTCGGAATGGTGTTTATGGGCCTGTTCGCAGTTATTCTCAATGTTACCCAATCCTATATTCTATTCAATTCTTACCTGGAAGAAGGTATAAAGAGTCCCGATATCATGAAGGAGCGCCTGATACTGCTCCCCATCAATTATATTATCCTGCCAGCTGTTGCCTTATATTTGTCTAATTTAACCGTAAGCAATGGCGTCCGGTTTTTCACGGCAAAACCGAAAAAGGCTTTGGCAAGAACTTCCCCAGGGAGGGAAAAGGATACGGTAGCGGACCACTCCAGAGTTGGCCGCAATGACCCTTGCCCCTGTGGCAGCGGTAAAAAGTTCAAGAAATGCTGCGGTAAGGCATCGGCAGCCTAACCATAGGCTCGCACAGCTTCTGGTTAGATCAGGGACTGAACCATTCTCCGGTGTTAAAATTAAAGAAGAACCAGGGATTGGAATCTGTGGCAAACCACAACCAGGAATTTTCCGCGCTGCTGAAGAGAAAAGGGTAACTCTGGGAGCTGGTCCATAGCCATCCCAAGGTGGGATTCCAGAACCAAAATCCGGCTTCCGAGTTACCGAAGCTGAATATCCAACCCAGCCCTTCGTGATAGACCCAGGGCCGGTTAAATTCATTGAAGGATCCAAACCACTCGCTCTGATACCATTCATTGCCCAGAGCGATAGACCCGGCAATGGGGGTGACACGCAAGGCAATTTTCATGGGCGCACCCATACCATTCTGATTGGCTGCGCTAACGGTAATTATGGTCTTTTCTGTGGTTTGGGGTGGAATCCCCGTTATGATCCCGCTCACTGGATCCAAACTGGCCCATTCAGGCAAATCTGGAATTTCGAAGCCGGTTGGGGCATTAACCCCGGTTAATTGAAAATTAAACTCGGAACCCGAGAGAGCGTCCACTTGTGAATCATCGGTTACGCGAGCCTCGATGGAGTCGTTGATTTCGTTGCCGTCCACGTCGAGGTCAATCTCGTCAGGAATACCGTCGTTGTCATCGTCCCTGTCCTCGTCATCGGTTAGGCCGTCCGAATCGCTGTCAATCTCATCATCATCGGGAATTCCATCATTATCTGAGTCAAAATCCTCATCATCGGTGATGCCGTCGTTATCATCGTCTGAGTCGATATCGTCAGTAACATCATCATTGTCGGAATCATTCGTTAGATCATCGGACACTCCGTCATTATTGTCGTCATCGTCATCAGCATCGATGAAACCATCGCCGTCACGATCGTTCTGGAGGTCATCATCCACTCCATCATTGTCGTCATCGGTGTCGTCAAAATCATCAATGCCGTCGTTATCGTCATCTTCGTCCTCGGCGTCTACAATACCATCATCGTCGGAATCGTTTTCCAGGTCATCGTCGATGCCGTTGTTATCATCGTCGGGATCGGAAGCATCGATTACGCCATCACCGTCGGAGTCCTCTTCTACCGCATCCGGGATGCCATTGCCGTCATCGTCGCCATCGTCGTCGTCGGGAACGCCGTCGTTGTCGTCGTCATCGTCGTCGGCGTCCACGACACCGTCATCGTCGGAATCGTTTTCCAGGTCATCGTCGATGCCATTGCCGTCATCATCTGAGTCGGCAGCATCGGTAATTCCATCGCCATCGGAATCCTCCTCCACTGCATCGGGGATGCCATTGCCGTCATCATCTCCATCGCTGTCGTCGGGAACGCCGTCGTTGTCGTCATCATCGTCGTCGGCGTCCACGACACCGTCATCGTCGGAATCGTTTTCCAGGTCATCGTCGATGCCATTGCCGTCATCATCTGAGTCGGCAG
>JAJFLV010000042.1 GCA_021772535.1 Opitutales bacterium | reverse complement strand
TCATTTTCCAACCCCTTTTTGATTTTACTTACCAACTGGTGCGCTCGGTATCGGGAGCACCATCAGACCCTCCCCATTTTGCAAAGATTAAGCCAGTTTTCGCAAGCATGATTCAGAATTGCCGAAAACGACAACCGTTTTTGCATTGCAGGGTTATTGGATACAGTTAGATTCTGCCTCAAATTGAATTGAGCTGAATGAGCGAGAAAAATACAGGGAATGCTGAGGCTTATGCTTCGGATGCAGGACCGGACCTCCACGATCCGGCCGTTCATGCTTCCCTTGACCGGTATTGGCGCTCCAATATCAAGTTCACCGTTTTGCTGATAGCCCTGTGGGCTTTTGTCGGCTTGGGGTGCGGGGTTTTGTGGGCGGACTTTTTAAATCTTTATCGTCTCCCCGGCACGGGTTATCCGCTGGGCTTCTGGTTTGCCCAGCAGGGTAGCATCATCGTTTTCGTGCTCCTCATCCTGGCTTATTGCCTCTACATGAACCGGCTCGATGCCAAACATCACCGGGAATTGGACAAGATCAAAGAACGGAGGAACAGCTAACCAATGGGAGTTCAAGGCTGGACCTACCTGTTTGTGATTTCCACATTCAGCCTCTACCTTGTAATCGCCTGGTTCTGCCGCGTCAGTACCACCAGAGGATTTTATGTTGCCGGGCAGGGCATACCTGCGGTGGCCAACGGCATGGCTACGGGGGCCGATTGGATGAGCGCTGCTTCCTTTATCTCCATGGCGGGGCTGATTTCGGCCATGGGTTACGCGGGAGGCGTTTACCTCATGGGCTGGACAGGCGGTTACGTGCTCCTTGCCCTTTTGCTGGCCCCCTACCTGCGAAAATTCGGGCATTACACGGTACCGGATTTTATTGGGGACCGCTATGATTCCACTGTTGCCCGGCTGGCCGCGGTGGTCTGCGCGATATTCGTCAGTTTTACCTATGTAGCGGGGCAGATGCGCGGGGTGGGGGTCGTATTCAGCCGATTTCTCGAAGTCGATGTCAATGTTGGCGTGATTGTCGGCATGGCCATTGTCTTTATCTATGCCACCCTCGGGGGCATGAAGGGGATCACCTGGACCCAGGTGGTTCAATACTGGGTACTCATAACGGCCTTTCTCATCCCCGCTATCGCCATCAGCATCAAGCTGACCGGGATGCCGTTGCCCCAACTCGGCTTGGGTTCCACCCTCGATCCGGCCGTGGCGGGAGAATCCGGCGTTTATCTCCTGGAAAAACTGAACCAAATCCAGAAAGACCTCGGTTTCGACAGTTACACGGACACTTTTGTCGGCAAATGGGACAAAGTGAATGTTTTTTGCGTCGCCTTGGCCTTGATGGCGGGCACCGCCGGATTGCCCCACGTTATTGTCCGGTTCTACACTGTCAAATCGGTCAAAGCCGCCCGGTGGAGCGCTTTCTGGGCCTTGTTTTTCATCTCCCTGCTTTACCTTACGGCCCCCGCCACAGCCGGATTTGCCCGTTACTACATGATTCGCGGGTTGAATGGTAAAACCTATGAAGAACTGCCCCAATGGTTTCACAACTGGAAAGAAACCGGATTGATTCTCTGGTTCGACGATGGTGATGGTCTCCTTCGCTATTCGGCCCGCGAAGACAATGAAGTATTCAGAAATGGAAAACTTTCAGGAGTGGAATTGGCTGACATACGCGGAGCCCACCAGCTTTGGATCGACTCTGGGGGCACGCGGGGCGTCGATGCGCGGGAGGTTCTCCGGAAAAAGGGCCTATCCGGGCCGGACCGCGATATCATTGTTCTCGCTACCCCGGAAATGGCGGAACTGGCGGACTGGATTATTGCCCTGGTGGCGGCCGGAGGATTGGCTGCGGCTCTCTCCACCGCAAGTGGTTTGCTCCTCGTGATTTCATCGAGCGTTGCCCACGATCTTTATTATCGCGTTATTAACAACAAGGCGACCGAAAAACAACGATTGGCGGTGGGGCGTGGGGTCATTGGGATTGCCGTGGTGGTGGCCGGTCTGCTGGGCATATACCCGCCCGGGTTTGTCAGCCAAGTCGTCGCCTTTGCCTTTGGCCTGGCAGCGGCCAGTTTTTTCCCTGCCATTGTACTGGGGATTTTTAGTAAGCGGGTGGGGACCGTCCCCGCGGTTTGCGGGATGATGACCGGGATCGGGTTTACTGCCTTTTATATCATTGCCTGTGTCTTTTTCGGGATGAAGCCGTGGACCTTCGGACTTTTTGCTCACGGCATCAACCCGCAAGGAATTGGTTCGGTCGGTATGGTTTTGAATTTCGCTGTCACCTTGGGCCTGACACCTTTTTGCAAAAGTCCCAGCGAAGCGGTCAAAGACATGGTCGATTCTGTGCGTGAGCCCGAAGGAGTCGGTCCCGCAGTCGATATTGATTCGGCCCCTGAGCATTGAATCAGGCCGGATCACTGGCAAACCGGGCGATTGCCCGTGAATTATCAATCTTGCCCGAAATAGCAAATTCTGGTATTGGACGTGTTGTTTTTTTCGTTACTACTACTCAACTAACTAGAACCTATCTCAAATTCGCAGATGAATGATGTTTGTAGCGCCACGGTGGCAGATGCCAGGCGGCTTTGCTCCCGGATGGGCTGGACGCCCTTCGGGCGCAAACCAACGCCGCAGGTGCTGCCTTGCCGCACAAATCCTTTGGACAGAGGCAGTTATGTGTTTGAGCAGCGTTCCGGCGGGGCAGCAGGGCTGCTAGCCCGGCAAGCCCCGTCGCGCCTTGCTCCAAGCGCATAATTGCTCTCTGCATCAACATCATCGAATTTGAGATAGGTTCTACTGCCTTCATGAATAAAATTACTGCCTGTTTCCATTATATCCATTTACCTTTAATAACGATTCTCCTTTTGGCCTCCATGCTTGTCATGACAGCGCCAGCTCAAGCGGGCTTTGGGGGACTCCTCAAACAGGCGGCCAAGCAATCTGCCAAGAAAAAGGTTGAAGAGGAAACCGCAAAGGCGACCGTCAAGGCCATTGATACCGTGCTCAATAGCAGCGAAGAATCGACGGAAAACCAGAAGGGAGAAGAGAGCGAAAATTTCTCTGAAATGACACCAGAGGAAAGAGAAAAAGCCGAGACGATGGCCGGAGCCGTACAGAATGCGGCAGTCGAGCAGGCCATCGCGGCAGGGGTAACCACTCCATCGGTTGCAACCGCAGTGGCAGTCGCTAATCCCTTTGCGGTGGGCTTTTTTGGGGGAATTGTTCATGCCAATTCTGAAAAAAAATTCGCCTATGCAGCGGCGGAAACCCTCAACGTTCAACTGCCCGAGACGATTGATCCGGACACAGTATCGGTGCCCGAGATCGATACTAGAACAAACGGCTATAACAATAAAGCGCTCGGTATTTTAGGCAAAGCCAACAAAATTGCAGTGGCCGGATTCCGGGTTGTCTTCATCACAACCAATTCAGAAACGGCCACCTCGGATGGGCGTGCGACCGCGCTTGTCAACAGGGGATTAATGCGATCCGGGGCAAAAGTGCACAAAAAGGATACCTCCCAGACCATGAATATCCAACTGCTGGGGGTCGAGCCTTCCATGATGCAAATGCTCGCGGACGCCGCCTACCAGGACTTCATGATGCGCCTTGAGGAAACTGGAAGGGAAATCGTTCCCATCGAATCCATCCTGTCCAATGAAGGTTTCAATAGCCTCGAAACCTATGGTTCGACCACTACTCAGCCCTATGTGAAAAGGGCCAAGGTGAGCGATCCGCACACTTATATTGTTTTCAGCCCCGAAAGTTTGCCTCTATGGTTCACCCATTTCGATGCAACAAGCGTAGGTAATGTTGCCCCGATGGCCCTGAAAAATTGGCGTGCGCTCAACCAACTTTCTTTCGAAACGGAATCGGTGGTTATTGTCCCTCAAATCATGATCGATTTCGCCAAACTCTCGGCCAGCGGCCGTCTCAATCTTGTCGGTTCGGCAAAAGTGAACGCCGAACAAGTGATAAGTCTCGTGCCCAAGCAAACCCAGTTGTTTGTTTACCAAGCCAAGGTAAAAACAGCCGGTCCATTAGCCTCTACTGCATTGAAAAGAGCGGTTGAGATTCACGGAAACTATGCCGTTGGAGAAATGATCAGCGGAAAAAATCTTAACATGGCGGATACCTTCGGAAAATTTGGCGATTTAAATTTCGGGGCCAAGGCCGACCAGGAATACGCTTTTGTGGCCAACCCCGATTCCTATCTCATTCTGGCCGGAGCCGGTATTCAGGCGGCCAATCAATACTTTACCCAAGCGGTGAAATTGAATAGATAAAGTATAATAAAACAAAACTTGTTTCCAGGTTCCGAGGTATGTTTCGCAACCTGCATAGCGCCCTTTGAAACCCTTGGGGGGGAAATAGGGACATTTTTCTTCAGCCCATCCGGCCAGCGCCGATCATGGGTTGAGCACTTTCCATCCTTTATTTGATCCGGTTGTCAATTCAGCTTATACTCGAATTAGAATGCGCAAATTTTACATAGCCTTGATTGCCCTCTTGATGGGTGCTATGTCCATTTGTGCAGGCCCGGTCTTTATTAATGAAATCCATTACGACAATACTGGAAGCGACGTCAACGAAGGGGTGGAAATCGCCGGACCCTCAGGCACGAATCTAAATGGTTGGAGCCTTTACCTGTATAACGGCAATGGAGGCGGCGTCTATGGCATGGTTAATTTATCAGGGTTCATTCCCCAGTCAACCAGCGGAATTGGAACAGTCTTTTTCCTTTTTGATGGATTGCAAAACGGTCCCTCCGATGGCATCGCGCTGGTCAACTCCTCCAATTCGGTTGTCGAGTTTTTAAGCTACGAGGGAACGATAATGGCTGTTGGCGGACCTGCCGCTGGATTAACCAGCATTGATATTGGTGTTGATGAGCTTAGTTCCACAGAATTCGGCCAATCCTTGCAACTCGCGGGTACGGGAAACGTTTCGACCGACTTTACTTGGCAAAGTCCATTGGCCAGCAGTTATGGTGTTGTTAATGTAAATCAGGCCTTTACTGGCTCGGCAACTGACCTCGCTCCATCCGTGTTCGAAACGATTCCTACCAATGCCGCCGCAAGCGTTTCCGTGGATTCGGATATTGTCGTAACTTTCACCGAACCCGTTGATGTGACTGGTCAATGGTTTTCGATTGATGGAAGCCTATCCGGGACGGTGCCCGGTCAAGTTACGGGCGGCCCCATGGTTTTTACCCTCAATCCATCGATCGATTTTGAGGAAGGAGAAACGATCACAGCGACCATTTTCAGTGATATGGTTGAGGACATTGATGGCGATCCTGACAGCATGCCTGTAGACTTCCTTTGGAGCTTCCTTGTATTCGACAGCTCCCAATCCGTCCTCGATCCCATTCCAGCAGGCTACTACTCCACCGCCGAGGGGAAGACCAGTTCGACCTTGGCCGATGCCCTGCATGATATTATCGATGACCATACCATAATCTCCTTCGATCAGGCAGATGAGGCCTTTCAAACACTTGACAGGGATCCCTTCCAACCGGGAAACGTAGTATTGATTTACTCTGGTGTCTCTGCTTCATCCGGCGGCTTTTCCGGACAATGGAACCGCGAGCATTTGTGGCCAAGGTCACGAGGCATCGATGATACCGGCCCGGATACTTCGGACCTTTTCAGCCTCAGGCCCAGTATCCCCTCTATCAACAGCAGCCGGGGCAACCTCATTTTTGATCAAAGCGATCCCGAAGATTCCGGTTATCGTCCCCCCGGTACCTTCGTCTTGGCTCCCGAAGTTTCCCGCGACAACAACTCCTGGGAGCCGCCCGATAGAGTGAAAGGGGAAATCGCCCGGGCCATGTTTTACATGGCGGTACGCTATGACGGCAGCGACTCCTCCACCAAGGATCTGGTTTTGAACAACGATCCCCAATTTGTCAGCGGAAGTTTTATTCCGGAAATGGGAATTCTCGATACACTGTTGGCTTGGAACCGGGAGCACCCTGTAACCGATGCCGAACGTCTTAGAAACCAATTAATTTTCAACGACTTCCAGGAGAACCGAAACCCCTTCATTGATTTCCCTGAATTCGCTGATGCCTTTTATACTGCAGACCAATTCATCACCAATGGCTCCTGGAAAGTAACACACTTTTCCCTCAATGAAATTTTGGATGATGAAATTTCGGGCATGGAAGCCGATCCCGATAGCGACGGGGTGAAAAATTTTCTTGAACTGGCCTTTAACATGAATCCCAGAGCGCCTGACCGGGAGCATTTGCCGAAGCTGACCTCGAATGAATCCGGAATCCCTGTTTTCAGCTACCGGAGGCTTTCCCAGCCGGAAGAAGCCGGGCTCGAATACACTCTGCAATACACCGACGATCTATCGATTGCGGGTGGAGGATGGGTTCCCCTCGACCTGCAGCAGGTGATGGTTGTGGAGACCCCGCAAGGAATGATAACCGCTACTGTGGTCGAAGACACCTCCTTTGATCCCGGAGCAACCGCAGCCCGGTTTTATCGACTGGTTGTCGAATGATTTCTACTTCGCTTGGACTAATTTGCAGTTACCACCAGATTTCTAAAGTGGGCAACGGTTGATTGGGATGTCCATAGCGCGATTTTTCCTTTCGATTCTCCGTGTTTTAAATCCTTTACGATAAGGCAAGGTTGCTCGGCGTTATGAACAAAAAGCCGCGCCTCTTCTCCGGATACCGTTATCTTCACTTTGGTCCACTCGCCGGGTACCAAATCCACATAGGATTCATACACTCCGGGATTCTCTTCCCTCAGTCTTTTCCAGTGATAATCCGGATCGGATATATATTGGGTGGTGTGATTGCGCCTCAATTGGTTTTCAGAGCGGCCATTGAGAGGTCGTAAATAAAAACACTCATATTCAAAGTCCTTCACAGTTTGCACCCGGAATGCGATTCCCACGAATCCGCGAGCGGTTTTAGGTGAACCCGGAACCGGGTGGCCCGCCAATTCGACCTCGATGGTTCCATCCTGAAAATCCATATCAGAGATGACGGCCAGCAGCTTTGGCCCTTCACCGGCATCAGCCTTAATGTCTTTGACCAGTTTAAGTCCTTCCTTTCCTCGATAACTTACCGGTTCCGCTGCGACATTCATCAACTCGATGCCTTCCACCGAGGTAAGGGGATGCGCCATTCGTTCAGCTTTTGCCGTAGCCAATCCGGATAAGCCGACGATTAACACCATCAACATAGCGATGAAGTTTCCTTTTTTAATCATATCCCAACAATCTCCAATATAAGGGTTTTCGTTCTCGTTTATTTACGCTCTAAGCATCATAACATTTCAGGAATCAATGGAAAGTAAAAGCAGTTTGGGACAAACCGCCTGGATTACTCCGCAGCCTGCTTGTTTTTAGGAATGAATGTTTTAATCCAGGAAAGAATAATGACATCGGTCTTGTCCCCGTCCGCCCTCTTTTAAAACTTAGCCTGCTCTTGATTTTTTCAATTCATGGCCTAACAGTTATTGCGAGACACAAAAAAGTGGAGGTTGCGACCATGAACAAAGACACGGAAAATTTGAATACCAAAAACGTCGGTTCGTCGACACGAAGTGCCATCGGACGGCACCCCGTCATGGTGATCGTCCTTCTCGCTTTCACAGTGCTGGGAGCTGCGGCCGGATACTATTTGCTGACTGAGGATTGGTCGGTTCTACGCCGGATTATTGCTGGCGCCATCGGGGGATTGGGGGCCGGTTTTATTCTAACCGTCTCAAGAATGATTGGCGCATGGAAATAGCATTAAAGTACTATTCCACCGTACTCTGGAATTTTGCCATCAGGTAGGCGCCTGCGGACACAGGAGGATATTTGGGCCTCTCTCCTTCTTCCAAACAGGTGGGGATGCAGGCGATTTCCGCATTCCAGTTGGGCATGTGAAAAAAAGCCATCGATTGCCGTCGAGGCACAATCTCCGTAGTATCTTCCGGAGCTTTTACTCGGTGCAGGGTGGATACCCAACGATCATTGGTCCAGGTTGCCAGCATGTCCCCGATGTTGACAACAAAGGCGCCGGGCACCACTGGCGCCTCCTGCCATTTTCCACTCGGCATAAATATTTCCAGGCCGCCGGAACCCTCTTCCGGCAGGAGAATCGTCAGGCTTCCATAATCCGAATGGGCGCCCGCTCTTTGTTGGCCTTTCTTCGGCGGGTTGTGGTTTTCCGGGTAATTGATGGCCCGCATGGCGCTGGCCGGCGTGTCGATATAGCCGTCGAAATAATCCTCCCGCAAGTCCAGCGCCAGGGCGAATATTCTCATCATATCAGCCCCTAAATTGCTCAATTCCTTGAAATAGGAAATAAAAGCGCTTTTCAGTTCCGGTGGATTTTCCGGCCACAGGGTGGGTGAATAAGTAAATTTGGCTCCAGGGGCATCTTCCAGGTTTTTGGGGCGTTCGAGAGGGCCCATATTGAGCGTTTCCTTTAGGTCGGGTGGTGTGTCTTCGCCCCTGGATTTGGCCAGGGCTTCCACCGCAAAAGGGATATAGCCGTATGGGTTGCTCCCATCGAGAGCCTTGGTTTTCAATTTTTCCTCCAGGGGAAGATCGAAGAACTCCCGGGCCGAGTTCCATGCGGCATTGATGGCGGCCTTGTTTACCTGGTGTCCCGTTATGGCTAGAAATCCGGTTTCCCGGCATACGGAATCCACCCGTTTCGCCAGTTCCCTTTTTACATTACTGCTTCCGTTAAAATATGGAGAAATATCGACAACCGGAAAATCATTCATGATTCTCAAGTTGAATATAAATATTCTGCCAAAAGCAAACGCAATAAACAGCCCTCACTGGGTCGTGACACTGGCTCCAACCAAAAAAGATTTTCCCTTTACCGGCAATCTTGCCGCCGCCACTACCGGATAAAAGACCTGTTCCTTAATTGCTCTTCCTTTTTAACTTCCGTGGAACTCCGCTTTGGTCCCCATAGGGCAGGGGCTTGGGGTCCAGCATCTCTATCACCTTTGGTCTTATGGCTGAAGCGCAAAAGAAATTTCCCCGGGGATTGTAATGACCGATGTAATAACGCTCAACATACTCCCTGGATCCCAGTTTGAACTGATCGAATTCCTTTTTGTGTGTTTCCAGCAAATCGACAAAGGGCAGATCTTTCCCTCTCAGAAAATCGACGAAAGATTGGTCCGGCCGTTCCCCGTCCTCCAAATACCGGGCCAGGTAATGCGAAGGGTAGGAAAGAATAAAGAGGACTTTTTTACCCTTTTCTTCGGCGTAGGCTTCAATCTTGTCGATGATCGGGTGGGTGGAAAAATAGGCTACTTTCCGATGCAGTTCCTCAGCTGCTCGGTCAAGGGAATCGCTTGAATCGATTCGCGTAACTATGCCATGCGTCGTGGCCAGCTTCATGATATCCGCATAGGCTTGCGCAGGGTTGCTTCTTTCAGCGTTCAGGTGAGCGACCATTATTTTCAGCGCAAAATCGTCCTTGAAAGTCTCGTAAACCCAGTCGAAGTCGGCCAGTTGGTAAACGCTTTCCGCTGTCGGGCAGGGGTTGGCATGTTCCGAAAAAGTCCTTTCCTTCGAGTTCACTTTGAGAAAAGGCAGGGTCGGTTCGATAAAGAGATTGTGTTTCCGGACCCGGATATTCCTCCAGGCATCGAGGTTGCGAAAATGATCATCCTCGTATATGTTGAAAAGTATCAGTTCGGCGGGATTGCG
>JAJFLV010000041.1 GCA_021772535.1 Opitutales bacterium | reverse complement strand
GGTGACAGGGGTTTACAATCCGAGGACCGTCATCCCCCACGCGGCGTCGCATTATCAGGCTTTCGCCCATTGTAAATGATTCGAAACTGCTGCCACCCGTAGGTGTCTGGACCGTATCTCAGTTCCAGTGTGGCTGATCATCCTCTCAGACCAGCTACCCGTCTCGGCCTTGGTGAGCCGTTACCTCACCAACAAGCTGATAGGTCGCGAGCCCCTCCAAAAGCGCCAGGTCCCGAAGGATCCCCAGCTTTAGTATCTTCAACAGGTGTTGAAGAACCACATGCGGTATTAATCCATCTTTCGATGGGCTATCCCCCACTTTAGGGTAGATTGCTCACGTGTTACGCACCCGTTCGCCGCTGTCCCCCCCTCCGGTTACCCTTCAGGGGTTCTCGCTCGACTTGCATGTCTGAACCACGCCGCCAGCGTTCACTCTGAGCCAGGATCAAACTCTCCGAAAATAATTAAATTTCGGAATTTTCCGAATCCTGGGGATTCGAACATTCCAGCAAACCTCTCCTCTGTTAATGAATTAACAATGAAAAGGCCTGCTTCTCAAAAGGTTGTTATTAACGATTGGCCTTCCAATCGCACAAAGTAAATTTCAAAGAACACTCTTACGAAAAAGAGTACAAAAAAAGCATTTATTTCGGCCCTCAGTCAAGTACATTAAGCCAAAATATTGATCATTTTCCACTTTTTCTATAAAAAGAACACCCCGCAATTTCCTCCTTTGAGAATATCTCCCATCAAAGGCTCTTCCGGGGAAGGGCGCAGAAAGTGAGCAATACATCCCTATCGCGCAAGTCTTTTTTTTGTTTTTTATTAAGTTTCTCATAATTGAGGGTTCGACAGCCCACGGTTGTTAGACAAAATCCTTCATTACGAACACTTTCGGATTCTCCAAAACCATGCCGAACCAGTCCTCAGGCACACCCCGATCGCAACCGGTAATCCCTCCCAAAAAAAGGCGCCGAGTGATCGATTGCGATGTCCACAATATCCCCGTCCGAGAGGAGGACATCCTGCCCTACCTGCCGCCTTTTTACCGCCAGCGCGGTGTGCGCCTGCTCAACCGCCACGAATACCCCCACCCCGAATCCGCCTTGCGCCAGGACAGCGCACCGGCTGACGGCAGCCCAATTGGCTCCTCCCTGCCCAAGCTGCAGGAGCAATTACTCGATAAATATGATATGGATTACGCCGTCCTCACCGGCGAGTGGTCCAGTATGGGCCTGCTCCCGGATGTCGATTATGCCGCCGCGCTCGGGCGGGCTTACAACGATTATGTCATCGAGCGCTGGTTGCCCAAGGATAAGCGCTTGCTGGGCAGCATTCGGGTGGCCCCGCAGGACCCCATGCAGGCGGCGGAGGAAATCCGCCGCCTTGGCAGCCACCCCCAAATGGTCCAGGCTTACATGATCAGCGCCACGCCCATGCCTCTGGGTCAGCGGTTCTACCATCCCATTTTCGAAGCCGCCCTCGATATGGGCCTGCCCATTGCCCTGCATCCCGGTTGGGACGGCATGGGCCTCTCCCACGCTCCCACCCCGGTCGGTTATCCCGGAAGTTATTTCGAATGGCACTCCTTGTGGGCCGTGGGTCTGATGAGCCAGCTTTGCAGCCTGGTTTGCGAGGGAATCTTTGAAAAATTTCCGGGCTTGAAATTTGTCTTTCTCGAAGGGGGCGTCTCCTGGGTCCCCCACCTCATGTGGCGACTGGACAAAGACTGGAAAGGCCTGCGCAGCCATCACCCCCTGGTCAAAAGACTGCCCAGCGAATACATTGTGGAAAACGCCCGCTTCAGCACACAGCCCGTGGATGAGCCGCCGGACCCCGGCGACCTGCTCCACATTTTCCGTATGATCAAGGCCGAACAGACGGTCGTGTTCTCCAGCGATTATCCCCATTGGGATTTCGACGATCCCTTCCATGCATTTCCCCGCCTGGAGCCGGATCTGGCGCACCGAATCCTTTATGCAAATGCCCGCGAGCTTTATAATTTACCCCAAAAGCCACCCCGGGAACCCGAACCGGCTCAAGGCCATGGGTAAGGCCTACCCGGTTTGCGGCGAGACGGAGATTCCTCCGGGCCAAAGGAAAATTGTTGAGATCGCCGGACGCTCGATTGGTATTTTCAATGTCACCGGTCGGTTTCATGCTCTCAAAAACGTATGTCCCCACCAAGGAGCCCAGCTTTGCCAGGGGACGCTCAAGGGAATCACCTCACTGGATGAAAAAGGCCGCCCGAGCCTGGAACGCGAAGGAGAAATCATCCGCTGTCCCTGGCATGGGTGGGAGTTTGAGATTGCTACAGGGCGCAGCCTGTTCAATCCCGAACGCCTTCGGGTAAAAACCTACCCGGTGACATTGGAGGAAGAACCGCAACAGCCATCACAGGTCGAACCGGAGGAAGAGGTGAAATTTGCTGAAATTTACCCAGTATCGGTCGAGGAGGGAATCGTAACCGTCCACCTTTGATCGGGTTCCTACAAATCCGAAGGTAGATTGTTCAGGAATTCCTCTTTCCAGCGGTAATGATCCAGCAAGGTCGCATCCTCTTCCCCAAAAATCCTTTTGGCCACATACAACGCCTCCACCGAAGCCAGCCCTCCGGGCGGATCGGTGAATGTTTTACTCACCCGAGGATAAGCGGTCTTTATTCCC
>JAJFLV010000005.1 GCA_021772535.1 Opitutales bacterium | reverse complement strand
CCCGGTTCGCACAGTTTGCTGCTGGAGGCGTTTGATGAAATTGGCCGCGCTACCGTGTTGTCGTTAACTTTCGAGAGGGTTCCCTGAAGCTTTTCCTGACCCGCGCTTTTAATTTAAAAAAATATTTTTTTCGGGCTTGTTTATAACGAATGAGCCCGTTTTCATCTCTGCCCTTTCTACTTTTGTCATGAACAGGACACATCATTGTTGTGAAATTACCAAGGCCGATGCCGGAAAAACCGTTACATTGAGCGGTTGGATCGATACCGTG
Source organism: Opitutales bacterium (assembly GCA_021772535.1). Taxonomy (GTDB): domain Bacteria; phylum Verrucomicrobiota; class Verrucomicrobiia; order Opitutales; family UBA2987; genus JAJFLU01. The sequence continues at coordinate 28,754 of JAJFLV010000005.1, read as the reverse complement.
CGTGATCACGGAGGCCTTATATTTGTTGATTTGCGTGACCGCGAGGGACGAACCCAGGTGGTATTTTACCCGCAGGGCGATTCCTACGACGGCAATCTGAGCCGTCTCAAGCCGGAATCCGTCATCGAAGTTTCCGGCCTTGTTGAACCGCGCACCGAGGAGACCGTTAACCCACGCCTGCGAACCGGTGAAGTGGAGGTGCACGCCAAAAAACTAGAGATTCTCAACGATTCCCAAACGCCCCCATTTCCCATGGGTGACGACCAGGCGGACCGCGTCGGCGAAGATTTGCGCCTGAGCCACCGTTATCTCGATTTGCGCCGTCCGAAAAACCTGAATATTCTTCGTTTGCGCCACCGGGCCACCCAGACCGTCCGTAATTATATGGATGAGAAGGGATTTATTGATGTGGAGTCCCCCATACTGTTCAAAAGCACTCCGGAGGGCGCGCGCGAATTCCTGGTCCCCAGCCGATTGAGCCCCGGAGAGTTTTATGCACTTCCGCAATCGCCCCAACAGTTCAAACAAATGCTCATGGTGGCTGGAGTGGAACGTTATTTCCAAATGGCCCGTTGTTTCCGCGACGAGGATTTGCGGGCCGACCGGCAACCCGAGTTTACCCAGATCGACATCGAGCAATCGTTTATTGACCGCGAGGACATCTACACACTCATCGAGGGCCTTTTACAAAAAGTGTGGAAAGAAATCCTGCAAGTCGAAATTCCGCTGCCTTTTCCCCGGTTGACTTTTCAGGTGGCCATGGATCGTTACGGAAGCGACAAACCGGACACTCGCTTCGGCCTCGAAATCGTGGATGTGGGCGAGGTTTTCAGCCAATCCGGGTTTCGGCTTTTTTCCCAAACATTGAAGGATGGAGGCGTCATCAAAGCCATCAATGCCAAGGGCCTGGCCGATATTACCCAGGGCGAGTTAAGGGACCTGGAAGAATCGGCTAAATCGATAGGGGCCAAGGGCCTGGCTTTCATCAAAGCCGAAAAAGGCGAATGGAAGTCCCCCATCCTCAAATTCTTTTCCGAATCCGAAAAGGCATCCCTGGGCGAGGCGTTGGAAGTTGAAGACGGCGATATCCTGTTTTTTGCCGCTGCCGAATGGGAGCGTGCCTCCACCATCCTTGGCCGGGTGCGGTTGGAATCGGCCCGCCTGCTGGAAAAACGGGGGAAGCTGGAAATCCCCAAGGACCGTTATGATTTTCTCTGGGTGACCGATTTTCCTCTCATGACCCGCGACGGCGACTCGGATCGGTATGTGTCCAGCCACCACCCCTTTACCTCGCCGGTAGTTGAGGACATTCCGCTGATCGATACCGATCCGTCAAAAGTTCGCGGACAGCATTACGATGTTGTCCTCAACGGCGTTGAGTTGGGGGGGGGGAGCATTCGTATTCATCAGCCTGAACTGCAGCGCAAAGTCTTCGAGGACGCTCTGGGAATTCCTCCTGATGTCGTGCAAAGCCGTTTCGGCTACATGCTGGAGGCTTTTCAATATGGCGCGCCGCCCCATGGGGGAATCGCCATCGGCTTCGACCGTCTGGTCGCCATTTTGGCTGGTGTGCCCAGCATTCGCGAAGTCATCGCCTTTCCCAAGACGCAAAAAGGGCAATGCCTGATGACGGAAAGCCCTTCCTCTGTGACACCGCGTCAACTTCGGGATTTGCATATCGAAACCATCAAGACAAAGGATTAAACTTTGACCTCCGCTTCACATTGGGATAATAATTTGGCCGTTAATTCACCTGAAAGGTTATGAAACTGATAAAAGCGGTCATACGCCCATTCAAACTCGAGGCGGTCAAAGAAGCCCTTTCTGAAATCGGCGTGGAGGGAATGACGGTGACCGAAGTCAAAGGCTTTGGCCGCCAAAAAGGCCATACCGAGATTTACCGCGGGAGCGAATACACGGTCGATTTCCTGCCCAAAGTGCAGATCGAAATCGCCATTTCCGATGATTTGGCCGGCAAAGTGATTGAAACCATCAAAAAAGCTGCCTGGACGGGGAAAATCGGAGACGGAAAAATTTTCGTCCTCCCCATTGAAGCCGTTTTTCGCATCCGCACCGAGGAGCATGGCGAAGAGGCCCTCTGATCCGTGGCCTTCATAAGAGGGTTATTTCTTCGCCTCAGCTGGATTTACCAGAACCCTTCGTTCCGTCTTTTAGCGTTTTGAAAAAAGACAAATCTTCTGACCGAGCGCTTAAAATTCTCGCTTTACCGATGAGTACGGCGGGAAATCCCTATTGCGAACTCCTCTATTCTGAGGTGAAAAAGCTGGGGCACGGTGTCCGGGCCTATTCTTTTTTCAGGGCTTGTTTCGGCAATTACAGTATCTGGCACATTCATTGGCCCGATCACTACATCCAGCGACGTATTTTAGGCATATCTTTATCGCCCTTTTGTCTGCTGCATTTCATTCTGAGCCTTATCCTTTGCCGATTAAAAGGAATCAAAATAATCTGGACCGTTCATAATTTAGGCCCTCACGAAAGGAAGGATTCATGGGGGTACGATCTTTTTTTTCGCATTTTTACTGAGAACGTTGCCGGGTGTATCTACCTAACGGAATCGAGCAGAAACAAAGCAATAGAAGCCTATCCTATCCTTAAACAGAAAAAATGGTGTTTAATACCACATGGGCATTACAGGGAATTTTACCCCAACACCGTTGTTAAAAAAGAAGCCAGGAAATTTTTGAATATCTCTCAGGAGGATGTGGTCATAGGGTTTATAGGTCAAATCAGACCCTACAAAAATCTGCCACCATTGATAAAAGCCTTCAAGGAAATCGAATCTCCCACTACGCGACTAATAATAGCGGGAAACGCTTATTGCACTCGCACCAGAAATGAAATTTTAGGTTTAATCAAGAATGATCCCCGCATAGTATTTCATGACAAGTTCATACCAACCGAAGAAACTCAATATTACCTCAATTCCTTCGACTTGGTTGCGCTTCCTTTCAGTGAAATTCTCAATTCAGGCAGCGCTATTTTGGCTCTTTCATTCAACAAACCCGTTATCGTACCTAACATTGATATCTTTTCGGAATTAAAATCATTAATTGGAGCCGATTGGGTTCACACTTTTGAGGGCGAACTCAGTGCAAATCATTTAAAATCCGCAATTGAATCAGTTGGACATAGGGATAAAGACCAAAAGCCGAACCTTGATTTTCTAAGCTGGGATAAATTAGCAAAAAAGACGGTTGATTTTTATAACGAAGTAACTTTTGTGCCGCCTCGGTCTTACAAACCTCATTCATCTGCGAATTCAGGATAGGCTCAAATGACGGCGGAATCAAAATACACTGTCGCGCAACTTGGTGCGCGCATGCATTATTCAGTCCCTCGAATTCTATATGAGGCCGGATTGCTGGAACACTTTTATACCGATATTTGCGCCGTAAAGGGTTGGCCGAGATTGTTTCGCAACTTACCCAAACGAATGCAGCCCGGTGGGTTGAAAAGACTGTTAGGCCGTGTCCCCGGTGGTGTTCCTCTGGAGGAAATCACCGCCTTTACCGCGTTCGGGTTTAATTATGCTTTGCAACGGCAATGGGCGACCTCAAAAGAAGAGGCGGCCCTGATTCAATTTGAAGCGAGAAAGCGTTTTTGCCAAAAAATTCTGGACCAAGGATTCGGAAATGCAAATGCGTTATTTGTTTTCAGTAATGAATGTCTGGAATTGCTTGAATACGCCAAAAATACCGGCCTGAAAACTGTAGTCGAGCAGGTCATTGCGCCTCAGCCAATTTACAACCGGCTTATGAAGTCGGAACAGGAGGCCTATCCTGGATGGGAGGAGCCGATCGCTGAGAATCAACTCCAGCAAGAATGTGTTTCTCGTGAATACTCTGAATGGAAAAATGCGGACGTTATCATTTGCGGGTCGGACTTTGTAAAAGATGGGATCAAGGAATGCGGTGGTCCGGTTGAGCGCTGTAAAGTTGTCCCTTACGGGATAACTACTCCCTCCGTAAGGCCGAAACGATGTCGTAAAGATGGTCCACTCCGAGTATTAACCGTTGGCGCGGTGGGATTGAGGAAAGGCTCTCAATATGTTCTCGAAGCCGCTAAACAGATGAAAGGGAAAGCCGTATTTCGCATGGTGGGCACCGTAAATGTTCTGCCCAAGGCCGTCGAGCAACTGCGCCAGCATGTGCAGTTGACCGGAGTCGTGCCAAGATCTGAGGTAAAAAAGCATTTCGAGTGGGCGGATGTTTTTTTGCTCCCATCAATCTGTGAAGGATCGGCTACCGTTACCTATGAAGCATTATCTTATGGACTGCCCGTTATTGCTACGCCCAACACCGGAAGCATTGTCAAAGACGGATTCGATGGATTTATCGTTCCCGTGCGAGATGCGAGTACAATTGCGGAAAAACTCGAATACCTGACGGATAACCCGAAAATAATTTCAAGAATGATTGAAAGATCAACTGCCCGAAGAATGGAAACCAGTATTGAAGCTTACGGAAAACGACTTTTAACCGCAATCTAAATTGCAACTTCACCGATTTTGAGATAGATTCTAATATTCACCAAGGAGACGAAAGCTAAAATTATTATGAAGAATTGGTTGAAGGTCTTATCTGTCGTTTATTGTGTTTTGGTTTTGGCCATGCATGGTTCCGAATCATTTGGGAAAACTAGGGCGGAAGAACTGGTCCGCACCTTGGGATTGAAGCATTTGAATATTGAATCGGGCCTTTTCAAGGTGCTTGCCGTCTCGGATATCGAGGTGGAAGCGAGCGATGGAAAATCCCCGGCGAGCAACATTATTTATTTTATGCTGACCAAAGAGACGCCTCAAAATTATGTGCAATGGCTTTATTCTGACGATTACCAGGTGTTGATCGAAGGCGGGCCGGCCGATTATTACCTCTTTTATGAGAATGGCCGGGTCGAGAAATTTACCATGGGCAGAGACCTGGAAGAGGGGCAGCAATTGATCGTCCCCAGCCCCGGCGGAACTGCCAAGGCTATTGTGCTCCATGATTCAGCCGATTATCTGCTGGTCGGCTCAATCGTGACGCCCGCCTGGAGTCCGCAAAGGGCTCGTATCGGGATCGATGATTCTTTTATTGGAAAATATGCCGGAGCGGCCGATTGGGCTACTCCGGAATTCATGAAATTTTTAACCGGTCCGAATTTCGGAAAAACGGAAGGAGCCAGCGGAGATGGTTTGAATATCAGAATCGACCCGTTAGGGCAATTCATCTGGCAAGGGATGCAATTGACGGAAAAGCAGTTGCTGATCGAATTGAGAAACTTTGTGCAGACGAACAAAGGTAAACCGTTGCAAATAAGTGTGACAAAGGACGCCCCGGTTAAAATGGTGGAAAAAGCAACTGAATTAGCGAAACAGGCCGGTGTCGTTGAAATCGAAGTGATCCAGGAATAGAGAGAAATTTATCAACTCCTCAGTTACTTACGACCTTATGGTTATATTTTAAATCAAAGTTTACAACATTCTATCTACAAGTTCAGGAAAGGAACAATAGCAAAAAGGAAGGGATGACATGAAGATGCGCAGAACAGTAAGTCAGATTGGTATTATCGGTCTTGTTTGTATTTTTTCTCTGGCAAATGGGCTGTTGGCCTTGGAATCGAGTGACATCACAGGGATTTACGAATTAATCGAAGTAAATGGGAAAAGGTTGCCTGCCACTGCCTGGATAAAGCAGGGTGAGAATGGGAAAGTGAATTCCGAAACTCGTTCCGGGATATTGCTTCTCTCCTCCGAAGGGAAGTGGGCGGCCTTAGTTATAGAACAGGATATTAACACTTCTTCTGAAGACTCGAAAGCTTTACCACACAAATCCAACCTCTTCACCGGGTTTTACAATAATAGCGGCAACAAAATCCTCTTTCTGGATGAAAAAAACGAAGAATTATTCACCGGAGTCACAAAAGGAAATGAAATAACCATAAAAGTTGTCGGCATAGGCGACCTCGAAGGTCAAACAACCGAGTATCTCGTCCGCAAAAAATAAACCCGAACCGCCAGGATTAGCGACATTGGCGAGGATAAAATCTTAGCTCTCCAGGTCGTATGGTTGATTTACTTACAAAATCTCGGTCCAGGAATTACAACTTATCACCTTCGGACCTCACGAAAATTACTATAAGAGGCCCTCAAAAAATAAATTCACTAAATTCTGGGGAATCTTATTTTTAAAACTGAGCAGGGTCCCAGATGGTGGCGGCGATGTGCTGTTCGTAGTTTTTGTTGGTGGCGAAATAATAGATGGTAACGATTTTGCCGTCCTCGCGCACCACGGAGCGGGGGTAGCCGAGGTCGTATTTGCGGCCATCTTCTCTAAGGATGATCTCCTTGCCCCAGCTCTGGCCGTTGTCGTCGCTGATCCTTGCCCGGATTCCATAGGGCACCCCGCGGTAACCGTAGGTGGCAGCCAGCCTTCCGTTGGGCAGCCGCACCATGGCGGGGGGATTGCCGTTGTGGAGAATGGTATCGGTATAGGCCACCCGGCTGAGGAATTCCCAGGAGGCGCCATTGTCTGATGAACCGTAGGCGTCCACCCAGTTGACGTCGTTGCGGAATTCCGTGTTGAGATCAATCCTTCGCCGCATGACGGAGACCAGTTCAGATTCGGAGACGCGAACCGTGGAGGGCATGACGGACCGCACCGTGAGGGGTTCGCCGGTCATCCAGGAGAGGAAATCGGCATCTTTGCCCCCATTTTTCAAGCGGATGCAAAAGGCTCGATCCTGCAAGCTTTCCTCGGTCTGCACCATCTGTTCCTTGGAAGAGAGAAAAACAAGGCAGGTGTCTTTGTCCTCGACGATATAGTCGGTGCGGGCGGTCAATTGGAGGCCCATACCGAAATCCGGCAGGAGGTAAGGTTTGCTCCAGTTGTGACCGCGATCATAGGTGACCTGGAAATAAGTCCGGTTGACCACCAGGCCGAAATCGGGATGGGCGAAATCGATCCCGCCCGGACAGGGGACCGCGCCTTCGCCGTTGAGGTCGTCCCGCTCTTCAATGGTCCAGGTCAATCCCCCGTCCACGCTCCTGGCCAAGGCCCGGTGCAATGGTTTGGTTTTGCTGATAGAGTGGTTATCCTTTTTATCCTCAAAATATGCCTTGGCGAAACCGACCAAAATTTCGTCGCCCCAATTCCACCCGCCTGCGTTGGCCGGCCAGCCGCCGAACCTTCCCGGTTCGTTATAGACGATCACATGTTCCATGGCGGCAGATTCGCCGCCGAACGCATTTGTCAGGCCGCAAAAGTTTAGTAAGAACATGCCCGTTAAAAGGAAGTTTGTTTTAATTTTTATTACTTTCATAATGGTTAATCTATCACCTCTGCTTTATTATCTTGGCTTGATTTATGAAATAGGGTCTCCAGCCGTTTGTCCCAACGAAGCTGATTCGCTTTGACGTCCTGAATGAAGGGTGACATGGCGATGAGCCAAATTGCAATGCGGTTAATGAGAGAGAAAGGGAATTTGACCGGACGGACGAAATCAATGAAAAGCACTACGCGCACGCCATCGGTCTCGTTCCAGGCTTCGTGGCGGAAGGAATCATCGAAGATGAGGCTTTTGCCCTCTTCCCAATAACCGATATCTTTTCCCACCCGGATGCGGCATTGCTTCCTCGGCTCGGGGATTTTCAGGCCGAGGTGGTAGCGGATAACGCCTTTGTAAGGACCCCGGTGTTCCTGAATGTGCTTGCCCGGCGCCAAAATGGAGAAAAAGGCCGTTTTCATATTCGGAATATTTTCGATCAACCGCGTTGTTTTGGGGCAGCGGCGGCAGTTGTTTTCCGCTTTTACCCCGTAGGCGAAAAAAAGATAGGTTTTCCAGAGGTCGTCTTTTGTGATGGCATATTGATCCTTGGAAATATCCTGAAAATTGGGCAGTTCCTCCCGGTGTTCGAGAACGGCGTCGAGTTCCTCCCGAATATCTTTCCAACCGGCTTCCAGTTTTTCCGCCCACGGGAATAGGCTGGGGTCGAAAAACGTGGGGTCGCCGACCAAGGAGTATCGGGCAATGATTTTTTCCAGAATCCGCAGCAGCTTCGTTCCGATCCCGATGATCAGTTCACGTTTTCGTTTATTGAACCGTTTGGCAAGATTCATCTTTTGCTAAGCCAGAAAAGCGCCTTCACAATTCCGGGACAGTGGTTACAATCGGTAATACAGTTCGGCGTTGTCGTGGAAAAGGGCCGCTTTTTCTGTCTCGGAAAAATCGGCCGTTATTTCCTTGAACGCGTCCCAGACCGCATCAAAGGAGGAAAACAGCTTGTCCACCGGGAAATTGCTGGCAAACATGCATCGCTCGACACCAAAATCCTCGATCACATCGAGAACGAATGGTCGGACGCTCTCCACCGTCCAATGTCGGTCACACATGCCGAGCCCTGAGATTTTGGCCACCATATTGGGACAATCTGCCAGGGTTTGTATTCCTTTACGCCAGCCCCTGAGGCCATCCTCGTCGCGATCCGCCGGCATGCCGGCGTGGTTCAGGATCAACAGGATGTCAGAATTCTCCCTGGCCAGGGAAGCGGCATCTTCCATTTGCTGGTAGTAAAGCTGAAGGTCGAAGGTGAGATTGAACTTTTTCAACAGGCTGAAGTTTTGCCTCCAGGTGTCGTCCTTCAAATAATCCCGATCAGCATGGGTTTTTATGGGATCCTCGTGTACGTTGAGGATTTGCCGAATGCCCCTGATGTTGGGATAGCGGCAATGCCCTTCGAGCACTTCTTCGATATCCGGTTCGGCGAAATTGGCAAAGCCCACGATCCCGTGGGGAAACCCTCCTGAGCCGGGAGCCTCGGCTACACTTTGCAGCCACTTCGTTTCTTCCACCGGACGGGTGTGATCGTGCTCGCATTGCACGTGGACGGATTTTACCACATTCTGGTTCTTGAAGTCTTCCAGAAGATTTTCGGTGAGGTAATTTCGCGGTAAATCGGCCGGTCTTCCCCAAAGCACTTCTACCGTTGAATCGGCCTCCATCCAGGGGTAATTACGGGTTTCTTCTCTCCACAGGTGGTGGTGGGGATCAATAGTTTTCATGGACGGGATGTTGGTTTCAGAAATTGAAGAGTATTAGTGCCGCAGATCGATCAGGTTGTGGAGACCCTCTTCGGCCACGGTTAAGGGGTGAGTTTTGATCCCTTCGACCAGTTTGTTGTAAACTGGATAACCGGCTTTTTCTTCTTCCGCCCATTCTTTTGCAAAGCCTCCGTTGCGGATATTTTCAAGCGCGTCCATCATCCTGGATTTTGTGGTTTCCGAATAGGCGCCGGGGGTGCGACTGAGCGTTCCGTATTGGGAGGTGCGCGAATGAAGTAAAACCAGTTGTTGTAAAAAACCTATATCTCCCGCCGCTTTCATAATTTCGGCCACTTCACCAGAGCCGTACATTTCAAGCGCAAGCATACGAGGGTCGAAACCAGCCTCCTTCAATACATCGAAGGCTGTGAAAAAAGTCTGTGAAAAGACCGGAAAGAATGCCTGTTCCATAAAGAGATCGAGAACGGTTTCCTGTTCGAAGGTGGTCTCGATGACGCCAGCTTTGGTCGCACCGATTCCTTTTGCTACCGCCAGCATGGTTTGGTGTGTGTGACCGGAGCCATCCTGCCCAAGAGCGACGAAAGCAGGCGCTCCGACACCTTTTTTGTAGGATTCCCTCACAATCGCCCCGACCATTCGGGGAGCCACCATGAAGACATCCACCTCCGGAGCAGGTTTTATGAGGCCGAAATGGTAATTGTAACCATGCGCAAAACAGAGCGCTTGCCCGGCCTTTAAGTCATTGGCGAGGGACTTTTCGTAAACATCGCGCTGCACCTCATCGGGTATGAGCATGAGAAAAATATCCGCCGTGCCGACACAGCCATCTATGGGAACCACCGAAAAACCATCTTGCTCCGCTTTTTCGGCGCTGCTGTCTCTAATACTGGCTACATGCACGGAAACCCCACTGTCACGCAGGTTGAGAGCCTGGGAGCGGCCCTGCTTTCCATAGCCGATGACGGCGATCTTTTTGCCTTCCAGGAATCCCAGATCGGCATCGTTGTCTCGATAAACCTTTAGATTGTCTGCAGAGTTCATCCAGCTATCATGCGGGGCGAAAATCAGACCTTCAAGCGCGATTTATACAAAAACTTTAATTGCTGCTCGAAACTATTAATTTAACCTGATGATTCCAGCTTAAGGAACAATTTCCTCTCAAGATCGCTCCGGTAGCCAGTAATCTCTATTTATTTTTTCACCATAATTTCTCGATGCCCCATCCTGTAATATGTTTTGGCCAGCAACCCTGCGGAATCTTCCCCCGCCGCTTTCTATACGCCAAAATTGCCACGGCCAGGCGGTTGCAAAAGGAGATCGGGGGCGAAATTATTTTCTTTTGCCATGACAGCGACCACGATTGCCGGGAAACCATCACCATTCTCCACAATCGTAAAACTGGCCAAAGGGAGCGGCTTAATTTCGATTCGCCGAATAAAGTCCAAAAAAAGTATACCCCCCTTTACGCCAAGCGGGTTTCAATGGAGTGGAAGGAAAAAATCGCACGTCAGCTCCCTTGTTATGTCGGACCGGAACTGGTGGAGATTTTCAAGGCCGTAAAAGCGGAAACAGTGACGGATTTCTGTCTCGAAATGTACCGGAAAATGGATTTGCTGGAGGGGATGAAAGTTGTTAAATCGAGCGATTCGCAGGTCAGGCGGGAGGCTATTGAAGTCAGCGATTGTTTTGTCGATGTTTTTCACCGGGGTGAAATCGTAAGAGCCCGCCTGCGGGATGGAGGGCTTTATTTACATAAAGGAGGCCAGGCTTACGAGGAGCTTCCCTACGAGGTGCCTACCAAGGAAAAAATCAGCCCGACCCGCGACACACGGCTGATCTGGATGCAATCGGTCGTTCATTGCACTCATTACGTTGCCGGGGCAGGGGAGATACAATACCTCGATTGTTCGCAAACACCGGAAGTCCAATTTATCCGCCGGGATGATATCGACCGTTCGGACGAGGCTTTTATCGATTTTCCCTAATTGAAATCACTATGTCTGAAACAACCATACTTGCCGTAGGAGCGCATCCCGATGACATCGAATTCGGATGCGGCGCGGTTCTGCTCAAGGAAATCGACCAGGGGAATCGTGTGGTCATGCTGGTCTTGTCCAAAGGCGAAGCCGGTTCCAATGGGGTGCCCGCAGAGCGTGTGGAGGAAGCGCAAGAGGCAGCTCGGCTGATGGGCGCAGAAATCGAATTTATCGATATGGGGGGGGACGCCCATCTGGAGTGCAAACCAGCCAATTCCATTGAAATCGCGCGCCGTATCCGATTGCACAAGCCATCAATCGTTGTTGCCCCTTTGATCCACAAAAACCAGCATCCCGACCACTGGAAGGCCGGAAGGTTGACGAGCGAGGCTTCCAGGCTGGCGCGATACGGCGGATTGGCGGAATTGCACGAATTGCCCGTTCATCGCATCGGACACCTCTACTATTATGGAATTACCGGATTGGGTTCCCAAGCGTGCGAAAATATGGCTGCCTCCCTGGTCATCGATATTTCTGAGATGCACGAGCGTTGGAACGAGTTGATGAAATGCCATCGCTCGCAATTAAATACCCTCAATTACCTGGAACTGCAGAATACCCGGGCGCGTTTACTTGGAATTGAAATCGGGACGGAATACGCCATGCGCTTATACTCGGAAGATCCAGTTAGAGTGGCCGCCCTTTCCGACCTACCTCTTTCGGCGAGAACATTTTAACCGGAGTCCACACCATGCCGCCACCTCTTAAAATTGGTATCACCTGTTATCCTTCGGTGGGGGGAAGCGGTATCCTGGCAACTGAATTGGGGAGCCAATTGGCCCAACGGGGGCACGAGGTTCATTTTATCAGTTATGAAATGCCCTTTCGCCTGGACACATCTCAGGCTAACCTGTTTTTCCATCCAGTCAATATCAACGAATACGAACTTTTCAAGTATCCCGACTACACACTTCCTCTTTCGGTTAAGATGGCGGAGATCAGCCAACAGTTCGGGCTCGATATTTTGCATGCCCACTATGCCGTGCCACATGCCGTGGCAGCCATACTGGCTCGTCAAATGCTTGGCGGCGACCGCCCAAGGGTAATCACTTCGCTTCATGGGACGGACACTACTTTGTTGGGCAAAGATCCCAATTATCAACCAATAATCAAGCACGCCATTGAGTGTTCGGAAGGAGTGACGGCGGTTTCCCAAAGTCTTCGCGAGCAAACCAAATCCACCTTTGGCATTGAAAAGGAAATTGAGGTCATTCACAATTTTTTCGAGCCGCGGGAGCCAACTAAAACCCGCCAGCAAGTGCGGGAAGAACTGGGGCTTGAGGATGAATTTTTGGTTTTGCACATGTCGAACCTCCGCCCGCCCAAGCGCATCGACCATTTATTGAAGATAGTGGCCTCGTCCCGACATCGGGATCGTTTGAAACTGCTCATCCTGGCAGGGGGCAATTTTGCGCCTTATGTTCCGCTGGTCAAGGAGCTGGGGTTGGAAAAACAGGTGATAGTCAAAGATTATGTTCTAGATATTGAAAATTACCTCAACACCTCTGACCTTGGTCTCTATACCTCACAACATGAGAGTTTCGGTTTGAGTATTTTGGAGTGCATGTTTTACGGCCATGCCGTTCTCACAACCAATGCGGGGGGGATTCTGGAGGTAGTCGTCAATGGAGAAACCGGTTTCGCCTACGATGTCGGGGATACGGAATCCTTTGTTAAAGGCCTCGATTTTCTTATTGAAAATCAGGAAAAACTACGGGAAATGGGGAATGCGGGCCGAAAGCGGGCGGGCGATCTTTTTAACTCCGAAAGGATTGTCGGCCATTACCTTGACTATTACCGGAATATCCTGAGCGATGACGAATCAACCAGTTCTTGAAACCGAGCGGTTATTGTTGCGCCCATTTGCATTATCGGATGCTCCCAGGGTTCAACAACTGGCCGACGATTTTGCCATTGCCGATACGACATTGAATGTTCCGCATCCCTACGAAGACGGTATGGCCGAAGAATGGATATCCAACCATCAACAACAGTACGAAAAAGGTGAATTGGTCAATTTCGCCATAACGTTGAAAGGGGAAAGCAGCCTGATTGGAGCCATCGGACTTGTTATCGGGGAGAAATATAAAAGAGCCGAACTTGGTTACTGGATCGGAGAAAAATACTGGAATTGTGGATACTGCACCGAAGCGGGCCGAGCAGTAATAAATTTCGGATTTCAACAGTTAGATTTGAATAAAATATTCGCCCACTATTTCAGCCGGAACCCGGCTTCTGGCAAGGTTTTGGAAAAGCTGGGAATGGTGCGGGAGGGGAGTTTGCGTGAGCATGTATTAAAAGGCGAAAAATTTGAAGACCTGGAGGCTTATGGAATACTAAGAGCCGATTGGGAAATATTCATATTACCACCATCAGGTTAACAGCCAATGAGCGCATTTTCCCGGTTGGATTCTTATCTCCATCGAATCGGCTATAACGGTTCACGCGAGCCAACGGTGAATACGCTGAAGGAGTTACATCGCGCTCACATGCTAACGGTTCCCTTCGAGAACCTCGACATTTCGCTCGGTTACCCCATTAATATCTCCCTGATGTCTTCTTACGACAAGATTGTGGGTCGACGGAGGGGAGGATTTTGCTATGAGTTGAATGGTCAGTTTGGGTGGCTGCTCGAGCAATTCGGTTTCTCGGTGATCTATCTATCGGCCCGCGTTTTTAAAGGTGAGGGGGTCGGTCCCGAATTCGCCCACCTGGTCCTGCTGGTCGAACTTGAGGATCGCTGGATTGCGGATGTGGGATTCGGGGAATCTTTTCTGGAACCGCTGCCCTTTGTTTTAGAGAAGGAAGAGTTGCAGGCTGGTCGCAGGTTTCGTTTGATTGAACTAAAACCAAGTTCCGAAATAGTTATGCAACTGCGCCAACCCGATTCCGATTGGGCCTCGCAATACTGTTTTACAATCACACCCCGCCAGTTAACGGATTTTAAAGAGATGTGTCATTATCATCAGACTTCGCCAGAGACTATGTTTACGCAAAAGTCGATTTGTTCCATGGCGACAGAAACCGGCAGAATTACGCTTTCCAATAATCGGTTTATTACTTCTGAAATTGATAACCGAAATGAAATTGAAATAGAAACTGAAGAGGAATATAGAAAGATTCTCAAGGACGGTTTCGGAATGGAACTGGAAAGCGAGGATTTAGTTGGCAAACTCCTGAAATTAGATGGAAATTGATTTTGGAAGAACGGCAGCGGATTATTCCACGCATAGGGCAGGGTTTCCCAATTCATTTTTTCAGGTTCTTTCGGAAAAAGGAATCGTTAGAGCAGGAAAAAAAGCAGTTGACCTGGGAACCGGCACGGGAACGGTGGCAAGAGGTTTGGCACGACTCGGATGCCATGTCACAGCGATTGATCCCGCGGAGGCAATGCTGGAAGAAGCCAGAAAAATTGCCGCAAGGGAAAAATGTTCGGTTGAGTTTGCGGTTGGAAGAGCGGAGGAGACGAATTTAAAAAATAAATCATATGACATTGTAACTGCCGGGCAGTGTTGGCATTGGTTTGATTCAAAACGGGCATTGACAGAAGTGCAAAGAATCCTGGTTACGGATGGCGCCCTTGTGATTGCTCATAATGACTGGCTGCCATACAGAAATAACGTTGTATGGCACACAGAAAAGTTGATCATGAAATATAATCCTGATTGGAATTTTGGCGGCGGAACGGGGGTATATCCTCAGTGGTTCCAGGATATGGGAGAAGCAGGATTTAAAAACATAAAAAGTTTCTCCTACGACGAGCCGGTCCCATACACTCACGAAGCATGGAGAGGGAGAATTCGGGCCAGCGCGGGTGTGGGAGCCAGTTTGCCGCAAGAGGCGGTTGAAGGATTCGATTTGGAACTAAAAGAATTATTACATCGATTGTTTCCTGATTCTCTTACGGCGGTGCCACATCGAATTTTTGTCGTATACGGCTATAACAGTTGACGAAAAAAAATTCTTTTCGTGAAAGTGTATTTATCTACTGATTACGCCGGTAAACATAGAAAAGTATTTCGAACCGTCCGGTAATGGGATTGGGGGTGTCCCGAAAATGGGACGATAATCCGACTGTGTAATAGCAGGGATTTTCTGGATTTTTTAAGATGTTGTTATTCAATGTATTATAAATTCAGTTCAATGTATTGGCACAGAAATTGTTTATGCTAATTGATTAGATTCCTTGCGTCAGCAGTTTACAGAACCCCATTTGAATTCTCGTTACCGCGGAAGATTTATTCGTGGCACGGTTTTTGTTTGTACGAACTGCAGCAAAATCGAACCGAAATCGAATCAATAACCCCTAGTTAAAAAACTGATTAGAAAATTAAAATCACTATGAATAGATTGATTAAAACCTCTGTTTACGCTGCCATCCTGAGCCTTTGTCTTGCCGGAATGAGCCAAACATACGGACAATTCCTGGAAGCGCCCCGGGCCAGTCAAAAAGGCAAAGTAAGCCAGCGTGTTGGGATTACCGACATAACTATAAAATACCACCGCCCCTCGGTTAGTGAGCGGGAAATATGGGGAGCATTGGTCCCTTACAATGAAGGCAAACCGTTTCCCTGGCGTGCGGGCGCCAATGAAAACACAATTGTCGACTTTACCCATGACGTAAAGGTTGAAGGTGAAGATCTGAAGGCAGGCACCTACGGGTTGCACATGATCCCGGCGGAAGACGAATGGACCATCATTTTTTCCAATAATTCGACTTCATGGGGCAGTTTCACCTATAATGAAGAAGAGGATGCCTTGCGGGTAAAGGTGAAACCAGAGGAGTCGCATATGACGGAGACACTTACTTTTTCCTTCGACGAAGTGAAAGCGACATCGACCGTAGCTTCTCTCAACTGGGAGAAATTGAGGGTACCGTTTAACATCGAGGTTGACGTTCACATTATCGTGGCGGCAAGTTTCAAGAATGAACTTCGCTCGGTACCGGGATTTAACTGGCAAGGTTGGAACCAGGCGGCACAATATTCCCTGACCAATGATTACGATCTGGAACAGGGGCTGAAATGGGCCGAACAATCGCTGACCAATCAGTTCGCCGGTGACAGGAATTTTACAACTTTACGGACAAAGGCGGACATTCTGGCCAAAATGGATAAAACGGAAGAGGCCGAGGCACTGATGGAAGAAGCGCTTCCCATCGGAAAAATCGGTGAAATTCATTTTTACGGCCGTTCCCTTATTACGGCGGAAAAGTTCGATGAAGCTATTGAAGTTTTCAAATACAACAAGGAAAAGCACCCCGATGACAAATTCACCGTGTGGGTGGGATTGGCCCGCTGCTACCAGGCTATGGGCGAAAAGGAAAAGGCCATCGAGCACTGGAAGGTAGCTATTGAAGGGGCGACCGAACAGCAAAAGCCATTTTACCAGAATATTCTGGCCAAACTGGAAGAAGAGGAATAATCCAAAATTTGTTATCTCGAATTTGGATCAAGGCGAGGGCAGCCCCGTCGATTAAGAAACAAGAACGCAAGTTGAAGGATTTAATGAAAAAATTCATTTTACCAAGCCTGGCCGTTATTCTGGCCGCCTCATTTCATGGAAACCCGGGATGGGCCCAGGTGGAGACACCGAGACCCAGCCCAATGGCCTCCCTGAGCCAGGATATCGGGTTTGGCAAGGTGGAGATCGAATATTCCCGTCCGGGCGTCAAGGGGCGCGTTATTTTCGGCCGGTTGGTCCCATTCGGTGAGCTTTGGAGAACCGGCGCCAATACCTC
Source organism: Opitutales bacterium (assembly GCA_021772535.1). Taxonomy (GTDB): domain Bacteria; phylum Verrucomicrobiota; class Verrucomicrobiia; order Opitutales; family UBA2987; genus JAJFLU01. The sequence continues at coordinate 11,916 of JAJFLV010000005.1, read as the reverse complement.
GACCAAAATCTTGTTCACAATGGACATGACCTTGAACGGGCATGCGGTTCCGGCTGGCGATTACGCCTTGTTTACCATTCCGGGAAAAGAAGAATGGACCATCATTATCCACAAGGATACCTCCTTCGGCGGCACCGGCGGGTATGATAAAGCAAACGATTTGCTTCGTTTTTCGGCCAAAACCGGGAACACCAAGGATTCCGTGGAGAGCTTTACCATCGAATTCTCTGATGTTACCTCTGACTCCGCCAATCTTAATCTGGTCTGGGAAAGAACCCGGGTGCCGATCCATTTGGAGGCCGATATCGATACCAGGATTATGTCCCAGATCGACAAGTTCTCCAAAAACCCGGAGGCTGTGCTTTTTGGCAGCTATATGCGCGCGGCCAATTATTACATGGAAAAAGGGAAGAACCTTTCTCAGGCATTGGAGTGGGTTGACAAGGCCCTCGAGATTAACCCCGAATCCTTTGTGGTCCTCCATTTCAAAGCCAGTATTCTGGCGGAGATGGGGGACTCCGCAGGGGCCATTGAAGCGGCTGAGAAATCTCTCGCCATATCGAGCGAAATCAACGCCACCGGCTGGGTCATGAAAAACGAGGAACTCCTGGCGAAGCTGAGGGAATAACCGTCCGCATCCAATAATTGACTTTTTCCTACCAACGCGAAGGCGAGCGTTGAGAGCCTGCTATGTCCCTGCACCGCCAAAGAGCGCGTTTTGAAGAAAATTTTTGCTGTTGCGGCAAAAAGCAAAGGAATGAAAATCATGAAAACCATAAATCGAAAATGCCCCGTTATTTTATCTCCTCAAAATTCTTACTCCCAATTTTTCTTGTCTGGGCAATGTTGCTGACCGAGACAGCAACAAGGATCGAGGCCCAGGCGCCCCATAAACCCAATGCGGCGGAAATCCAGTTGGCCCTGAAGAAGTTGAATGTGCTGGCCGGCGCCCTCTACATAGGGGCGCACCCGGACGACGAAAACACCGGATTGATTGCCTACCTTTCGCACGGTGCTTTGGCCAATACCGCTTATCTCTCACTGACCAGGGGGGATGGGGGCCAAAACCGTGTCGGACCGGAAATGGGCGAGCTCTTGGGAATAACCCGGACCCAGGAATTGCTGGCGGCGCGCAGGATCGATGGCGGGCGGCAGTTTTTCAGCCGGGCCATCGATTTCGGTTATTCCAAACATCCTGATGAAACCTTCAATATCTGGGACAAGGAAGCAGTGTTGGCCGACGCCGTCTGGGTCATCCGCAAATTTCGACCCGATATCCTTGTCACTCGTTTTCCCGTTTGGCCGGGCAAAACCCACGGGCATCACACCGCCTCCAGTGTTATTGCCGAAGAAGCCTTTGCCGCGGCAGGCGACCCCGAACGTTTTCCGGAACAATTGGAATATGTGGAACCATGGCAGCCCAAGCGCCTGCTTTGGAACACATCGCCTTTCTTTTACCGAAATGGAGAGGAATTCGAAAAGAGCGGATTAGTCGAGGTAGATATAGGGGCTTACAATTCACTTTTGGGGAAATCTTATTCAGAAATTTCCGCCGAGAGCCGCAGCATGCACAAAAGCCAGGGCTTCGGAGCTTCCTCGAGGAGAGGCGAACTCGTCTCCTACATGCGCCATACAATGGGGGACAAAGCGGAAAAATCGCTTTTTGATGGCGTCGATACAAGCTGGAGCCGGGTGCCCGGAGGCGGAGAGGTCGGGGTCTTGCTGGAGCGGGCCTACAAGGAGTTCGATCCGGAAGCTCCACCCAAAATCATTCCACTTCTGCTAACCGCGCGACGCTCTCTCATGGCGCAGGACGAAAGCCATTGGCAAAAGGTCAAGCTGAAGGAATTGGATAAGGTAATCGCGGCTTGTTTGGGTTTATATCTGGAGGTCTCAACCAGCGATTTTTCTGCTATGCCCGGTGGGGAGGTGGAGTTTCATTTTGAGGCTGTCAACCGCTCCAACATACCGGTGACCTTGAACGGCCTTAACCTTTCAATTACGAATGAAGCTTTGGAGGTTGAGGAGGAATGGCTGGAAAATAATGTCAGTTTCAGCCACACGGTTAAGAAATCCCTCCCGATTAATATGCCCATATCACAACCCTATTGGCTACAGGAGGAAGGCTCTCTGGGCATGTTTACTGTGAAAAATCAGCAATTAATCGGATTACCGGAAAACCCACCGGCGGTTACGGCTACTTTTTCTCTGGATATTGATGGCCACAGGGCGGATTTCACGCGGCCATTGGTTTATCGGTGGAACGATCCCGTCGATGGCGAGCAGTACCGGCCTTTTGAGGTTGTTCCGGAGGTATCGGTCAATATTTCCGAAAAAATACTGCTTTTCGCCAATGGCCAGCCGCGACGCATCGAGGTCTATGTGGTTGCTGGAAAAACAGGTGGTGTAGAGGGAGAGGTCCATCTCGAAATGCCGGAGGGTTGGCATAGCGAGCCGTTGGCCGCCTCCTTCAAGCTGACTCAAAAAGGCGAGCAGGCGACCGTCGCCTTCCATGTTTATCCTCCATCCGGACCTTCCGTCGGCCAGTTGAAAGCGGTCGCCCGGGTCGGCGAAAAGGAATTTACCAAAGGACTGGTGCGAATCGAATACGATCATATCCCGGTGCAAACGCTATCCCCGGAGGCTTCGGCCCGGATTGTCAGGCTCAATCTCGAGCGAAAAGGCAATCTGATCGGTTACATCCAGGGAGCAGGGGACGAAATACCGGGAGCCTTGAGGCAAATCGGATACCAAGTGGAAGAACTCCAGGATGGAGAAATGGACCTGGAAAACCTCAAGCGATTCGATGCGGTCATCCTGGGAGTGAGGGCCTACAACACTCTGGAAAACATCCGTTTTTACCAGCCCGATCTATTTCGCTACGTCGAAGAGGGCGGGACAATGATTGTGCAATACAATACCAACTTCCGTTTAAAGGTGGATGAAGTGGCGCCCTATTCGCTGAAACTATCCCGGGACCGGGTTGCGGTGGAAGAAGCCGAGGTGCGGATTCTTAAACCGGATCACCCGATCCTCAACCGACCGAATAAAATCACCGCAGAGGATTTCGATGGCTGGGTGCAGGAACGCGGTCTCTACTTCCCTAGCGAATGGGACGACCGGTTCGAAGCCCTGTTGTCCAGCAACGATCCCGGCGAACCCTCCAGAGACGGCGGCTTGCTGGTGGCGGCCTACGGGAAGGGCTATTACATTTATACCGGATACTCCTGGTTTCGGGAATTGCCGGCCGGGGTGCCCGGAGCATTTCGTATTTTCGCCAACCTGATCTCGGCCGGAAAATGAGGGGAACTGTAGGTATCAGATTTCTGGATTTTGGAAGCTGTTTTCCCTCCCAAACATTGAAAGGCTGAATACTCGAAATATTCAATGTCCTGAATCACTCTGAATCAACGGAAACAGCATTATGTGGCGAAAATCACACGATAAAGATAACGGGGAACCGAATGGGAAACCGCCCTTTCTCTCCAGTTGGAAGCAGGTTTACGGCTTCGTCCTTGGTGTGCTCGCCTTGCTCATTTTTCTGTTCCACCTCTTTACGGAAAATTATAAATGAGCACGCTGGACTTCATCGTGCTGGCCGGCACGCTTCTTTTCATTGTTGTCTACGGAGTTTGGAAGACACGGGGAAGCAAAAGCCTGAAGGGATACCTGCGAGGGGGCAACAGCATGAAATGGGGCACCATCGGCCTCTCCGTCATGGCTACCCAGGCCAGTGCCATCACCTTTCTTTCCACCCCGGGGCTCGCTTACGAGAGCGGAATGGGATTCGTGCAAAACTACTTTGGTCTGCCCTTGGCATTGATAATCATTTCGGCCGTTTTCATCCCCATTTACTATCGACTCAAGGTTTACACCGCTTACGAGTTCCTGGAGTCGCGCTTCGACCTGAAAACACGGCAACTGGGAGCATTTCTTTTTCTGGTCCAACGCGGGTTGGCCGCCGGCATCACCGTTTACGCCCCTGCTATAATTGTTTCCACCATCCTTTCCTGGGACCTCAACCTTACCATTTTCCTAGTTGGTGCTCTGGTTATTATTTATACCGTAACGGGAGGGTCGAGGGCGGTCAGCCTGACCCAGAAATACCAGATGGGCGTCATCCTTGTGGGAATGGTTGTGGCTTTTATCATGATTGTGCTGAAATTTCCCGAGGGGATCAGTTTCGGTGAGGCGGTGGCCGTGGCGGGAAAAATGGGCAAGCTCGAAGTGGTCAATTTTTCCTTCGATATCAACCAGCGCTATACCTTCTGGTCGGGAATGTTCGGGGGGCTAATTTTAGCCTTGTCCTACTTCGGCACGGATCAATCTCAGGTGCAGCGTTACCTGGCGGGAAAAAATATCACCGAAAGCCGCATGGGGCTCATGTTCAACGCCGTTTTGAAAGTGCCCATGCAATTTTTCATCCTCTTTGTCGGTGTGATGGTCTTTGTCTTTTATCAATTCGAAAAACCTCCCGTTTTCTTCAAACAAGCGGCCATGGAGTCCGCATACCGGACCCCTGCCGGAGCGGAGCTTCAGGCCTTGGACGATAACTATTCCGAAGTTTTTGGAGAAAAGAAGGCAGGCATTCAAACCCTTGTCGAAGCCATCAGACGGGGCGATGAAGCGGCCATTGAAATTGCCAGCCGTGAATTGAATGTCATCGATGCCAAGGGTGGTGAAATCCGACGGGAAGTAAAAGCCCTACTCGTTGAAGCGGACCCTGAATTAGAGACAAAGGACTCCGATTATGTTTTTCTGACTTTTATTCTCAATTACATGCCGCACGGGATCATCGGCCTGTTGCTGGCAGTCATTTTTTGCGCCGCCATGTCCTCGACCGCTTCCGAATTGAATGCGTTGGCCTCAACCTCAACCGTCGATTTTTACAAGCGGATATTCCACAAAGGCGGAAGCGAGCGCCATTATGTGCTGGTTTCCAAAATCCTGACCGGTTTTTGGGGCGCAGTGGCCATCTTTTTTGCCATGACCGCCTACTTGGTGGAGAACCTCATCGAGGCGGTCAATATTCTGGGATCCATTTTTTACGGCACCATTCTGGGGATCTTCCTGGTGGCCTTTTTTGTCCGTTTCATCAAGGGCAATGCCGTCTTTTTTGCCGCCCTGATATCCGAAACCATCGTCCTGGTCCTGTTTTTCAACACCGACATCGGCTACCTCTGGTACAACGTCATCGGTCTGGCCGGAGTCGCTACCTTCGGACTCCTCCTGCAACTCCTCCTGCCCCAGCGATGGAAAGGGTAGGTTTGCGCGAGGTTAATCTATCTCCTCAACCGGTTTGCACATTGCCGCTAAAGGCCGCCTTGACCAAAGCTTCCTGCTCGAGTTTGTGGAGAGCTAGGACACCGACGGCGGTGCTGGCGCTGGCATCGCGCCCGGCATAGATGGGCCGAACTCCCGTGGTTTCCTCGATCAATGGGGTGATATAGCTCCAGGCGCCCATGTTTTTAGATTCTTCCTGGCACCAGACGATGCTGACATTGCTTTTCCCTTTTTCATTCCCATCCCCGTTGTATTTTTCAAAAAGCTTTCGCAAACTTGATTGGTGGAGAGGGTAGAGCTGCTCCACCCGAAGTAATGCCGTGTCTTTTATCTTGTTTTCGGTCCGGTAATTCAACAGGTCGTAATACACTTTGCCGCTGCACAAAACGATACGTGTCGGGTTGTTCGGAGGCTCGGGATCATCGAGGATTTCCTGAAAACTTCCTTTGGTGCATTCCTCCACCGGCGAGAATGCCATTTTATTCCTCAGCAGACTTTTGGGCGCCATGATGATGAGGGGTTTGCGGAAATCCCGCTTCATTTGCCGCCGCAGGACGTGAAAATACTGGGCCGGGGTGGAGAGGTTACAGACTTGCATATTATCCTCCGCGCAGAGCTGCAAATAACGCTCCAGGCGAGCCGAGGAATGTTCCGGGCCCTGTCCTTCGTAGCCGTGCGGCAGCAGCAGAACGATGCCGCTGACCAATTGCCATTTCGATTCGCTGCCGGCGATAAACTGGTCGATGATGACCTGCGCGCCGTTGGCGAAGTCACCGAATTGCGCTTCCCACATGCACAGCATCTGCGGATAGTCGATGGAGTAGCCGAAGTCGAATCCCAGCACTGCCGCCTCCGATAAAAGTGAGTTGTGCACGCAAAAAATTGCCCGGCGGTCCTCCAGGTTCATCAGTGGGATATAGGATTCCCTCGTTTTGATATCGTAAAGGACGGCGTGTCTCTGGCTGAATGTTCCCCTGGCGCAATCCTGTCCGGAAAGGCGCACCGGCGTGCCATCGAGCATCAGAGTTCCCCAGGCCAATGATTCGGCCAAGGCCCAATCAATTAGGCCATCTTTCTCAAAGGTTTTCCACTTGGTTTCCAACTGGCGTTTGATTTTCGGGTTGGGCGAAAAATTCTCGGGAAGAGCCGTCAGGGACCGGGCGACTTTGGCCAGCCCCGCCTTGGAAACGCTGGTTTTTACGGGCCGAAAAGAGTAGGGCGGTTGAAAAATGGCGCTGGAGCCGATGAAGGCCTCTTTGTTGGCCTCGTTCTTTTTGGCCGATTCTTTCTGTTGCCGCTGGAAAGCCTCTTCCAGCGTTTGGTGAAACCGCTGTTTAAGGTTCTCCGCCTCCTCTGCGGTTAAATCTCCGTCCGCGCACAATCGTTTGGCAAAGGTTTCACTGATCAGGGGGTGGGTGGAGATTTTCTTATACAACTTGGGCTGTGTAAAGGAGGGCTCGTCGGACTCATTATGCCCGTGTCGCCGGTAGCAATACATATCGATCACCACATCTCCGCCAAATTCCTGCCGGTAATCCAGCGCCAGCTCGGTGATCCACACCATGGATAGCGGATCGTCCCCATCGACATGAAAAATGGGCGCTTCCACAATCTTCGCCGCATCGGTGCAATAAAGGCTGGAACGCGCCTCGGAGGGGTCCGTCGTAAAACCGATCTGGTTGTTGATGATGATATGAATGGTGCCCCCCGTGGTATAGCCCTTTAACTGGGAGAGATTGAGTACTTCGCTGATCAGCCCCTGTCCGGCAAAGGCCGCGTCTCCGTGGATGAGCACCGGCAGCACCTGTTTGCGCTCGGAGTCGCCGAGAATGCGCTGCAAGGCCCGGGAGCGGCCTTCCACCACCGGGTTGACCGCCTCCAGATGGCTCGGATTGGCCGCCAGGTGCATCCCCACCAGCTTTCCGCTCGAAGTGGCAATTTCCGAATCGTAACCGAGGTGGTATTTTACATCGCCGTCGCCATGAAGGGATTCCGGCACGTAATTGTCGGAAAACTCGTGAAAAAGAAACTCGTAGGATTTGCCCAGGATGTTGGCCAGCACGTTAAGGCGGCCCCGATGGGCCATGCCCATGACCACCTCCTTGATTCCTTCAGCCGGGCACTTTTCCATAATTGCGGTCAGGCAAGGGATGAGAGTTTCGCCGCCCTCCAGCCCGAATCGCTTTTGCCCCACGTAACGGCGGTGGAGAAACTTTTCGAATATCTCCGCCTCCAGGACTTTTTCCAGCACACGGGTCTTGAATTTTCGGCTGTAGTTGGGCCGGTTCAAAGAAGGTTCCATTCTGGCCTGCAGCCAGCGACGCTTTTCCGTTTCCTGGATGTGAATATATTCGGCTCCAATGGGGCCGCAATAGGTGGCTGAAAGATCTTCCAGCAATTGCCCCAGGGTCATATTGACGCCTCCCAGGTAATTTCCCGTATCGTAAACGGTATCCAGGTCTTCGGGGCCAAAGCCTAGGCGCGCCAGGGAAAGCCGGGGATTTTTCTCCACCTTCTTGATCGGGTTGAAATGGGCCTGTGTGTGACCGATGGATCGGTAAGCATAAAGAGCCCCCGTAACGCGTGCCTGCTTCTTCGGATCGACGGTCCCGATGCCTGGCCGCTCCACATTCGGGGGAGTTGCCGCCACCGAAGCAGCCTTTGTGGGTGGGGCAGCAGATTGGGTTGAATCCGTTTCCGGCGACCGCTGCGACGGCTTTAAAGCAGGCTCATCAAGGTCTCCACCGCTACCGCCATCCTCATCATTATCATAATTACGGAAAAACGCCTGCCAGCTTTCCTCCACCGAATCGGGTGCTTCCAGCCACTGTTCATAATACCGATCGATAACATCAGCATTCAAAATCGATGCAAAACCTGAATCCTTCATAATATCACCCAGCCAATATCCCATTTCCGATCGAATTTGAGATAGTTCCTAAATTTATGTGCAAAAAGAGCCATCGAGACAAGCCGTAACGAAATTCTACCCATCGATCTATCCAACCATGATAGAACGGCGCTTTCATCACTTCCTGAAACGCTTTCACTAATCGTGGATTTCCCCCGTCCAGGGCAAAACCTTCCCGCAAATTTATATTTTCTATTAAATACATTAAAATTCCGAATTAATTAAAAGTTTTTGGTTTGTTTTCTTCCATGGCCCATATTTTATCAAAAAAAATCCCCCCCGTCAATTGATAGGTTGGCTACGTTTGATGCGTTGGCTCAAAAAATGAAAAAAAATGCAAAAATTCAGAAAAAATCACAAAAAACCTCCACTTCCCCAGGTGGAACGGGCTGTCCCTAGCACGTTCTGATAAAATCGCAGCCTGAAACCTGAAACCTTTTTCTACTATCCCCAATCTGAGTTCATGTGCGTACCGAGCGAAGCGACATCCTCCAATCTGCGGATTTAAGAAACTCTTAGGCCACCAATCCCCCTATCCAACATCCCCTAACGAGCAAAACGACTGAGGAAGTAAAGGCTATTGAGTTGGAAGCTCAATTTGAAAACAAACTGGATCGCCGGTTCTCCAACGGTCCGGTGGTAGTATATTCAGCGTCCCGGCGGGGTTGCCGGTTGAATAGGAATTTACTGAGTCTTTAATGTTAAAGATTTTTGTTTTCTGTCAATGAATGCCCGATTTACCCGAATAGGAATCAGATTGCTGGGCCTCCGGGCTAATTCCATCTTTTGCTTATTCTCGCATGGGAACATTTCCTCCGGCCAATTTTTCGTTTGACCGATAAATAATTTACGGTTATTTACAAGCTTATGCCAGTCATCTGTACACTCCAGCATGGATGGTGCCTGACGTTGGAAAATGTCGTTGCCCGAATAATTGCCAGAATTTGGACCTCTGGCCAACATTAACCGAGGACATATCTGAATTATTGTCCTTTCCAACAAAACCACCCAACTACCTAAGGACAACAGGGATGCAGGAAATATACTACTCAAAAAAATTCACTCAATATCGCAAATGGTTTGATCTATTCATGAGACGGGGAACCATGCCGTCCCTTAAGAATATCTGTGTTTTGGCACTATTACTGTGCACGACAGTCCCCTTCGCGTCTGGCAATGACAGCTTTGATGAAGCGCAACTTATCGAGAACAATGTCGATTTGAATGCAAGTATAAGTCCGGCCGGAGATAATGACTACTTCCGCCTTGTTCTGAACATTGCCGGGAGGCTTACCGTCCACACGACGGGAGAGACGGACACATACGGCCACCTCTACGGCTACCAATTCAACCAAAATCGCCAGCTGATCACGGAAGACGACGATAGCGGCCCCGACTCGAATTTCTTGTTCGACTGGCAATTAGAGTCGGGAATCCATTATATCCGAGTGCGTCACTATTCAAACACAGGTACCGGCGACTATGTGCTGCATGTGAGTTTCCTCGGGGGCGGAGTCAATGATAGCTTTGCTTCAGCGGGTTTTATCGAGAACAACGACGATCTTAATGCAAGTATAAATACGGCCGGAGATAATGACTACTTCCACATTGAACCCAGCGAACCCGGAACGCTTACAGTCAACACGACGGGAGAAACGGACACATTCGGCTACCTCTACGATTCAGAGAACGAGCTGGTAAGGTCAAATGACGATAGCGGCACCGGCTCGAATTTCTCGCTCAACGCGGAGGTAGGGATGGATACATATTTTATCCGAGTGCGTCACTTTTCAGACACAGGTACCGGTGCCTATGTGTTGCAGACACGATTAGTCGGCAACAATGACACCATTGATTCAGCGGAATTTATCGGGAAAAATGTCGATGTGAATTCACGTATAGATCCGGCCGGAGATGATGACTGGTACCGCGTTGAACTGATCGGATCCGGGACGCTAACTTTCAACACAACTGGAGGAACGAACACATTCGGCTCCCTCTACGGCCCCTTCGATGGAGATTCTCGCCGGCTAATCGCTACAAACGACGACAGCGGCAGCGGCGGGAATTTCCGGATCAACTGGGAGTTTGCGATACCGGGAATCTATTACCTCAAAGTGGATGCAGCCTCTGGCACTATTGGAAACTATGTGCTGCAGGCGCGTTACGACGGCCACAATAACAGCTTTGCTGAAGCGCCTCGTATCGCGAGTGATGTCGATAATTTTAGTGCAAATATAAGTACGGCCGGAGATAATGACTACTACCGCCTTGAACTGACCGAAAGCGGGACGCTTTACGTGAACACGACGGGAGAAACGGACACATTCGGCTACCTCTACGACTCAGAGAACGAGCTGGTAATATCAGACGACGATAGCAACGAAGGCGGGAATTTCTTGTTCGACTATGAAGTAGGGGCGGGAACCTATTATATCCGAGTGCGTCACTTTTCAGACACAGGTACCGGTGCCTATGTGCTGCAGGTGCGTCTTGAGATCGATATAGAGAGCGAGACGGATGTATTCGGCGGCCAGCCCATTGCCGGATTTGCCGGATGGATGGCTTCCCCCTGGTATCTCAACTACAACGTGGATTTCTGGCCCTGGATTTATCACGATGAGCATGGCTGGCAGTTTGTATTCGAATACAACGAAGAGGTCTTTTACCTCTTCGATTCGGGTCTCAGCAATTGGATTTTCGTCAACCAAAACACTTATCGCTGGATAAAACTATATGGCCTAGATTCGCCGTATGGATTCGAAGAATGGATTTGGACCTATGACAGCAACACTCCAGATAGGCGCTATTTCGGACGTTCCAACGGAATCACTTTCAGTGTCCCACCCGGACTGCCGGTTCAATAGAGATTTGCAGGGCCTTCAATATTAAAGACTGCTTTTTCAGTGATTGCTCCGATATTCCCCAAAAGGAATTGGATACCCTGGCCTCCAGGCTGACTCAATCCTTTGCCTGTCCTTTAGTAAAAACAAGAATATATCCAATTGCGGTCACTTTTGAAATATTGGGGACCGTAATCAACACAGTCGAATTGGATTTATTGAGGATAGCTTTTATGATTGAATTCACTGCCCGATGAGGAAAGCGAACGAATCTAACTACATCGTTTCCAGCGTTTCGGTCCATACTATAGTTAGCCTCAATTTATTAAAATTCCACTAAAAGGAGAAATTACCAGATTGAACATTAAATGTACGCTTGCTGCTCCTAGGAATCCCGAGCGAGCAAACCAATAACTCAAGAAAAAAATAAGGAGTCAATGTTCAAAAATAAAGTATCAGAAATTCCTATGGGATCATGCTGCGATAATATGAGTTCTTTTGAATCGAATGTTGAAATATTACCGAATAAGTCATTTCAATCTTTTTGATATTGGGGTTTTACATCCTCCAATCCTTTTTCAGATATTCGATCACCCATTATGCAAAGAAACAGCACCGACCACCGACCACCGGCCACCCGCTGGCCTCTTCAACCGCGGAGGAGCGGAATTTATATGACATGCCTACAAACCCAACGCCCTGAAGGGGCGAAATTCGCCAGCCAGGGGTGATGTAAAACCCCTGGATACCTGATGTATTTTTAAGACAAAAACCCTGAAGGGGTTTCATTCCTCAAAAGAAAACACCGCAATTCCCATTTTTGGGCCGTAGATAAAGGTCCTCACGAAGACACAGACCGTTTCCACAAAGCAACTTCGC